>NZ_QUDX01000001.1:0-384613 GCF_003477715.1 Butyricicoccus sp. AF35-5AC
ACGCCTACATCTAAGCAGCAACGAAAGTTGCTGCTTTTTCTTTTGCATAAAATGCAGGAGAATCTTTTCTTTTTCCCGATTTTCCTGTACAATAGAACTATCGAAAAATTTTTCGCCTGCTGTCGAAAAATCCACTGTTTCGTCGGCAGACCGATCAACGGAGGGAGAAATGTTATGTCGATTCAGGAAAACTGCCGTGTTGTAGAAAATACACGGCTGGGCGAGGGTCTGTATCTGATGGTGCTGGACGCACCGGAAATTGTTAAACTGACGCAGTGCGGTCAGTTCGTCCACATTGCATGCGGCGAGGGCCATCTGCTGCGCCGCCCGATCTCGATTTGCACCTGGCAGGGCAGCCATCTGCGCATTGTTTTTCAGGTGAAGGGCGATGGCACGAAGTGGCTGAGCGAACGCAAGGTTGGCGATGTGCTCGACGTGCTTGGACCGCTTGGACACGGCTTTGACGTACAGGCACTGGGCGACCGTCCGATCTTTATCGGCGGCGGCATTGGCGTACCGCCGATGCTTGGCTGTGTACGCACGGCAGTAGAAAAGGGGGCACAGCCTGCCGCAATCCTCGGTTTCCGCAACAAGGGTGCGGTGATCCTGGAGGGCGACTTCCGTGATGAATGCGAGACCTTTGTCACCACCGACGATGGCACCTACGCGCGTCACGGCTTTGTCACCGATGTGCTGAAGGAGCAGGTGGCAGGTGCGACCGGTGTGGCTGCCTGCGGTCCCAAGCCTATGCTGAAGGCGATTGCGGCGATTGCAAAGGAAGCCGGCGTGCCCTGTCAGGTTTCGATGGAGGAGCGTATGGGCTGCGGCATCGGTGCCTGTCTGGTGTGTGCGTGCGCACTCAAGTCGGAAAATGGCGAAACCCGTTACGGTCATGTCTGCAAGGACGGTCCGGTGTTCAATGCTGAGGAGGTCGAGTGGTAATGGCAGATTTAAGAGTGAACTTTTGCGGCGTTGAGCTGAAAAACCCGATCACGACCGCATCCGGCACCTTTGGCTTCGGCCATGAGTACGGCGAATTTTTTGACCTGTCTCAGCTTGGCGGCATCGGCGTTAAGGGTCTGACACCGACCGAGCGTCTCGGCAATCCGGCGCCGCGCATCGCGGAGACCCCGCAGGGTATTCTCAACTGTGTCGGTCTGCAGAACCCGGGCATTGACCGTTTCATCGAGGAGCAGATTCCGTTCCTGCGCCGGTACGACACCAAAATTATCGCCAACGTCTCCGGCAACACGGTCGAGGAGTACGAGGGCATGGTCGAGAAGATTTCGGACGCGGATGTTGACCTCATCGAGATGAACATCTCCTGCCCGAACGTAAAATGCGGCGGCATGGCATTCGGCACCCAGCCGAAGATGGTCGAGGAGGTCGTTTCGGCAGCCAAGGCCAAGGCGAAGAAGCCGCTGATCGTCAAGCTGTCCCCGAATGTCACCGATATTGCGGAGATTGCACGCGCGGCGGAGTCCGCAGGTGCGGACGCGCTTTCGCTCATCAATACACTGCTCGGTATGCGCATTGATATCGAAAAGCGCAAGCCGATCCTGTCCAACGTAATGGGCGGTCTGTCCGGTCCGGCGGTGTTCCCGGTTGCGGTTCGCATGGTATATCAGGTGCGTAAGGCGGTTTCCGTGCCGATTCTCGGCATGGGCGGCATCCGAACCGGACGTGATATTGTCGAAATGATGCTTGCGGGCGCAGACGCGGTTGCCATGGGTACGGTGATGTTCAACGACCCGACCGCTCCGGTCAAGGCGCTTGCCGAGCTGAACGAGTGGCTGGATGCACACGGCGTGAAGTCTGTCACTGAGCTGTCCGGTGCAGTTGAGGTAGGCTGATGAGAACCACGGTCTACATCATCCGTCACGCTGAGGCAGAGGGCAATGTATACCGCCGGTGTCATGGTCAGTACAACGCGCTGCTGACCACGCGGGCATACAAGCAGCTGCCGTATCTGGCAAAGCGGTTTGAGAATGTGCCGCTTGCGGCGGTTTACTCGTCCGACCTGTTCCGCGCACGCGTAACGGCACAGGCTGTGGCAGAGCCGCATCATCTTTCGGTGGAGACCCGACCGGTGCTGCGCGAGATTGATATGGGAGACTGGGAGGACATTCCGTGGGCCGAGCTGCCGCACACATGGCCTGAGCAGTATGCGCTGTGGTGTGCCCGTCCGTGGGAGGCAGCGCCGCCGCACGGCGAGACGGTCATGCAGGCCGGTCAGCGCATGCTGGACGGCGTGCGCGCGATTGTGCGTGAAAATGAGGGCAAAGAGGTTGCGGTAGTGACGCACGGCAGTGCGATTCGCGGCATGCTGACGATTGCACACGGCTTTGCACCCGAACAGATGGGCGAAATCGGCTGGGGTGACAACACCTGTGTTGCCAAGCTGGAATTTGACGAAAACGGCAATATCGACGTGGTTTACGAGAATGATGCCTCGCATTTGCCGCAGGAATACTCCACGTTTGCGTCCATTGGATGGACGAATACCAAGGGCATTCCGGCGTCTCCGCAGATCTGGTTCCGCCGCGCTGACCCAAAGAATCCACAGGATGTGGATAAAATCGTGGGATTCATGCGCGAACTGCACAAGAATGCCTACGGTACGGATGCAAACCTCGATCCGGATGCGCTCATCCGCGATGTAGAGCGGGCACAGAAGGTTTCGCCGCGGGCGTGTACCTTCGGCTGTCTGGAAGGCGGGGAAGAGGCCGCACTCGTTTACCTGAAAACCTGGTGGGAGGAGCAGCCGGAGATCGGTCTGGTCGGCGGCTTCTGCATTGCCGGTGACTACCGCGGCTGCGGTCTGAGTGGACAGATTCTCGGTCAGGCCATCAGCGTGTACCGTGCGCTCGGCAAGCGCGAGCTGTGTGCTCGTGTCGCCGAGAAAAACATGCGTGCACAGGGATTTTATCATAAATTCGGTTTCCTGCAGCGCGGCGAGTACCGCGATGAGAACGGACTGCATTATCAGATGATAAAGCCGATTTCGGTCGAATAAATAGGAAAAGCGCTCTGTTTTTGGCAGAGCGCTTTTGATTTTACAGCTTGAGCAGAACCGCACTGTATCGCGGCAGTGCAACCGTACACAGACTATCCTTGCGGGAGACGGCAAGTGTCTCTCCGGTGCCGCCGAACTCTGCAGCATTGCTGTCAAGCAGAATCGTAAACTTCGGCAGGGAAGCGGTGAATTCCTGTTCGCTGTCTGCGAAATTGCACAGGGCGAGCAGCGTTTCTCCATTTGCGCGGCGCTCCATGCCGAATACGCAGGGCGCATCCGCATGATTTTTCGCCCACCGGAAATTATCCGGCGCATAATCTGCGTGCAGCGCGGGATTCTCCACATAAGTTATGCACAGGCTGTGGAAAAATCGGTGGAACGGACGTTCTGCCAGTGCCCAGTCCAGTGTACCGGCTTCGCTCCATTCGTACAGCTGACCCAGCTCGTTGCCCATGAAATTCAGCTTTTTACCCGGATGTGTGAACATATACAGATACATCACACGCGCCTGCGCATACTTGTCGCATTCGTCCGCGCCCCACATTTTCTGCACGATTGCCGCCTTGCCGTGCACAACCTCGTCGTGCGAGAGCGGCAGCAGATAGTGTTCGTTGCCGAAATAATGCATCGACCAGAGCAGCTTGCCATGATCGCGCGGACGCAGATCCGGCTGGGTCTGACAGAACTCGAGCGTGTCGTGCATCCAGCCGAGATCCCATTTGTAGTCGAAGCCCAAGCCGCCCTCGTCCACCGGACGGGTGATACCGGGATAGGCAGTCGAGTCCTCAGCGATGAGCAGGGCCGAGGGATGGCGGGCTTTCAGACCGCGGTTCATATTTTTAAGGAAGTCGAGCGTGTCGCCGTTGATGCCGCGCGCGGGATCGCCCTGCCAGTAGATCAGGCGCGAGACCGCATCCATGCGCAGACCGTCAAAATGAAACTCGGTGAGCCAGTAATCGGCTGCAGACTGCAGAAAACAGCGTACTTCCCGTCTGGAATGAATAAAATTGTAGCTGCCCCATTCACTTTCACCGACCGCGCTGTGCGGGTATTCGTACAGGTGCGTGCCGTCGTATTTCGCCAGACCGTAGGAGTCCACGGCAAAGTGTACCGGTACAAAATCCATGATCGCACCGATACCGGCATGATGCAGCTTGTCAATCAGCAGTTTCAGCTGTGCCGGCGTGCCGTAGCGCGAGGTCGGGGCAAAAAATCCGGTGTTCTGGTAGCCCCAGGAGCCGTCAAAAGGGTGCTCGGACAGCGGTAGAAACTCCACATGCGTGTAGCCGTTTTCCTGCAGATAGGGAATCAGTCGGCGGGCGATTTCATCGTAGGTGTACCAGCCGTTTGCGTCATCCGGATTACGCATCCACGAGCCGAGGTGCATCTCGTAGATGCTCAGCGGTGCGTCCGGCGAAGCCGTGCGGTCAGCCATCCACGCCTCGTCTGTGAAGCGGTACTCGTCAAGGTCGGTGATAATCGAGCAGCAGGCAGGCCGCAGCTCCATGGCAAAGCCGTAGGGATCGCAGTGCTCGGTGACAGAGCCGTCCGGGCCGTAGATGCGGTATTTGTAAAACTGACCTGCGCGGGCGTCCTGCACAGAGACCGACCAGAAGCCGCTGCGGCCGTCCTGTACCAGATCGGTTTCGGTCCAGCCGTTGCACGCGCCGGTCAGCGTAATGCGGCTGGCATTGGGTGCAAATGTACGGAAAACGACAGCGTTTTGCTCTATGTGAGCGCCAAACCAGCGGTAGGCGTCGAAAATTTCTCCTGTGAAGAATTGGTGCTGATTCATGGAAGCACTTCCTTTCTTTTCCCCTAACGGGGGATGGTCGCTTGCGAAGCGAAAGAACTGCGGCGGTTTCGCCGGGGAAACCAAAAGGGTAGACACCTACGGTTTCTACCCTCTTGGGACTCCCGTTTCCCTTGGGGATAGCACGGCGAAAATTAGTGAACTGAGACTATAAGGACGCGACAGAGGATTTTCTCTACCGCAGGACGTGCTTTGCACGTCCATGTATTCGCATATTCGCAGTGTCAGATAGATTACTGCTACACATGCGGTTAAATCTACGCTGGGTGCGGCACAAGGTGAATTGCCCGAAGGGCAAGAGAAGGTCCCCTGGGGGATAACAGTGCCGCACAATTCGTTAGCGTGTTATGATAGACAGGGCCTACGAAGATAAATTGTAGCGAATACCTAAATTCGCAGGTGCCTTCCGTTACAACGTGCCAAAGGGTTGCGCGACACGGGTATGTCGCGCCTGCGGAGACGGAACCGCATGTGTAGCAGCAGAGTATCTGGCACTGCGTATAGGCAGGGGAATGGGAGCACACTGTGCTCCCCTACGGAAGAAAAAATCCTCTGCCGTTCCCCAATTTCGCAGCGGTCGCCGGTCTCCGGTTTGCGCCAGACCCTCCAAGGGAAAGCGGAAGATTCACAAGAAGGAGAAAACCGCAGGTTGTCTCCTTCTTGTGCCCTCGCCGGGCAGGCGACACCATCGCTGGAGTCAGCGGCACTGGCATATTCATACATCCAGTATAGAATACATCCACGTTAAACGCAACCGTCAAAACTGTACAAAGTGTCCGTTAAATAAAAATGAACCGTCCCGCCGCTTCGCGGCTCTTATACTCGGGTGCGTCAAAGGACGCGGGTTTCACCGAAAATAAAATGAACCGAATCCGGAGTGGCTGCTCTTATATACAGACGCACCCAGGGAAAGGATAGAAAGTTATGAACGATAAAGAGCTTGTCAGCCGCATGCAGCACGGCGATATGCAGGCGTTCGATGAGCTGTACGAGCGCTACAAGGACGATGCATACCGCCTTGCGTGCCTGATCACCGGCAGCAGGACGGACGGCGAGGATCTGGCGCAGGAGGCCTTTGTCACCTGTGCGCAGTCCATCAAATCCCTGCGGGACGGCAGCAAATTCCGGCCGTGGCTGCTCAGAACGCTGTCCCGCGCGGCATGGAAGTACTGCCGCAAAGCCAAGCGGGAAACGCCGGTATCCGAATTTTTCGATGCAGGTGAGAGCGAAAGCGCACTGTCCGCCGTGCTGCGGACGGATGAGCAGCGCCGCCTGTATGCCGCCCTCGACACACTGGACGAAAAACGCCGCGTGACCGTGGTGCTGTATTACTTCGATGATCGCTCGGTGCGTGAGATCGCGCAGGCGACCGGCGTGACCGAGGGAACGGTGAAATCCCGCCTTTTTTCCGCTCGCCGCCATCTGCGGCAGGCGCTGACCGAAGAACGGAAGCCGAAGGAGGCTGCAAATCATGGATGAAATCAAAATGGAACGTGAAATCAAGGAAATGCTGCATCAGTGTGCAGATGAGCTGCATGCACCGGATTCGATGCAGGCGCGCGTCAAATTCGCACTGAACAATGCACCGGCACGCAAGCGTCATCTGTGGAGCAAACGCTTTGTGGCGGTTGCCGCTGTCGCTGCGATTGCGGTGACCGGCGCATTTGCGGCAGGTGGAATGGGCGGCATTTTCAGTAAGGGCTGGTCTGACCAGCGGCTGGATCTGTCGAGCACGCAGGCGCATCTGGCGGATGCCGGTGTAGCGCTCACGCTGCCGGACAAGATTGGCGAGTATACGTTCAGCTACGGCTCTGATGTGGATACCACCGCACGGAATGGTGTGGGTGAAACGGAGAAAATCGCCGAGGTGGATGCGACCTACACGAAGGATGGCGCGGAGCTGAATCTGTCCGCGCACAAGAGCTACACCGTGTTCAGCGAGGACGAGATGGAGAATCCGGTTCCGGCAACGACTGCCGAGGTAAACGGCGTTACGCTGACCTATCGCGATGCGCACTACCGCTTCGTACCGGACGACTACGAGAAGTCTGACGAGGAAAAGCAGCAGGAGAAGAACGGCGAACTCGTTATCAGCTATTATGGCTCGGACGAGGTGGAGGATAAGATGTTCCAGTCCGTACTCTGGGAGCAGGACGGCGCAACGTACCTCATCAGCGGCTTTGATACCGGTCTGGACGCACAGACCATGTTCGATATGGCAGCTGAGCTTGTAAAGTAAATCGCAGCAGACGAAATTTCACGAAAAAAGCATCGGAAACGCAGTTTCCGATGCTTTTTTATGCTTAGAGAGATGGTTTACTCCACCGAAATGATGTAGTAGTAAACCGGCTGACCGCCGTTGATGACGTTGATCTCCATCTCCTTATTTTCCTTGTGCAGCAGGTTTTCAACCTCAGCGGCCTGCTCCTCGGTAACGCCTTCGCCGAAGATAACGGTTGCAAACGCGCTGTCGTCGGAGACCATCTCACGAGCCAGCTTTTTGAGGACCGAGGTTTCCTTGCCGTTGGCGCACAGCTTGCCCTCGCACAGAGAGAGATACTCGCCCTGCTTGATCTTCTTGCCGTCAAACTCGCTGTCGCGGGCCGCATACGTCACCTGACCGCTGCGGACGTGCTTTGTCGCGTCCAGCATGGCAAGCGCCAGCTCGCTGTCCTGCTCAGCTTCCGGATCGACTGCCAGCATAGCCGAAATGCCCTGCGGGATGGTCTTGGTCGGCACGACGATCACCTTTTTCTCCTCGGAGAGATGAACCGCCTGCTCGGCAGCCATGATGATGTTCTTGTTGTTCGGCAGCACGAAAACGATCTCTGCCGGAACGGCATCGACAGCGTGCAGAATGTCGTCGGTGGACGGGTTCATGGTCTGTCCGCCCTGTACGACAACGTCCGCACCGAGGTCGGTAAACAGGGTTTTGAGACCCTCACCGGCAGCAACGGCTACAAAGCCAAACTTCTTCTCTGCCGGAACGATCACGCGCTCCTTGGGCGCGTCTGCCGTGCCCTCGATTACCTTGGCGGTGTGCTGCTCGCGCATGTTTTCGATCTTAACGGTCAGCAGCGGACCGAATTTCAGACCCTCCTCGAGCGCCTTGTTCGGCTGGTCGGTGTGAACGTGTACCTTGACGATATCATCATCCTCGACAACAACCAGCGAATCGCCGATTTCGTTCAGGATAGAGCGCAGACGGGCAACATTGCGTGCCTTGTCCTTGCGGGATGCGATGAACTCGGTGCAGTAGGTGAAGGTGATGTCCTCGTCGTTGATCGCAGCGAAGTCTGCGGTGGACTTGGTCGGCTCTGCCGCAACAGCACGTTCCTTGTGGATGCCGCGCAGCGCGTCCAGCATGCCCTCGAAGATGGTGATAAAGCCGAAGCCGCCGGCGTCAACCACGCCTGCCTTTTCGAGCACCGGATTTTGGTGAACGGTTTCCTCAAGTGCGGTGTGGCCCTGCTCGAGGATCGCTGCCAGAACCTGCTCTGCGGTGAGCGTCGGCTCGGCCTGACACAGCTCGACCGCGTGCTGTGCTGCAACGCGCGATACGGTCAGGATGGTGCCCTCAGCGGGCTTCATAACCGCCTTGTAGGCGGTGTCTACGCCTTCGCGCAGCGCAAGCGCGAGGGTGCGGCCGTCAGCCTCCTCGGTCTCGCGCAGCTTTTTCGCCATGCCGCGGAACAGCAGCGACAGGATAACACCCGAGTTGCCGCGTGCGCCGCGCAGCAGCGCGGAAGCGGTCGCATCCGCCGCTTTGGCGAGGGTCGGCTCAGCGAGCTTTTCCATCTCAGCCATCGCGGAACCCATCGTCATGGACATATTCGTTCCGGTATCGCCGTCCGGCACCGGGAATACGTTCAGTTCGTTTGCCTGTTCCTTCTTTTCGGCAATGGCGAGTGCGCCCTCGATCACCATGGACCGGTACAGCGCACCGTTGATTTTCTGATCTGCCATTTAATTTAATCTCTCCCTAAAAAAAGTAACCGCGCAGTTGCGCGTAATAAGATTTCGGTTTGCTTGCAAACCGTAACCGCATGGCAGGATTTCCTTCGGGCAATCCGAGCCATTGGCTCCGTCCGCAGACGTCCGCGGTTACGCCGCGGCATGCAATCAGCGGCGTATTTCGCCGCAACAAAACCCGCGACATGTGCGTGGGTTTTGTTACCCCGACTCAGCCGTCCTGGACGGCGACGTTCGGGTATCGGAAGTCAGTTTCTCCGGAACTGACTTCCGTATATAGGGGACTTGCGAAGTCCCCTATAGGTCAGTCCGCCTTAATACTCTCTACATAGATATCGACGTTCTTCACGTCCACACCGGTCAGGCGCTCAACGTTGTAGCGTACCTCGCCGATGATAGAGCGGCAGACGGTGGCAATATTCACACCGTGCTCGACTGCAATGTGCAGGTCGATGTTGACACCGCCGTCCACAGCCTCGGTGACCTTTACGCCGCGCGACTGGTTTTCCAGTCCGAGCAGGTGCGCCAGTCCGTCCGACATGGAGCGGATAGTCATGCCTTTGACACCGAAGCAGGAGGATGCTGCGTAACCGGCAATGCCAGCCAGCACCTCGTTGGTAATGTCGATATATCCGAGATCGGTCTTGATGGTCATATAAAAACCTCCCTGCGAGTTAGGGGTGCAGAATGCGGGTCCCCTTGCAATAATCAATACTTTTGCTGTTTATATGATATAACAAAATCATGTAAAATACAAGCAATGCGGTGATGAAACTGCGTTATTTTTCAACACAGCGGCAGAAAATGGATAAATTGAAGGATAGTGTCGAATAACGCGGAAAATTCGTGCAGGTTAATGCAAACAAATGTTTGCTTATTGCGGCGGATTGCGGTATAATAAGGATAAAATTACGAACGTATGTTCCGACGGAAACAGCGAGGAGTGCCGAAAATGAAGAAGATTTCCGCCAAACAACAGCAGATACTGGATTATATAAGCAGTTATTCCCTCGAACACGGCTATCCGCCTTCGGTGCGCGAGATTGGTGCAGAGATGGGACTGCGGTCGCCGTCCACCGTGCATGCGCACCTGAAAAAGCTGCAGGAGGCCGGTTATCTGGAGCCGAATGAGCATAAATCGCGTGCGCTGACGCCGGTCAGCGGCCCTTCCATGGTGCCGCGCGTGCCGATTCTGGGCCGTGTCACCGCCGGTATGCCGATCCTCGCGGTGGAGGAGCATATCGGCTATGTGCCGTTCGAACCGGCAGCGGGAGGCGGCGAGTATTACGCGCTGCGCATTCGCGGCGATTCGATGATCGGCGTGGGCATTATGGATGATGATCTGGTCATTATCCGGCAGGATATACAGGCGCGCAACGGCGACATCGTGATCGCGCTGCTCGAGGATGAGGCTACCTGCAAGACGCTCAACATCACGCCGGACGGCGTATGGCTCATGCCGGAGAATCCGGCGTATCCGCCGATCAACGGCACCGGGTGCCAGATTTTAGGCGTGGTGAAGGCGGTTTACCGCGAGTATTAAGAGCAGCCTTTTTCAGTACCGGCTGAGCGGGGGACGTGCGCTGACGCCGCGCGGGCGCACAAGAGGGTAGACACCTGCGGTTTCCACCCTCTGATTTTCACCCGTTTCCCTTTGTTTGTTAGTTTGGCGCAGACCAGAGAGCGGCGACCGCTTCGAAAAGGGGAACGGCAGTCGAGTTACCACAGCGTGTCTTTCGCAACCTGTTCGCAGTTCACAGATAGCGTACTGCTACGCAGACGGTTCAGTCTCCGCAAGCGCGACATACTCGTGTCGCGCAACCCTTTGGCATGTTATAACGCATGGCACCTATGAATTTATGCGTTTGGTACCTTTTATCTTGCGTAGGCCCTGTCTATTGTAACGCGCTAACGAATTGTGCGGCACTGTTATGCCGCACCCAGCGTAGAGTTGCCCGTATGTGTAGCAGTAAGGTATCTGACCCTGCGAATACGCGGATACATGGACGGCTATCAGTCGTCCTGCGGAAGAAAAAATCCTCTGCCGTTCCTTTATAGTCTCAGTTCTGCAAATTTCGCCGTGCTAAGAGGAAACGGGGAGATTCATAAGAGGGGTGGAAACCTTTGGTGTCCATCCCTCTTATGCGCCCGCCGCGTAGGCGAATCCCCGCTGAACTTCAGCGAAAAACGCTCCGCCCGTTAGGGCGAACCGTCTGCGCGGTTCGTGCGCCCCGGTCAATTGGTGCAGAAAAAAGGGCGCCGCCCAGAATGGGCGAACCGCCTGCGCGGTTCGTGCGCCCCGTAAAGCGGGTGCCTTGCAAATCAAAATTCCCAAAGGAGAATCCTCATGCCATCGGTTGATGACAGCATCCAGTTCGTCAAGGGCATCGGCCCGAAAAAGGCGAAGCTGCTCGAAAAACTGCATATCCGCACGCTTCGTGACGCGCTCGAGACCTACCCGCGCGACTACGAGGATCGCACTCACATCACGCCGATTGCGGAAATCGACATGGAGGACAAGTACGCCGTGCGCGCTGTGGTCGGCACCGAACCCAGGGTCAACCGTATCCGCAAGGGCCTGACGCTGGTCAAGTGCACGATTTACGACGAAACCGGCACGCTGAACGTCACCTATTTCAACAATCCATATGCTGCGGCGCAGCTCCGCGTGGGACAGGAGTATGTGTTCTACGGCAAGGTGCAAGGATTCGGGCGCGGCCGCACGATGGTCTCCCCGCAGTCGGAGAAGGTCGCACCGGACGCTGACCACCCGGGACGCATCGTGCCGGTCTATCCGCTGACGGCGGGACTGACCCAGCGCGATCTCGAGCGTGTAACCGCTGCCGCGCTCGACACGCTGACCGGTGAATGGCCCGATCCGCTGCCCGAACTTTTGCGGGCGAAATACCGCCTGCCGGACGCAGTAGACGCACTTTCTGCAATTCACCGGCCGAAAACCAAGGACGATGTGGCGCAGGCACGCCGACGTATGGTATTCGAGGAGCTGTTTTTGCTCTGCTGCGGTCTGCAGCAGCTGAAGGAGCGCCGAAAAGCGGATTCCGGCATTGTTTTTACCTCGAATGGATTGGATTCGTTCTTTGAAGCCCTGCCGTTTACGCCGACCGGTGCACAGCGGCGTGCGATTATGGAGATCGCGGCAGACTGCGCCTCCGGACGGCCGATGAACCGGCTGGTGCAGGGTGATGTCGGCTCGGGCAAGACAGTGGTAGCGGCCGGATTGTGTGCGCTGGCCGCGCAGAACGGCTGGCAGGCGGCTTTCATGGCGCCGACCGAAATCCTCGCCGCGCAGCACGCGGAGACGCTTGCCCCTATGCTGGACAAGCTGGGCATCTCGTGCACGCTGCTCACCGGCTCGATGACTGCCGCGCAGAAGCGGGCGGCGCTCGCCGCCATCGAGACCGGTGCGGCGCAGGTGGTCGTGGGCACGCACGCGCTCATTCAGCAGGGTGTGCAGTTTCATCGGTTGGGTGCCGTTATCGCGGATGAGCAGCACCGGTTCGGTGTGGCGCAGCGTGCCGCGCTGTCCGCGAAAGGCGGCTCGCCGCATGTGCTCGTCATGTCGGCTACGCCGATTCCGCGCACGCTCGCACTCATCATGTACGGCGATCTGGATGTATCCGTGCTGGACGAGATCCCGCCCGGAAGAAGTCCGGTCGAGACCTACGCCGTGGGCGAAAACATGCGCAAGCGTATTACTGCCTTCATTGATAAGCAGGTCGGTCTCGGCGGACAGGCTTACGTTGTGTGTCCGCTCATCGAGGACAGCGAAAATGCGGAAACAAAGCTGAAAAGCGCGGAGCAGCATGCAAAAGACCTGCAGAAGCTGCTTCCGCACCGGCACGTGGCTGTACTGCACGGACGCATGAAAAACGCGGAAAAAGATCAGATCATGCGCGATTTTGCAGCGCAGAAATACGATATTCTGGTCGCAACAACGGTTATCGAGGTCGGTGTGGACGTGCCGAACGCCAATCTGATGGTGGTCGAGGACGCAGACCGGTTCGGTCTGTCGCAGCTGCACCAGCTGCGCGGACGTGTCGGCCGCGGCACACGGCAGTCGTACTGCGTGTTCTTCGGCGCGGACAAGGGACAGGTCGCGCGGGAGCGCCTGCGCATCCTGTGCAGGACCGGCGACGGCTTCGAGGTCGCACGCGCAGACCTCGCGCAGCGCGGTCCGGGTGACTTTTTCGGTCAGCGGCAGCACGGTCTGCCCGCACTGCACGTTGCGGATTTAGCGGCTGACCTTGCGCTCATGCAGAACGCCCGCGAGGAAGCGGAAGCGCTGCTGGTCGCCGACCCAACACTCGCCGGATATCCCATCCTGCTTGACCGTGTGCAGCGTATGTTCGCCGAACAAAATGATGAAGCGTTCAATTAAATAAAAACAGGAGAGAACCTCGGTTCTCTCCTGTTTCAGTCTGTCAATAAAGTCCGGTTTCGCGACAGTTATTTATACGGGTCGTCCGGCTTGAGGTAGCAGCATTTCTTATACTTCTTGCCGCTGCCGCACGGGCACGGATCATTCGGGCCGGGCTTTTTGCCGGCACGCTTGGGCTCTGCCTTGACAGAACCGTCGGTTGCGCCTGCTGCGCCGGTCTCCTTGGCTACCTGCTCACGCTTGGGTTCCTCACGGGTGCGAACCTGTGCAAGGAAAATCATGCGGACGGTATCCTCACGGATGGAATCGATCATCGCGTCGAACATATCAAAGCCCTCGCGCTTATACTCGACCACCGGATCGTACTGACCGTATGCACGCAGGCCGATGCCGTTGCGCAGCTCGGTCATAGCGTCGATGTGGTCCATCCACTTGCTGTCTACGTTCTTGAGCAGTACAACGCGCTCCAGCTCACGCATGATGGGCGAGCCAAGGGCCTGCTCCTTAGCGTCATAAACCTTGTGCGCCTGATCTGCCAGAATGTTGGTCAGCTGGTCAGCGGTCAGATCGTCGCACTCCTCGGGCGTGAAGGTGCAGTCCTCCGGACGCAGGAATACGCCGATGAACGGACGGCGCGCCTGTTCAACCATCTCGGTCGAAATCAGGTTATGCTCGCCAATGGCGGCATGAACCGCATGGGCGATGGTCTCGTCAATCATCTTGACGATGTTGTCCTTAACGTCCTTGCCCTCGAGCACCTGCAGACGCTGTGCGTAGATGGTCTGACGCTGGGTGTTCAGCACATCGTCATACTCAAGGACGTGCTTACGAACGCCGAAGTTGCGGGATTCGATCTTCTTCTGGGCATTTTCAATCGCGCCGGACAGAATCTTCTGGTCGATCGGCTCGTCATCGGCAATGCCGAGGGTGTCCATCATGTTCTGGATACGCTCGGAGCCGAACAGACGCATGAGGTCATCCTCCAGTGAAATGTAGAAGCTGGATTCGCCGGGGTCGCCCTGACGGCCGGCACGGCCGCGCAGCTGGTTGTCGATTCGGCGGGATTCATGACGCTCGGTGCCGAGGATATACAGACCGCCTGCCGCACGAACCTTTTCGGCTGCCGCGTCGGTCTCGGTCTTGAACTTGCTGTACAGTTCCTCAAACTTGGCACGGATAGCCAGAACCTCCTGATCGTCGGTGTCGGCATGGCCGTTTGCCTCGTAGATCATGTGGTCGATGTAGTCGTGCGCAACGCGCTCGTCCATCTCGCCCTTCTGCACACGGTCCTCGACCTCGTGACGGAGATACTTCTTAATTTCATCCAGCGCCATGGTCTCAGCGTTGCCGCCGAGCATGATATCGGTACCACGGCCTGCCATGTTGGTTGCAATGGTAACTGCGCCCGGCTTGCCGGCCTGTGCAACGATCTCTGCCTCGCGCTCGTGATACTTTGCGTTCAGGACGGTGTGCTTGATGCCCTTGGCCTTCAGGATCTTGCTCAGTTCCTCAGACTTTTCGATGGAAACCGTGCCGACCAGAATCGGCTGACCCTTTGCGTGGCACTGCTCAATGCGGGCAATGGTCGCCATGATCTTACCGCGCTCGTTCTTGTAAACCGCATCCGGATTGTCCTTACGGGCGATCGGCTTGTTGGTCGGGATTTCGATAACGTCCAGCTGATAGGTGTGGCGGAACTCCTCCTCCTCGGTCAGCGCGGTACCGGTCATGCCGGACAGCTTACCGTACAGACGGAAGTAGTTCTGGAAGGTGATGGTTGCCAGCGTCTTGCTCTCGTGCTCGACCTTTACGCCTTCCTTGGCCTCGATCGCCTGATGCAGACCCTCGTTGTAGCGGCGGCCGAACATCAGACGGCCGGTAAACTCATCAACAATAATGACCTGACCGTCACGGACAACGTAGTCTACATCGCGCTGCATAACGCCGCGTGCCTTGATGGCCTGGTTAATGTGGTGCTGCAGCGTGGTATTCGCAGGGTCGGACAGGTTTTCCACCTTAAAGTAAGCCTCGGCGCGCTTCTGACCGTGCGGGGTCAGCGTCGCGGTCTTGGCCTTTTCATCGACGATGTAATCGGCATCGATGTCGTCCTGCTCCTCCTTGGCATCCACTTCCTTGACGCGCAGGCAGGAAAGCTGAGCGGCAAAGCGGTCCGCGATCTCGTACAGCTGAGAGGACTTCTCGCCCTGACCGGAAATGATCAGCGGCGTACGCGCCTCATCAATCAGGATGGAGTCAACCTCATCGACGATGGCGAACGCATGGTCACGCTGAACCATTGCATTTTTGTAGATCGCCATGTTGTCGCGCAGGTAGTCGAAACCGAACTCGTTGTTCGTGCCGTAGGTAATGTCAGCGGCGTACATCGCCTTGCGGGCCTGCGGCGGGACCTCGTGAATGACAAGGCCAACCTTGAGGCCGAGGAAGCGGTATACCTTGCCCATCCACTCACTGTCTCGCTTGGCGAGGTAGTCGTTGACGGTGACAATGTGTACGCCCTTGCCGGTCAGTGCGTTCAGATAAGCGGGAAGGGTAGCCACAAGGGTCTTGCCTTCACCGGTCTTCATCTCTGCGATACGGCCCTGATGCAGGACGATACCGCCGATGACCTGTACACGGTAATGACGCATACCGAGTACGCGCCATGCGGCTTCACGGCAGGTGGCAAATGCCTCCGGCAAAAGCTGGTCGAGCGTTTCGCCGTTCTGGTAGCGCTGCTTGAATTCGTCTGTCTTGGCGCGCAGCTCGTCGTCGGTCAGCTTTTTGAACTGCTCTTCGAGTGCGTCCACTTTATCCGCAATGGGGTAGATCTTTTTCAGCTCGTGCGACGAGTGCGTGCCGAAAATTTTGGTCAAAAAATTAGCCATTACTTTTCTTCAGCCTTTCAAAAGGGCGCAATAGCCCCATTTGTTACATATACGATAGTATTATAGCATAAAGTGGACAGGATATAAATAAATTTTTTGTGAATAAGCAAATTGCTGATATTATAGAGCTGTTAAAGCGGCGGCTGTGGCGGCAAACACGGCGGCGGACGGGTCGTTTTCCCGTTCGGACAGGGGATGCCACAGGCGGTCTACACGCGCCATGCCACCGGAAAGCCGGGTGTAGACTACCACCTGCTCCATGCCGAGCCGCACACCGGTCAGCCGCAGGTGCATCATGCAGCGGTTTTCGCTCAGATAGATGGGCTGGGTGCGGTGCAGTGCAACGTAGCCGCGCACGTTGGCCCAGCGGTAGATTTCGCTTTCGGCGAGGTCGTGGATGCTGCCGTGCTCACCGAGATGGACGGCGGTGCTGCTCAGCACCAGACTGCGGTCCACCGAGGTGACTTCATCGTGACCGGTCAGCGGCCGTTCGTCTGCACCGAGCGTGCACAGCGCGATATTGTTGCGTAACGGGTAAAATCGCAGCGGAAGCGCGTTTGTTTTAGCCGCTGCGGTGAAAACTGCTGTCTGCGTAAAAACTCCTCCGTTGCGGCGTGATTTTGCACGGATTTATCCACAGACTTGTGGATAATTAGATGACTCCATGCCGGTGCCGCGGAGTGTTATTGTATCACGCGGAATGCGCGGGATTTGTCAAAATGGTAATTTCAGCAAGCGGGATTTTCCGGGTGGAACCTTTTCAGCACCGACTGTGCGGGGATTCGCCGTCTGCGGACGGCGGGAACGTGCCGCGCCCCGCGGCGGGGCAAGAGGGTAGACACCAAGGTTTCTACCCTCTTAACTCCCACTTCCTTTTATTTCGTAGTCCGGCGCAGACCAGAGAACGGCGACCGCTTCGAAAAGGGGAACGGCAGTCGGGTTATCACAGCGTGTCTTTCGTGAAATATTCGCAGTTCGCAGACAGCGTACTGCTACACATGTCGGCTACGTTACGCAGAGCGCGACATAACCGTGTCGCGCAATTTTTGGGCACGTTATACCAGAAGGCACCTGCGAATCTGTCTGTTTGGCACAATTTATCTTCGCGGGTGCTGTCTGTTATAACGCGCTAACGAATCGTGCGGCACTGTTATGCCGCACTCAGCGTAGACTGAACCGTATGTGTAGCAGTAGGGTAACCGAACTGCGAATAGGTAAAAGAAAAGGACGGACCCGAAGTAGGTCCGTCCTTATGAGAGGAAAAATCCTCTGTCGTTCCTCTTTTTCGAAGCGGTCGCCGGTCTCTGGTCTGCGCCAGACTAAGAAATAAAGGAAACGGGATTCACAAGGGTGGAAACCTTGGTGTCCATCCTTGTGCCCACCGCCGTGGGTACGGCGGTAACGCGAAGTGCGGTAAATTACATGCTGCCGCCCTTGCTGCCTTCCCACACGCCGGTGGCGAGTGCAGACAGGTATGCGTTGATAAAACCGTCAATATCGCCATCCATTACAGCGTTGATATTGGCATTTTCAAAGCCGGTACGCGTATCCTTGGCGAGCGTATACGGCATGAAAACGTAGGAGCGAATCTGGCTGCCCCATTCAATCTTCTGCTGAACGCCCTTGATGTCCGAGATTTTCTCAAGATGCTCGCGCTCCTTGATCTCAACCAGCTTGGAACGCAGCATGCGCAGACAGTTCTCCTTATTCTGCAGCTGGCTTCGCTCGGTCTGGCAGGCTACAACAATACCGGTCGCCTTATGGATCAGTCGAACCGCAGACGAGGTCTTATTGATGTGCTGACCGCCTGCACCGGACGAACGGTAAACCTGCATTTCGTAATCATCCGGCTTGATCTCAAAGTCCGTGGAGGTATCCGGAATATCCGGAACGACCTCTACCGCCGAGAACGAGGTCTGACGGCGGCCGGATGCATCAAACGGAGAGATACGGACCAGACGGTGTACGCCGTTTTCACCCTTGAGGAAGCCGTAGGCGTTTTCACCCTCGATGAGAATATCGGCAGACTTGATACCCGCGGTATCGCCATCCTGGTAGTCCATGATCTTATAGGTAAAGCCGTGACGCTCTGCCCAGCGGGTGTACATGCGGTACAGCATCGCGCACCAGTCCTGTGCCTCGGTGCCGCCTGCACCGGCATGGAAGGATACGAGTGCGTTGTGGCTGTCGTACTCGCCGGTCAGCAGCGTGCCCAGCTTCTGCTCGGCAATACCGTCCTCCAGCTCCTTGTAGCCGCTTTCCAGCTCCTCAAGCATGGATTCGTCGTTTTCTTCAATCGCCATCTCGCAGATGGTGAGCAGGTCATCGCACAGCTCGGTCATCTTATTATACGCTTCAACCTTGCCCTTGAGCGAGCCCATGCGGGAGACGATCTTCTGGCTCTCCTCCGGATTATCCCAGAAACCCGGCTGAGAGGACTTGATCTCCAGCTCCTCTACCTCACGCTTCGCCTGCTCCAGACCGAGCGAGGTGTACAGCTCCTCAAGCTCGGGCTTGAGGTTGTTCAGCTTGACCTTGTATTCCTCAAATTCCAGCATGAAAATGCTCCTTCACTTTCAGATTGTTCAAAATTTCAGTACCTTATAGTATATAGGTTCACGAGGGACTTGTAAAGATTTTTTCGTGAATTATAGCAGTTTAGATAAATAATGCGGCAAAAGTAGCGTATAAAGCGCGCAAAGAGCAAGGAAATTTTATGAAGCCATGCTGGGCGCATGGCGAATGAAATTGACGATGCTATTTGCGTGCTGTATGCGCGCACTTGTTGCAGTATTTGTCTGAACTGCTATAAGGGGTTGTCCCGTAAAGATTGTGTACATTTCCACAAGTTCGGCTTGACTAATCGCTTTTTTTCCCATATGATAGTTACTGTAAAAGGGAGTAGCTCACGCGAGAGCGCGTGGTCGGTGCCGACAAGCCCGATTGACGAAAAGTCAATCCGTACCGAGCCGTAAGCAGCAAGACTTTTACCGCAGTATGCGGTAAAAGTCTTTTTTTGTGCTCTGCAGCCGGAAATCGAGCGAAAACTCCCTCGTAAGCATGTACACTGTTGGGGACAAGGGCATTGCCGTGAAGGTGCGGTGCTGCCCGAGATTTTCCGGAAACGAAGGAGGAAACTGTATGCTGTCATTTGTATTTCTGGTGATCGGCTTTGCACTTATGATCTGGGGTGCGGATAAGTTTGTTGCGGGTGCATCCGCACTGGCGCGCAAGCTGGGCGTATCACCGCTGCTGATCGGTCTGACCATCGTTGCGTTCGGCACGTCCATGCCGGAGCTGGCGGTCAGTGTCACCGCAGCCCTGCGCGGTGCAAACGAGATTGCGGTCGGCAATGTTGTCGGCTCGAACATTTTTAATCTGCTGGTGGTGGCCGGTCTGTCCGCCGCTGTCTGTCCGCTTGTGATGGATAAAACGCTGCTCCGCCGTGACTGGCCGCTGTCCATTCTCGCGGCTGTGCTGCTGCTGGGCGCCATCGCACCCGACCTGACCATCGCCCGTTGGGAAGGCGTTGTACTGCTGATTATATTCGCATTCATTCTGACGCACCAGATCCGCACCGCACTGCAGAACCGCGAGCAGCTTGCTGCCGCAGCTGCAGAAGCTGAGGCCGAGGAAGCGGAAGCACCCATGTCCACTGCGATGATCTGGGTGAATATCCTGCTCGGTCTGGCGTGCATCGTGATCGGCGGTCAGCTGGCCGTAAACGGCGCGACCGGCATTGCTCGTATGTTCGGCCTGAGTGAAACGCTCATCGGTCTGACCATTGTGGCCATGGGCACCAGCCTGCCTGAGCTTGTCACTTCTATCGTGGCTGCACGCAAGGGACAGAACGACATTGCAATGGGCAATGTTATCGGCTCAAACCTGTTTAATATTTTCCTGATTCTCGGCGTTTCGTCGGTTATCACGCCGATTCCGGTGCAGGCGACCTCTATCGTTGACTGCCTGTTCCTGATTGCCATCAGCGCGGTATTTTATCTGCCGGCGCGCAAGGGCAAGCTCGGACGTGTGCCGGGTATCGCCATGGTGGCAATGTATGCTGTCTATACGGTGTATCTTATTATGCGATAAGGTATCGCGGTCTCTTGCCTGCCCGGCAGGGGCACAAGGGTGGACACCAAGGTTTCCGCCTTTGTGAATCCCGGTTCCTTTATTTCTTAGTCCGCAGGTCAGAGACCGGCGACCGCTTCCATATAGGGAACGGCAGAGGAAAATTTACCATGACTTTCGGAGAAAAGAACGTAGACAAGCCGATTCGCAGTGCTGCCGTTGAGAAGAAGGGTGCGTCTCAGACTTGGCGCGCTGCCCCGAAAGGTGAACGGATGGATATCCGCGTGTTCAACACCGAACCTGCGATAAAATCTCTCTTAGACATAGAAAAACACCCGATAGGATATTCCTGTCGGGTGTTGCCTTAATTGTAACGCAAAATCGTCATTCCGGCGGGCAAGGTGAGTGAGAACCATGCCTGCGCTCAGCATATTGGAGATAACGGTCGCAATCGGCACACCGGCCACACCAAGCTGCAGCGCGAATAAAATCAGCTTGTCTGCCAGACCGCCCTTGTGCTTTGTCTGTGCCATGAAACGATGATTCTCCTTGCATGAGAGCTGCGGCATTATCTTATCATGCGGCGGACAGCGGTGCAATACGCGGGGAACGGATTTCATCATTGTAATTTTTCCTTGAAAATTGTATAATATTTTTGTATAGAAAAGCAATTTGCGTGCCGAATCTATCGTTTTGCGCCGCAGAGGAGGATAGAGGACATGAAATTTTTTGAAGCCGTGCCGGACGAGCTGTTTTCACCGCTGGCGTCACCGAACCGTGCGCTGTACGCGGATGCGCTCGATGTGCTGTACACGGCGTACCGCGAAAAGCTGAAGCTGCCCGAGGATATGCTGTATTCCATGCTGCGGAGCAGACTGGAGCAGCAGCTGGCCGAGGCTACCTTCGAGGGCGAGGACATTGACGAGGACGAGCTGCGCGATATTTCCGGCCGTGCCCGTTTCCTCATTCGCAAGCTGGGCAGCAAGGGCTGGTTTGAAAAGGAGCGCGGCACAGACTTTCGGGAATATATTACGGTTCCGGGCCACAGCAGCCGTTTGCTCGAGCTGTTCCACGCGCTGCGCGAGGACACGCCTGCACGCGGCTATTCGTATGTGTTCGGCACCTATTCCACGCTCAAGGTCGCACATGAGTCGGACAGCGTGTATGACAAAATGGCTGCTGTCTACGGCGCATATGACAACACGCGCGCGCTCATCAACCTGCTGCAGATGGTGTATCATAACGTCAAGCATTATTTCCAGATGCAGATCGACATGCACAATGTCGGGGACGTGCTCGCATCGCACTTTGATGATTTCGGGCAGAAGGTGATGGAGGCGTACATCCGTCCGCTCAAGATCAAGGATTCCGTGCCGAAATACCGTGTGCCGATACAAAATGTGCTGACAGACTGGGCGGAGAATGATGAACTGCTCATCGCCATGGCGAATGCCGCTTTGGCTGACCGCCGAGGGGACACGCCGGAGGACTGCCGTGCCGATCTTCTTCGCAAAATTTACTGGATACAGGAGTGCTACGACAATCTCGAGCGTGATTATCTGGATGAGATCGACGCACAGGTGCGCCGCTACACGCGTGCGGCTACGCAGAAGATCGAAAACCTGACCAACCGAGATCAGAATATCCGCGGCAACCTGCACACGGTGCTGACCGCGCTGTCGCGCAACCGGCGAGCCGCCGATCTGGTGGACACGATTCAGCCGGTGTTCCGGCTGTGCGAGCAGACCTATCTGTCCGAGAGCAGCCTGTGGTACCGCAAGCGTCCGGGCAAGCGGACAAAGGCCGCGCCTGTGCTCGTGCAGGAAACCGAAGCGGATACGGCAGCAGCCGCAAAGGCGGCTGCACTTTTGCGCTCGGAGTATGGCCGCGGCGCCATCGCGGCGTATGTGCAGGGATGGCTCGGTGAAAGCGATGTGTGCCGCTCGGAGGATATTCCGCTCAAGAATGATAAGGACTATGTGATGAGCCTGCTGGCGGTGCTGACCGGCGGCGACCGCTCGGCGGATTTCACGGTGCAGGAGCTGGACGGCGAACGCCGGGAAAACGGCTATGCTATTCCGGAACTGCAGATCAGCCGGAAGGAGAACAACGAATGAATTTGGAATTTCTGAATACCGCTACCGCAAAGGAACTGGAGCAGTTCAAAGCGGTGTGCAATCAGCTGCTCAGCCGCACCTATGTGGTGCGCACGCTGTACCGTCCGGGCAGGGGACGGGTGAGCAACCCGGACTACACTTTTTTATCCATTCATTATGAGTCCGTGCGCGAGTATCTCAACCTGCTTGACTGGGATTTGCGGCGCGACGACATAAACGGCTACTTTTATGTGCTGAACACAGATGAAGCCAACCGGTGCATCCTGTCCAAGCGCGAGACCGCGATTCTGCTCGCTCTGCGCATGCTGTACGACGAAAGCCAGGAGCGACTGGGACTCGAGCAGGACGCGCTCTGCAGCGTGCGCGAGGTGCTCGAAAAGATCGTAACCGACTACGCTATCCTGCCGGCTAAGCCGAATATGGAGGAGGTCAAGCGGGCGCTGACCGTGTTTGAAAACCACTCGATCCTGCAGCGCATCGAGGGGAAATTTAATCAGGCTGACTGCAGATTTGCCATTCTGCCGACCATTCAGACCGCTGTTTCGAGCGAACGATTGAATGAGGTCGCAGCCGTGCTGCGAAAGGAGGAGACCGCCGATGAAGAAACTGAAGAAGATTCTGCTGATTAACTGGCTGTATTTCAGCAAGGAGGTCATCGAGGTCGGCGACGTGAACTTTCTGACCGGCAAAAACGGCGCAGGCAAGTCCACGGTGATTGACGCGCTGCAGATCGTTCTCCTGGGTGAGACCAATGCGCGCAACTTTAATCTGGCGGCGAATGAGCGCTCACAGCGCACGCTGGACGGCTATCTGCGTGCCGATATGGACGAGAATAACCCGTATTCCCGCCGAGGCAAGGACTTTTCGACCTATATTGTCTGCGAGTTTGAGGACGATGTGGAACACAATAGTTTCGTGTGCGGCGTGATGTTCGATTGCCGCAGTGACGGCAGCCGCCACGACCATTTCTTTATCTACGTCGGAAAACTGCCGGAAAACTGCTTTGTCGAGGACGGCGAGGCGATGGATATTCACGATCTGCGCAAATTCCTCAAGCAGAATTTCTCCCGCGCCGAGGTGTACGATACCCAGTGGGAGTACCGCCGCAACATGCTCTCGCGGTGGAACGTACACAACGAGCAGGTGCTCCGCATGATGAAAAAGGCGGTGTCGTTCCGTCCAATCGTGGATATTCAGCAGTTTATCACCGAAAATATCTGCGATATTCCGGATAAGCCGGACATCGAAGCCATGCAGCAGAATATCCGCAACTACAAGCGGCACGAGCAGCTGGCGCAGCAGCAGGAGGAAAAGCTGACCGCGCTGCAGGAGATCAGCACTCTGTACCGCGAAATGACGCGCTCGGTGGACCGCTGGCGCGTGCAGTCCTTCCTTGTGCAGTGGGCGCAGAAGGAGGACATGCAGGCGCAGATCGACAGCCGCGAGCAGGAAAAGCGAAACTGCCTGTCCGAGTTGACCGCGGCGGACACCGCGATTGAGGATTTGGCCGGGCAGGTGCAGGCGAAGGAGGAACGCCGCCGTCAGCTGGACCGCGATTATGCGCAGAGCGACACCTATCAGGAGCGCGAGCGGCTGGAAAATCAGAAGCAGTCGCTGCTGACCGAGCAGAGCAAGCTGGTGCAGGAGATGGAGCGCGACGCACTTGAGATCAAGCGGGAGGCGCTGCGGCTGACGCACCTGTGTGAGACCGCGCTTGCGTGGGACGCCGAGGATGTGCTCGTTCCGGTGCAGCAGGCGGCAGAGCAGGTGCAGCGCACCTACGCACGGCTGTCGAGCGGCGAATGCGCGATCTTCGGTCAGGAGCAGACCGTATTCGAGGACGCCCGGCAGGCGGCAGCGACCCTGTCGGACGCGCTGGCGAAGGCGGCGCATCAGCTTGGCGATAAGGTTGCAGAGCTGCAGCAGCAGCTGACCGAAAAGCAGACTGCGCTTGCCAATCTGCGCAGGAATATCAAGGATTATCCGCGCGGACTGCTGCTGTTCCGTGCCAAACTGGCGGAGAAACTGGAGCAGCAGGCGGGAGCGCCGGTTGCGGTAGATATTCTTGCGGATGTGCTGGAAATTGAGGATGAGCGCTGGCGCGGAGCCGTGGAAGGCTATCTCAACAACCAGAAGTTTTATTTTCTGGTCGAACCGGCATATTACGAACAGGCTTTGCGTATTTACAACAAACTTAAGTGGGAAAAGAGCCTGAACGCCTACGGTCTGGTCGATATCGGCACACTGCGCGAGCGTGAGCATATTGACCCGCAGAGCGGCAGTCTTGCGGAAAAGGTGGAGACCGGGAACGCGCTTGCGCGAACCTACATGGATTATCTGCTCGGACGTGTGATGTGCTGTGACACGGTTGAGCAGCTGCGCGGGCATCGAACCGCTATCACAGATGAGGGCATGCTGTATCAGGGCTATGTGGCGCGTGCGCTCCGCAGAGACCGTATGGAGGATGCGTTCATCGGCCGTCATGCGGTCACGCTGCGTATCTCTCGTCTGGAAGAGGAAGCCGCCGGTCTGCAGGAGAATATTTCGCACAGGAAACCCATTTGGCAGGCAGTTTCTCAGCAGAAAACGCCCATGCTGACGCCATATTATGTGCGAAATATCGTACCGCAGCGGCAGGCGGATTTTCTGTACCGCGCGGAACTGGAGGAGGAGATCAACGCGATCGACGAGCAGATTTCCCATCTCGACCTGCTGTGGCTGGAGCAGCAGAAGCAGCTGATCGCCGAAATCAGCGACGAGATTGCGGCGCTGAGTCGTCAGCGCGAGGTGCAGATCGCACACAAGGCCAGACTGGAGGAGCGTATTCGTCAGCTGGACGAGGAAATCCTGCCCGAGCAGTACCGCAGCCGCACCGAAATGGAGCGCAGGCTGGCGGAAAGCTTCTCGGAGACCTACCGCGATGATATCGGTCTGCCGCGCTACCGGCAGGAGCTGGAGCGTCTGCACCGGCCGGACATCGTGTACCGCAATTTCAGCAATCACCATGCACAGGTTGTCAACGAGATGGAGAACGCCCGCGCGGCACTCCTGCGGGCACGCCGAGAATATGTCGAGCGGTTGGGGCCGTGCTCGTTCTGCGTGGAGGCAGACGACAATGCGGAGTTCGATGCGGAACGCCGTGTGCTCGAGGAAAGCGAGCTGCCGCAGTACCGCACCAAAATCCGTGCCGCACGCGAGAGTGCGATGGAGCAGTTCCAGAACGACTTCCTGTCCAAGCTGAAAAGCAGCATCGAGCAGGTGCAGGATCAGGTCAAGAACCTCAATCGGGCACTGCGGCAGGCGCAGTTCGGTACGGACAGCTACCAGTTCCGCGTGGACCGCAATCCGGATTATGCCGAATATTACGACATGATTATGGCGCCGGAGCTGATGGAAGGCGATATTACGCTGTTTTCCGCACAGTTTCAGGAGAAATACGGTCCGCTGATCGACAAGCTGTTCAGCCAGATCACCATGGCGGACGATACCCAGCTCAACGCCCGCAAGCAGAGTGAGCTGCAGGAGAACATCGAGCGGTACACCGACTTCCGCACCTATCTGAAGTTTGATCTGGAGACCACCGATCAGAACGGCTCCAAGCAGCTGCTGTCGCAGACGCTCAACACCAAGTCGGGCGGGGAGACGCAGACGCCATTCTATATTGCGGTTCTGGCCTCGTTCGCGCAGCTGTACCGCGTGAGCGATACGTCCAGCTTCGGCAACACGGTGCGTCTGGTCGTGTTCGATGAGGCATTCAACAAGATGGACAGCGAACGCATCATCGAAAGCGTGCGTCTGCTGCGCAAAATGGGTCTGCAGGCGATCATCTGCACCCCGCCGGATAAGGTTTCGGATATCATGCCGATCGCGGATAGAACGCTGCTGGTTGATAAGCATAAGTATCGGATGCACATTCTGCCGTTCAGCAAGGAGAATGCACAGTAAAGAAAAATCCCGCTTTCTCGCGTGAGAAGGCGGGATTTTTGTGTGATTTCGGACAGGCTGCCCCGTTGGACAGGCGAAGTCGTTCTATACGGCTGGCTATTCTGACTCTATTGTACTTTGCGGGCAGAACATCTTACAATTCACCGCACATGAGTGCACCGAGCGCGTCCTCGAAGGTACGGCTGCCGAGAGAAATCGCACCGAGTGCTTCGGCACGGCGTCCAACCTCGTATTTGTGCAGGTGTACGCCGCCTTCCGGGCACTGCGTGGTGATATACACGCGCGTGCCGCTTTGGATCAGATCACGCACGGCGGCTTCCAAACGGGCGGGTACGCCGCCTGCGCCGAAGGCTTCGAGTACGACCTTGGGGTAGCCGAGCAGCACGGAGAAGAATGACGGGTCGAGATCGGGGGTCAGGCGCACCGGAAGGATGTGGGTGTCGATTTGTTCTACAAGTTTCGGTTCACCGGAGGGGACAGGCGCAGGTGTGTTCCAGTGTACTTCACTCTCACGGATTTCGCCTGCCGGTGCGGCATTTGCCGAGAGAAATGCGCTAATCTCAGTCGAATGCTGCTTGAAAACGTGGATGCCGTGCAGAATCTGACCGTTCATCACGGCGTACACGCCTGCGCGTCCGTCTGCCGCAGTGCGGAACGCATCCAGCAGATTGCGCGGCGCATCCGAGTCCGGCACGCCCATCGGCAGCATGGAGCCGGTCAGCACGAGCGGCTTGTCGAAATGCGGCAGCAGGTGGGTGAGCAGCGCGGCGGTGTACGCAAGCGTATCCGTACCGTGCGTGAGCACAAAGCCGTCGAATTTCTCACGGTTTTGCCAGACCGCCTGTGCCATGCGCTGACGGTCGGCGGCGGTCACGTCGGTCGAGTCCAGTTGCATGAGATTGAGCGTTTCAACTGTGCACAGCGCAGACAGTTCGGGCAGTGCGCCGAGCAGTGCGGCGCTGTCCAGAGCGGGGGAAAGACCGCGTTCGGTCTCGCAGCACGCAATCGTGCCGCCGGTGGCGATCATTAAAATATGAGGCATGATTTTCCTCCTGAAAGTTGTTTTTACGGATAGAAAGCCGGATTAACGGCACTGTGCCTGATAATTTTCTCCCCATTTCCACAGGGCGTCCATCACGGGTTTCAGGCTGTACCCGAGTTCGGTCAGCGTGTATTCCACGCGCGGCGGCACCTCGGCATAGACCTTGCGCGTCAGCAAACCGCTGGCCTCCATCTGGCGCAGCTGTGCGGTCAGAACCTTCTGCGTGACGTGCCCGATGGACTTTTTCAGTTCGCCGAAACGCAGGGTGCCGTTCATCAGGTCACGCAGGATGAGCACCTTCCATTTATCGCTGATGAGCGTCAGCGTGGTCTCGACAGGGCAGGCGGGCAGTTCCTGTTTTGCGGTCGATTCGGTCAGTTCCATGAGAAAAACCTCCTTGTTAACGCGATTTGCGCCAATAGTATCTTTTGGGTAACTACACCACAATATTGTGCTTACTTTACAGATTGTCACTACGGCTTTATTATAGAATCACCGAAAGGGAAAAGCAATCCCAATATAGAAAAAGAAAATAAAATTTTCATGGAGGTATTTATCATGAGCAAGGTCGTAGAATTTCTGCAGGCGAATCCGGTACAGTATCTGGCAACCGTAGGCCGTGACGGCAAGGCAAAGTGCCGCCCGTTCATGTTCTCGGGCGAGATGGACGGCAAGCTGTGGTTCTGCACGAACAACACGAAGGACGTTTACAAGGACATGCAGAGCAACCCGGAGATCGAAATCTCGGTTTCCAGCCCGGAGTACGCATGGATTCGCCTGCACGGCAAGGCTGTTTTCGAGAACAACATGGCTGCCAAGGAGATGTGCATCGCAAATCCGATCGTCAAGAGCCAGTACGGCGAGGCGACCAACCCGATCTTCGAGGTGTTCTATCTCGAGGATGCACACGGCAGTATCGCTGATTTCTCCGGAAATCCGCCGTATGAATTCTAAAATCTGCTGAAACCCTCTGAATCAGCCTGTACACAGCGTACAGGCTGATTTCTTTTGCCCTTTGCCGAAACTAAGTATTGAACTGCACCGCCGAGATAGTGTATACTGGTATTCGGCTTATGAAAGGGGTAAAACAATGGAATTTCTTAAGAAAAACGGCGCCGGACTGTTGCTGTGCCTGTGCATTGCGATTCCGGCATGGCTGCTGGGACAGGCGGTGCCGGTTGTCGGCGGACCGGTATTCTCCATCCTGATCGGCATGGTGCTCACACTGTTCTGGAAGGACAAGACCAAGGTGCAGCCGGGCATCGGCTTTACCTCGAAAAAGGTGCTGCAGTACGCGGTTATCCTGCTCGGCTTCGGTCTTAACCTGTCCGAGATTGCAAAGGTCGGCGCACAGTCGCTGCCCATCATCGTTTCGACGATCGGTACCTCGCTGATCGTGTCGTTCGTGCTGTGCAAGGCAATGAAGGTGCCGTCCAATATCTCGACGCTGGTCGGTGTCGGCTCGTCCATCTGCGGCGGCTCGGCAATCGCGGCAACCGCTCCGGTCATCGGTGCGGACGATGAGGAGATCGCGCAGGCGATTTCGGTCATTTTTCTGTTCAACGTCATCGCGGCGCTGACCTTCCCGACGCTCGGCGGCATGCTCGGCATGACCGATCACGGTTTCGGCCTGTTTGCGGGCACGGCGGTCAACGATACCTCGTCCGTAACGGCAGCCGCTTCCGCGTGGGACGGCATTCACGGCAGCAACACGCTGGAAATCGCCACCATCGTCAAGCTGACGCGCACGCTGGCGATCATCCCGATTACGCTCGTGCTGGCGCTGTGGCGCACCCACAAGGCCAAGACCGAGCAGAGCAAGGGCGGCGAAGCCTTCTCGCTCAAGCGCGCGTTCCCGATGTTTATTTTGTACTTCGTGCTCGCGTCCATCATCACCACGGTGTGCACCACGGTCGGCGTACCGGCAGGCGTGTTTACGCCGCTCAAGACGTTGTCCAAGTTCTTCATCGTTATGGCGATGGCGGCTATCGGCATGAATACCAATATCGTAAAGCTGGTCAAGACCGGGGGCAAGCCGATTTTCATGGGCTTTTGCTGCTGGGTCGCTATTGCGTGCGTCAGCATTGCAATGCAGCATTTGCTTGGTTTTCTCTAAGTGGAATGAAAAAGCACAAAGGACTAATGTCCTTTGTGCTTGAAGCTGTCGAAAAACTAACGTTTTTCGAGCAGCCTCTCGATCGAAACCACGCTTTCGATCGAATTCCGAAGAAAAAACGCGCCTTGCAGGCACATTTTTTCTTCCCTTGTATAAATTCCGAGATACACAAGGTGAATTGCCGCATAGCGGCAAGAGAGGGTGGTCTGGACCATGCTCTCGGAATTTATGAATTTGCTCCGCAAATTCTATTTTATGCGTGCTGCCGCACGAAGCAAAAGAGTCGAAATGCAGCTTTTTCGACAGGATGAAGCACAAAGGACTAATGTCCTTTGTGCTTTTCGCGTTTTTGCTGCTGTTTGAGTGCATAAAGCCGTTTGGCCTCGGCTTGTTTGCGCGCACGGCTTCGGCGCTTGCGCGCCTGCTTGTTCTGCTCCTGCTGGAGCTGCAGCGCCTGCTGCGATTTGGTGCCGATGCCGATTGGCGCAGTCTGCCGTCCGGCTTCCCGCTGTGCCCGTTTGGGATTGCGGTGCGCAGGCTTTACGGCAGTCTCAACAGCCGGACTGAATTGCAATCGGTAGTAGTGCCGCAGCAGGTAAATCAGCAGCTCCGGCTCCTTCGGCTCTGCGCCGAAGGTTACCTTTGCCACGGATAACCTGCCGTTTTCGATCCGCTCGAATACACCGACCCAGAATGGGTCCTCAAAAAATACGGTCAGTCTGCCAATTACTTTGTCCATTGTTTTTCCCTCCTGAAAAATAAATGAACAAAGAATGGACAACCCGGAGGGGCAGGTTACTTACCCTGCAAAAGCAGGACGGCCGGGCTACCTACCGGCTCTGGTGCACGGAGTGCACGTTGCGTTTTTATCTTTGCGGTTTTATTATAGCATGAAAATGCAGGATGCGGTCAAAGATTTTGATTTGCGGGTTCGATATGCCTGCCTCATAGCATAACAGAAGTCCCTGTACCATACAGCACAGGGACTTGAAAGAAAGAGAGATTTAGGCGTTTTCCATGATGGCCTTAACGGCGGTTGCGGTATCGGTCAGCGGGAACAGCTCATAGCCGACACGGCCGGTGTAGCCGCACTCCTCGAGGTGACGGATAACCTTCTTATAGTTGATCTCACCGGTGCCCGGCTCATGACGGCCCGGAGCATCAGCAACGTGAATGTGGCCGAAGGTGTCGCCGTAGTTGGAGATGGTATCGCAGATGCAGCCCTCGTTGATCTGCATGTGGTATACATCATACAGCAGCTTGAGACGCGGAGAGCCGATCAGACGAACGATTTCAGCGCCCATCTGGGTGGTAGCGAGGAAGTTGCCGACGTGGTCGGTGGTGATGTTCAGCGCCTCGAGGTTGAGGTTGATCTCTTCCTTCTCGGCCAGCTCAGCGCAGGCGAGCAGCGTGTCGTACATCGAGCACAGCTTTACGGTGTGGGAAAGGTTATCGTAGTGGTTTACTACAATGCCGCCATCGCCCAGTGCGTTGGAGTGGATGGTAACGCTCGAAGCGCCGACTTTCTTTGCAGCCGCGATGGACTCCTTGAGGTAGTCGAGGTACTTCTGCTTGTGGGTCGGATCTACCAGCGAGAAATCCGCATCACCGTTGAAGCCGGAGATGGCGATGCCAGCCTTCTCAGCAGCCTCGCGGGTCGCATCCAGATCGCGGATACGCCAGTCCCAGAACTCTACGGCCTCAAAGCCGTCGTTCTTTGCAGCCTGGAAACGGTCGAGCCAGTCCAGCTCGGTGTAAAGGGTATCAATGCAAGCGCATTTTCTCAGTGCCATAATAAATTACCTCCAAATTTTCTTGTTTCGGTTGTCTTACTCTTTTAAATTGATGATACATCAAGCGCAGCGGATATGCAACGCTGCTTTCCAAAAATTATGCTCCGATGCCGAGCGGAGAGAATGCCAGATAAACCAGCAGCACGCACACGATAACGATCACGCTGACGATATTGCGGTACTTCCACGGCGTCAGGTCTACCGCGCCGACGTCCTCCTGTACCCAAACCTCAGCACCCTTGCGCTTATTGTGACGGTGCATGAGGTACATGATCAGCATTTCAAGCGGCCACAGAACGGATACGGCGTACAGATAGTGCATGGTGCCCTCGTTGCCGCCGAACAGCGAATAGCTGGGAGACAGGAGCATGAAGCCGCCATAGCAGATGATGTGGAATACCATGATGAAGCGTGCGCTGTACTTCGGCAGGCAGTTGAAGAAGAAGCCGCCGAATACACCGGACAGGACCGGCAGACCGACCAGCATAACGAACGAATCGAGGAAGGTCTTGAGTCCGGCAGGGAAGAAGTAGACCATCGGACCGACGATCATCGAGAAGATTGCGAACACAATGCCGATATTCTTGCCGACCGAGACCAGCTTTTTATCGCTGGCGTTCTTGTTGATGAATTCCTTGTAGATGTCCATCGTGAACATGGTGTTGACCGAGTTGAGCACCGAGTTGAACGAGGACAGGATCGCGCCGAACATAACGGCTGCGAAAAAGCCCATGACCGGCTGGGGAACAACGCGGGTGATCAGTGCCGGATATGCGTCATCCATCATGGATACCTGCGTGCCCTCGATGTTGAAGATCGCGTAAGCGATAACACCCGGCAACGCAAGGAACATAAAGCCGAGGATTTTCAGGAACGCGCAGTAGAGTGCACCCTTCTGTGCTTCCTTGAGGTTTTCAGCAGCGAGCACGCGCTGGATGAACGACTGATGCGTGCACCACGATTGGAAGCCGAGGAATACCAGACCGAGGAAAACGGTCGGCCACGGAACGGCCGGTGCTTCGCTCTGCGCGGGTGCGATGGAGTTGAGCATATCGGCGTGGTTGTGGATCAGGTAGCGCACGCCGTCCATGATGGCAACGCCGCTGTCGCTGCCGGAGGCATGACCGAGCACGTTGAGCGCGAGGAACGGGATCATCAGTCCGCCGATCAGCAGACCGACGCCGTTGATGGTATCCGATACCGCAACCGCCTTCAGACCGCCGAAGATGGCGTAGATCGAACCGATGATGGTGATCAGAATGCAGAGAATAATGATAGACTGGAACTTGGTAATGCCGAGCGTGCCGGACAGGTTGAAAATGTTTTCAAATACCAGCGAACCGGAGTACAGAATGACCGGAATCTGCACGAACAGGTATAGAATAATGTACGCGATGGAGAACCACAGCTTGGTGGGTCGGTCGTAGCGTTCGCCGAGCAGCTGCGGAATGGTGGTAATGCCGCTTTTCAGATAGCGCGGCGCGGCAAACAGCGCCAGCACGATCAGCGCGGTGGCTGCCATGACTTCGAATGCCATCGGGCTCATGCCGATCGCCCATGTCTGTCCGTTCGTGCCGACGAGCTGTTCTGCGGAAAGGTTGGTCAGCAGCAGCGAGCCCGCGATAACGATGCCCGGCAGACCGCGTCCCGCCAGAAAGTAGCCATCGGCAGTGGTCTGGTCATCACCCTTGGTCTTTACATAGGAGATGACCGCAACTAAAATCGTAAAAAATACAAAGGTTACGCAAGTGAATACCATTTTCTCTGTTCAAACTCCCTCAAATTTGCATAGAAAAACCGTTGGTGCATAGCGCACCAACGGTTTGAGCACATTGCTTAGACTGTGTGCGTGGTATGAAATTAAACCGTGATCAAGCCTCGATCTCGGAGATCTTGACCGGGCGGCCCTCATGCAGCGACTGGGTAGCAGCTGCGGCCATCAGTACCGGATACAGGCCGTCCTCGCCGGTAACCGGGGTTTCCTTGTCATTGATAACGGCATCCGCGAATGCCTGCATCTCGGCAACGAATGCGCCGGTGTAGCGATCCCACATGACCTTGTAGGCAACGCCGTGAACTGCGCCGTCCGCAGTGGACAGAACAGCAGTGTTCGGGGTGTCGTTCTGGTCCTCGGCACAGCCTTCGGAGCCGAATACCTCAACGCGCTGGTCGTAACCGTAAACTGCCTTGCGGCTGTTGTCGATCACGCCGATTGCGCCGTTTGCGAACTTGAGGGTAACGAGTGCGGTGTCAACGTCGCCGGCCTCGCCGATGCCCGGATCGACCAGTACGGAACCAACTGCGTTTACCTCGGTAACTTCGCTGCCTGCGAGGAAGCGGGCCATATCGAAGTCATGGATCATCATATCATAGAAGATACCGCCGGAAACCTTAACGTAGGATACCGGAGGCGGCTCCGGGTCGCGGGAGGAGATCTTGATGATATTTACCTTGCCGACCTTGCCGTCACGAACCATGTCGTATACTGCGCGGTGGTTGTGGTCGAAGCGGCGGCAGAAACCGATCTGCAGCTTTACGCCAGCCTCCTTGGCTGCGTTAATGGCAGCGTGAACCTTGGACAGATCATAGTCGATCGGCTTCTCGCAGAAGATGTGCTTGCCAGCGTGAGCAGCCTCGATGATGTACTTGGAATGGGTGTCGGTCGAGGAGCAGATGAGCACTGCTTCGATCTCAGGGTCGTTCAGGATGTCGTTTGCATCCTTGGTGGTGTTCGGGATGCCGCAGGACTTGGCAAATGCCTCGGTCTGCTCATTCATAAACGGGTCAGCGATGGTCTTGATCTCCATCTCCGGTACGAACATGGAAATGTTCTTCGCGTGTACCTTACCGATGCGGCCCGCACCGATGATACCTACTTTCATGGATGTTCCTCCTTAAATGAAACAAAATGGGGTATAAAGAGAGGTTTTCATTCTGTAAGAAGCGTTGGAGCGCGGTTCCTTGCAGAAAGACCGCCGTAGGCGGTATAAAATTGAGGATTTCGAAGAAATTCTCATAAAAAGTCGGGGCGTGTACCTGACTTTTTATACAGGTAAGGAAATCAGTGTGCCGCTGTGCGGCGCGCTGATTTCTGTTCGGGAAGCATCCGCGGCAAAGCCGCGGTGTTTCCCATCCCCTTGAAATGCGTGCATTTCAAGGAATCATTTCAGCCATTCATCGAACTTCTGGAGGCGCTCGGAAGCGTTGTCCTTGGTGATGATCTCAGTGCCGGTGTCAACGTCGCCGTAGTCCTCGCCGTTCAGGATCTTCACGATGGTTTCGACCGCCTTGTAGCCGATGTCGAAGTTGTTCTGGGCTGCGGTCATGGTCAGCTCGCCGCTTGCAACAGCTTCTACTGCGGACTTCTGGCCGTCAAAGCCGAGGAAAATGGTGTTGGCGTAAGCCGGATTGCCCTTTGCGGTACGGGCTGCGGCCAGTGCCATATCGTCGTTGTTGGAGCAGATGATGGCAACACCCTCCGGATACTTGCTCATGATGCCTTCCATCGCGGTTACAGCGAGGTCAGCGGTTGCATTTGCGTACTGGGTTTCGTTATCAAGGAACTCGCCGCCGGCTTCGTTTACGCCTTCGCGGTAGCCTTCCATGCGGGCGGTGTTGGTCGCGTCGCCCTGTACGCCTGCGATCTCGATGCACTTGATATCGGTCCAGCCGGCTGCCTTTGCAGCTTCAACAGCGGCCTTGCCGCCTTCCTTGGCTGCTTCCTTGTTGCCGGTGCCGACGAATGCGAGGCACTTGTCGGAATCAATGCGGGTATCGTATGCTACGACCGGCTTGTCGGTGTTTGCGATAGCGGTTGCAACAGCCTCGGACTGCAGCGGAGCGATCAGGTAGCCATCGTAGGACTCAACCGCAAGGTCGGTCTGGATGGTGTTGAGCTGCTCCTCGTAGTAGGTCTCAGCCGGAGGACCCTTGATGTCCAGGCTGACCTGATCCGGATGCTCATCCTCATAAGCCTCTGCGCCTGCCTGAACAATGTTCCAGAACTCGGCAGCGTTGGTCTTGAGCACCATGCTGATCTTGTACGGGCCGTCATGGGTGGAGGCGGTGTCGCCGCCGTCGGGTGCTGCAGAAGAATCGGTGCTGCCGCCGCAAGCGGTCAGGCTGAGTGCGAGGGCGCTGGTGAGCAGGGCTGCTAACAGTCTCTTTTTCATAGTGAGTCTCCCTTTCTTTTCTCGTTTTTCTTCTCGTGTCTCTCTTTCAGCACTGTGCGTTTGTGTGCTCTGTGCCGTTTATGTGCTTATTATAGCGAGCGGGTACGGGAATGTCAACAAGCAATTTGCCTGTGTGAAAATCGTTAAAATGGAAATAACGTCAAAATAAATGGATAAAATGCGTGTAAATGCGTATAAACTGAGAAATACAAAACAAATATGTGGAAAGCGAGGGTGGTCACAAGGTTTGGTGTGTGCAATTGTATATGTCGCACAAAGCACACATTCTGTGAAAAACACAGAATATCGCACATGGTTTTGAAAAAATGAAAAAATGGAGCATAAAACACCGGATATATCGGAAAATCTGCACCGAAAGCTGTGTGTGCAAATGCACGGAAAGAGGGGAAGCACAGATTGCGTCTTCACAAAGCACAGAAATATGGTATAATAAGCACAGAGAAAAGAAACATTGCAGAGAGATGCAGGATAGTATAAAGAGCAATTACGAAAAGGTGAAGGATTATGAACAAAAGACCAACCATTCAAACGGTTGCCGAGCTTGCGGGCGTCTCCCGCGGCACGGTAGACCGTGTATTAAATAATCGTTCGTATGTGCGCGCAGATGTGCGTGCGCGCGTGCTGAATGCCATTCAGGAGACCGGTTATCTTTCTCCGAAGGAGGCGCATCGGCAGGCTGCAGAGGCAAAGCTGCCGCTCAAACCTGTGCGTTTGGGTGTGCTTTTGCCAAACTGGAGCGGCCCGTTCCACGAGGACGTCCCGAGAGGCATTCAGGCTGCGCGTTCTGAGCTGGAAAAGCGCGATGTCGAGGTGCGTGTGTGCACTTGTGATACAGATATTCCGCGCGAGACCATCGAACTGCTGGACGAGCTGGTAAGCTGGGGCGCGCAGGGCATCGCACTGTGTGCATTAAATGATATTTCGATCGAAGCACGCATCGGAGAATTGGCCGAACAGGGCATTCCGTGCATCACGTTCAACTCGGATCTGCCGAACAGCCGCCGTTTGTGCTTTGTGGGTCAAAATTACGCACAAAGCGGCCGTATCGCCGCCGAGCTGCTCAGCAAGTGCGTGCCGAAAAACGCGCGTGTGCTGGCGATGGCGGGCAATCTGGAGTACGACGGCCACCGCACCCGTTTAGACGGCTTTTGCGAGCATCTGAAGAAAAAGGGCTTCTCTTCCTCGCAGATCGAGATTGAGGAGACCTATAACGACTACCGTTTGACCTATAACCGCGTCACGGCAGCACTGCAGTCGGACAATCCGCCGGCGGCCATCTATATGGCAAACCGCAGCGTTACCGGCTGCGTGGACGCGCTCAAAGCTGCAGGCATGGATCAGCAGGTGCGTGTAATCGCACATGATATGTCGTTGCGCCGCAAGCAAATGCTGCTCGACGGCTCGCTTGATCTGACCATCACACAGGATATGTTCCGGCAGGGCAGCCAGCCGCTGCGCCTGCTCGCAGACCTGCTGCAGAAGAATATTCAGCCGGAAAACAGTAATAAGGGGTCGGAAATTTCCATTATCTGCGCACAGAATATCGAATAACGCAAAAAAGACGCTGTATCAAGCTGATACAGCGTCTTTTTTGCTTGTTCGGGGTGCTTTTGCCGTTATGCGATAAGAACTCCGCCAAATGAGGCGGGCTGAGGGCAGCCCGCCCTACGGGATTGCAGAACCGGCTTTTATCGCGGATTCTGCGGCATCTGCCATGCGAAATGGTCGCAATGCAGCAATTCCTCCGCTCTGTGCGAGCACGGCTCATCCAGATACTCACGGTACAGCGCTTGAACCGCCGGATTTTCATGCGAAAAACGCAGCGGTGCATTCTGATCGAGTCGGAACAGGACCTTGCCGCGGTCGGCGGCCTTTTCGCGGTCGGTGCCGTCCACCGGCTGACCGCCGCCGCCTGCACAGCCGCCCGGGCATGCCATGATCTCTACAAACTCATAGTGTACCTCACGGCGCTGCAGCGAGCGCAGAAGCTGACGCGCGTTGCCCAGTCCGCTCGCTACCGCACAGCGCACAGTCCGGCCTGCCAGCTCAAACGTCGCTTCGCGCCACGGCAGCGGAGAGATCGTGCCGTCGTCACGTACCTCGCGGAACGCATCCGGAGACGGATTTTCGCCGGTGGTGAGGAAGTACGCCGAACGCAGCGCAGCCTCCATAACGCCGCCGGTCGCGCCGAAAATAACGCCTGCGCCGGTGCCGTCGCCCAGCGGAGAATCAAACGCGGATTCCGCGATATTTTCCACATCGAGGTGCTCGGCACGCGCCATGCGCGCCAGCTCTCGGGTGGTGATGACCAGATCGACATCGCTGCCGTGACCGGCCGAATCCATGCTCGGCAGCTCACGCTCGGCCTTTTTTGCGATGCACGGCATGATGGAGATGCTGTAAATTTTGTCCGCGTCCACGCCGAGATTGTGCGCCAGCCAGGTCTTGCCGACCGCGCCGAACATCTGCTGCGGCGACTTGGCGGTGGACAGGCGGCCGGTCATTTCCGGGAACTGCGACTTCAAAAAGCGCACCCAGCCCGGGCAGCACGAGGTAAACATCGGCTGGTTGTCCAGATCGCCTGCCTGCAGGCGCTGGAGCAGCTCGGTGCCTTCCTCCATGATGGTCAGATCGGCAGAAAACGTGGTGTCAAACACATAATCCGCGCCTAATTTGCGCAGAACGGACACCAGCTGACCGACGGTTGCCTTGCCGGTCGGCATGCCGAAGGCTTCGCCCCATGCAGCGCGCACAGCCGGAGCAATCTGCACAATGGTCACGCGGTCCGGATCACCGAGCGCAGCATACGCCTTCTGCGTGTCATCGCGCTCGCGCAGAGCACCGGTCGGGCAGTGCGTAATGCACTGACCGCACAGCGAGCAGTCCGCCTGCTTGATCACGCGGTTTTCCGAAACATCAATGGTGGTGCGCGCACCAGAGCCGCTGATATCCCAGACGGACAGCGACTGCACCTTGTCGCATACCTGAATGCAGCGCATGCACTTGATGCATTTATTTACATCGCGGTAGAGTGGGAACGTGGTCGTCCAGTCGGCCTTTTTGCCGTGTGCGAGGTCGGTGGGGTAGGAAACACCCAGAATGCCCATATCGTTTGCGATCTTCTGCAGCTGGCAGGTGCCCGAGCGGATGCAGGTCGCGCACTTGTTGTCGTGCTGCGAGAGGATAAGCTCCATATTGACACGGCGCGCCTCGAGTGCACGCGGAGAATTGGTGTGGATGACCATGCCTTCACGCACAACGTTGTTGCACGAGGGAACCAGTTTGCCCTCGCCTTCTACCTCAACACAGCAGACGCGGCAGGCGGAGATTTCGTTCAGCTCTTTTAAGTAGCACAGGCTGGGGATTTCGATATCGACAGAGGCGGCGGCATCCAGAATGGTGGTGCCTTCCGGTACAGTCACCGGGATAGAATTGATCGTCAGATTTACCATTTAGAAGAACGCCCTCCCTTGAAAATACCGTAGCCGAAGTGGTCGCAGCGCAGACAGCGGGAGGTCTCCTGATGAACCTCCTGCTCGGTCATGCCGCACTTTACCAGATCAAAGTTGCCGACGCACTCCTCGGCGGGTCTGCTGCGCAGCTCGATGCGGCCGCAGGCCGGCATATTGGTCAGATGCGGTGCCGGAATCTCAACATCGCTCTTGATAACGTGACGGAAGCCGAGGTGTGCGTCAATGTTGGCCGCAGCCACCTTGCCGGCGGCTACCGCGCGGATAACGGTCGCCGGACCGGTAACGGCATCGCCGCCCGCGAATACATGCGGGGTGTTCGGCACAAATGCGTCGGATTCGGCCTGAATCTTGCCGCGCACGACCGGAGCGATCTGCTCGAACGGCTTTGCGTCGATGGACTGGCCGATGGCTACGATAACGACATCGCACGGTGTGCGGAGCAGCGGCTGATCGGCATCGTAGGGACGCGGACGACCGTCCTTGCCGTAGGCACCGATGACCTGCGGACGCGTCCACAGAGCGGTAACGCGGCCCGTTTCATCGGTCTCAATGTGATCGGGTGCCTGCAGCGAGAGAATCTGGCAGCCTTCGCTCTGTGCTTCCTCGATCTCCTCTGCGAGTGCGGTCATATCGGTCACGCGTCGGCGGTAGACGCACGTTACTGCGGAGGCACCGAGACGGATTGCGGTTCGGGTTGCATCCATCGACACGTTGCCGCCGCCGATGACGCAGACGCGCTTGCCCTTGAAGTCCGGCACGCGGCCCTCGCCGATGTCGCGGAGCAGCTGCACCGCGGAGTGTACGCCGACTGCGTCCTCGCCGGGAATGCCGATCTTCTTGTCGTTATGCGCACCGATGGAGATGTAAACCGCGTCGTACTGGTTCTCAATCTCAGCGAACGAAATATCGCGGCCGATGGAAACGCCGGTGTGCACCTCAATGCCGGTGGACAGGATGAAGTCGATATCCGCATCCAGCTTGTCCTGCGGCAGACGATAATCCGGAATGCCGTAGCGCAGCATACCGCCGAGCTTGGGACGCTGGTCATAGACTACGACCTGGTGTCCCATCAGCGACAGGAAATACGCCGCCGACAGACCACCCGGTCCGCCGCCGATGATGCCGATGCGCTTGCCGGTCGAGGGTGCGGAGTCCGGCGGCGTGGTGTTGTCCGCGTGGTCGCACGCGAAGCGCTTGATGCCGCAGATGTTGACCGCATCGTCCACCATGCTGCGGCGGCAGTGTGCCTCGCACGGGTGCTCGCAGACATAGCCGCATACGGTCGGGAAGGGGTTGTCCTTGCGGATCAGGCGCACGGCGTCATTGTAACGGCCGGCACGCACGAGTGCAATGTAGCCCGGAATATCCACACCGGCAGGGCACAGCGCCACGCACGGCACCGGATGATCCCAGCCGAACAGACAGCGGCCGCTCTCCACATGGGAGAGGTAGTCATCGCGAAAGCCCTGCACGCCCTGCAGAACCATGCGGGCAGCCTCGTAGCCGATGGCGCAGTCCGCCGTATCCTGAATAACACGGGCGGTTTTCTCGATCAGGTCAATGGTCTCCGGTGTTGCGGTGGAGTCCAGCACCTGCTCGAGCAGAGTGGTCAGCTGCCCCAGACCGATGCGGCACGGAACACATTTGCCGCAGGTCTGTGCATGGCACAGACGCAGGAACGACAGCGACATATCCACCGGACACAGACCCGGAGGACTGGCGCTGATGCGCCGCTCGATATCGCGGTACAAGCCGGCAATGACGGTCTCAGCCTTGCCCGGCGTTTCAATGGATAAACGACTCAAAAAAGTCCCCTCCCTTTCTTGTAAAAACATATAAAAAATAATAGAACTTTTGGGCGGGTAAGTCAATTGCAACTCAGTGATTTTGGAGAAAATACCAATAAAAAGCTGCTTGCAGTGGCAGCTGGAGGACGGATATGCTATACTGCCAGAAAAGAGAAGGAGAGCAAAGCTGTGCGTATCATCAATTTCGGTTCGCTGAATATAGATAAGGTATATCGGGCGGAGCAGTTTGTCCGGCCGGGACAGACCATCACCGTGAAGGACTGCGCCGTAGCTGCGGGAGGCTTCGGCGGCATCCGCGATCGCTGTCTCGCGCGCAGGAACGCATAAATCATCGGAAACGGGGCAAACTGAATCTCCGAAAGGAGTGTATCGGTATGCACATCACAATCGAACGAGACGGCTGTATTTCCTGCGGTCTGTGTGAAGGAACCTGTCCTTCCGTGTTCCGCATTGCGGAGGACGGCCTTGCCGAAGTCCATCATCAGCCGGAAACCGCAGAGGAGCAGGCGGGCGCGCAGGAGGCCGCAGGCGGCTGCCCGGTGGCCGTCATTCATGTCAGCTGAGAACGTAAGCGTAAAGGCAGACCGTCGGGTCTGCCTTTTTGCATCGACCGCAAGAATTTGAAAGTTTGCCCGAGAGCCCCGCTCATATCCCGCAGATAGGGGCGTTCTTTTCGCAAGAATGCTCTGTTTTTTCAGCCCCCGAAACGCTACAATAGAATCATCAAATGGAGAGCGGCAAAACCGCCGCGTAAGAGAGAGAGTTACATATAAAAGGAGAGAATATACCATGAAAACTGTTAAGGTTGGTTCGGTAGGTCTGGGTCGTCTGGGTTATGAGCACGCGAAGAACCTTGCAACGCAGGTTCCGGGCTGCGAACTGGCAGCCATCTGCGACGTAGATGCAAACCGCGTAAAGGAAGTTGCGGCAGAGCTCGGCGTGCCGAATACTTACACCGATTTTGAGGAAATGTGCAAGAATCCGGAGCTGGACGCGATCGTTATCGTTTCCCCGTCCTTCCTGCACTGCCAGCAGATTGAAATTGCCATGAACCACGGCAAGCATGTGTTCTGCGAGAAGCCGCTCGGCACCGATGTTGCACAGTGCAAGGCTGCCGAGAAGGTCATCGAAGCACATCCCGACCTGATCTTCCAGCTTGGCTTCATGCGCCGCTTTGACAAGTCCTACGCCGAGGCAAAGCGCAAGATTGACAACGGCGATATCGGCAAGGTTGTTCTGGTTCGCTCCTACACGCAGGACCCGCGTTCCACCATCGAGTCTACCCTCAAGTTTGCACCGCACTCCGGCGGTCAGTACCTCGATATGTGCGTACATGATATCGACCTCATCCGCTGGTTTACCGGCTCGGATGTCAAGAATGTATGGGCAATCGGCGGCGTATTCGAGTTCGACCTGTACAAGGAGCTGAACGATGCGGACAACGCAGCTGCTACCATCCAGATGGAGAACGGCGCAATGGGCTTCATGTTCACCAACCGCACCCATGCCGCAGGCTCCAATGTCGAGACCGAGATCATCGGCACCCACGGCACGCTGCGCATTGCAAACGTCGGCGCAAAGAACCTGCTGAATATCGTGGATGAGCACGGCTCCCGCGAGGAGTATTATCCGGACTTCATGAGCCGCTGGCACGAGGCTTTCGTAGCCGAGATGGTTGCCTTCACCGGCCATGTCCGCGACAACACCAAGCCGGCTGACCTCACCGTTTATGACGGCACCGCCGTTTCCGAGGCTGCTTACCGCTGCAAGGAGTCCTTCGAGACCGGCAAGATGCTGCCGATTCGATAAAATCAGCATAGAGAAAGCCTGTCACCATAGGTGGCAGGCTTTCTGTTATCCGCAGCCCTGCCGGGCTGCAGCGGGCGAAGCGCTGCATTGAATTTTCATCGCAGGAGCGCTATAATAAGTTTATCTGATTATATGTACCGCGATCTGACAAAAAGCAGTATCGCCAAAGGCTTGATCTGGTTTGCGCTGGCAGGGCCGGTCGGTGAGGTCGGTATCCGGATTGCTATCCCGACCGGCTGGTTTTTCGCGGATACTATTTCCACCGCAGAAAGGCGCTTTTGCCGCGGAATTGAGGGAAAAGGAGCGTTTTTATGATTCAATGCTTTGTGAAAAAGGAATATGAAGCGCCATTCGGCCTGACGCAGATGCCGCGTCTGTTTTCGGTCAGCCGCACAGATGAGAAGGCGTCGGCGCATCCGCGTGTTATGCACGCGCATGACGATTTAGTGGAAATTGTACTCGTGCGAGGCGGCGAGAGCCGCTATTTTGTCGGCGGCACGCCGTATGAGGCACGCCGCGGCGATCTGTTCATCTTCAACAGCCGCGTCGTGCACGATGAGCCGTCCGGACCGGATCGGCCGGTGGCAACCTCGAGTCTGGCGCTTGGCGGACTGGCTGTGCCCGGACTGCGCGAAAATACGCTGATCGCGGAGGATTCGTGTCCGGTGTGCCGCCTGACCGAGCCGCAGACCGTGCGGCTGGAGCATCTGTACGACGTACTTTACGATGAGCTGACCGAGGGCAACGACGACGGTGCACATCATCTTCTGCTTGCGATCCTGACGCTCGTGCAGCAGTTCCGCGCGACCGCAGCCGAGGGCAGCACGCACAGCGGCAATGCCTTTGCACAGCGTATCAAGGATTACATCGACAAGCATTTTGCGGACGAATTTTCTCTGCAGCAGATGGCGGATGCGCTGCACGTCAGTCCGTACTATCTGGCGCATATTTGCAAGGAAGTGACCGGATATTCGCCGCTGCAGTATGTTCTGCGCCGCAGGATTGGCGAAGCGCAGACGCTGCTCATCACAACTGATTTGCCGGTAACGCGGATTGCATCGCAGGTGGGGTATGACAACCCGAGCCATTTCAATGCGCAGTTTTCAAAGGCGGTTGGTATGGCGCCGAGGACTTTCAGAAAAGAGTATGTTTTTCATAAGTAACCGTTGCGCAGGCGAGTTCCGTTCGCCTTTCAGGCGGAAACCCTGCGTATCAGCACAGACTATATGGTATACAAAAGGCTCCCATTCCAACCGGAACGGGAGCCTTTCTATATAAGAGGTGCAAAGAGTATGTGTTATTCGGTCTTCATATACAGCATGCGGATCGAATTGAGCACGCACAGCATAGCCACGCCGGTATCGGCGAATACGGCCAGCCACATGGATGCGATACCGAACAGACCGAGGATCATAACGAGGATCTTGATCGCGAGTGCAAACACGATGTTCTCCTTGGAGACGATATTCGCCTTGCGGGCGATCTTGACCGAGATCGGGATGGAAGTCAGGTCGGCCTTCATGAACACCACATCTGCGGCCTCGATTGCCGCGTCTGCGCCGCTGCCCATTGCCGCGCCGACATCTGCACCGGCGAGTACGGGAGCATCGTTGATGCCGTCACCGACGAACATAACCGCACCGCGCTTCTCGCGGATATCGGTCAGCGCCGACAGCTTATCCTGCGGGAGCAGGCGGGCACGCACTTCGTCAATGCCGACTTCCTGCGCAACCGCGTCCGCACTGGCCTGACCGTCACCGGTCAGCATGGCGGTGGTGAGTCCCTGCGCCTTCATGCGGCTGATTGCGGATTTGGCATCTGCCTTGATGGTATCGGAAATGTCAACATGACCGAGGAAGTGACCGTCCATCGCCAGCAGCACTTCCGTGCTGCCCGGGGTGCCGTGGTAGCCGGAAAGGTCGATATGATTGCGCTCCATCAGCTTTACGTTGCCGCAGAGTATAGTTTTGCCTTCAAGCTCGGCGAAAACGCCTTCGCCGGCCTGTTCGCGGATGTTCTCAACCGTTGCACCAACGGCAACAAGAGAAAAGTCGCCGGCCTTTGCCGCGGACGCTTTGCGCTCCTCGTAGGAGTTGATGATGGACTTGGCGATTGGGTGGGTGGAAGCGCCTTCACAGGCGGCAGCCAGCCACAGAAGCTCATTCTCATCGAGCGGAACGCCCTGCGCCGGAACGACCTTCTGTACCACAAAGTTGCCCTTGGTGATGGTGCCGGTCTTATCCATAACAATGGTCTTAACGTTATTCAGTGCTTCCAGAGAAGCGCCGCCCTTGAACAGGATACCGCGTCTGGAGCCTGCGCCGATGCCGGAGAAGTAGGTCAGCGGTACGCTGAGCACCAGTGCGCACGGGCAGGAAATTACAAGGAAGGTCATCGCGGTGTAGACCCACTTGTGCCACTCGCCGGTAACAAGGCTCGGGATAATGGCGGTCAGCAGAGCGATTGCAACAACTGCCGGGGTGTAAACGCGGGAGAAACGGGTGATAAAGCGGTCGATCTTCGGCTTGCGGGCCGCTGCATTCTCCACGCTGTCGAGAATGCGCTGTACCATGCTCTCAGCGAGAATGTGGGTGACACGCAGCTTGATCGCGCCGTCGGTGTTGACACAGCCGGAGGTTGCCTTGTCGCCGGCAGCGACACGAACCGGAACCGGCTCACCGGTAACAGCCGAGGTATCCAGACGGCTTTCGCCTTCGACAACCTCGCCGTCCAGCGGAACGCGGTCGCCCGGGCGTACCAGAACAATGTCGCCCTCCTGTGCGTCCTCGGCCGGAATAACCTCGATTTTGCCGTTGTCCTTGACCAGATTTACCGTCTCGGGACGCAGGTCGATCGCGTCCATGATCTGCTTGCGCGAACGGTCAACCGCACGATCCTCAAAGTATTCGCCGACTCGGTAGAACAGCATAACGCCGACAGCCTCGTCGAACGAGCCGACCGCCCATGCACCGATGGTTGCAACGGCCATCAGGAAGTTTTCGTCAAATACCTGACCGCGGCCGATGTTCTTGACAGCCGTCAGCAGGACATGGCGGCCGAGCAGCAGGTAAGCCGCGATGAGCAGCACCAGCTTGACAGCCATGACCGGAATGAGCAGACCGGCAACGAACAGCGCTGCACCGATGAGCATTTCGGCAAGCGGATGGCTGCTGCTCTCTTCCTTTTCCTCCTCGGGAGCGATTACCTTGACGTCACTCTCGATATTTGAGCAGATTTTACGGATTTCGGGGAGCAGTGCATCAGGATTGTCACCCTTGACACGCAGCTGCTTGGTCTCATAAACCAGTACGCAGTCATCGATACCGTCGAGCTGGCTGATCTGGTGCTGCATTTTCGCGGCACAGTGCGCACAGCCGAGGTTTTCGAGCGTGTAAACGCGCTGACCGTCCTTGCCGTAGTGCTTGGGTTTGGGTGCAATGACCTTGGCTTCACTTTCAATGCTGGAGCAGATTTTGCGGATTTCAGGCAGGAGCGCATCCGGATTTTCGCCGGTTACGCGCAGCTGCTTGGTCTCAAATACGAGAACGCAGTCCTCCACGCCCTCGAGTTCGCTGATGCGCTGCTCCATTTTTGCCGCGCAGTGTGCGCAGCCGACATTCTGCAGCATGTAAACGCGCTTGACGCTGTGCGCGCCGGCGGCGTGCTCGTGATGGTGATGCTCGTGCTCCGCGTCCTCATCGTGATGGTGATGGTGACCGCAGCCGCAGTCGCAGTCATCGTCATGATGATGGTGGTGGTGCTCGTGCTCCTCGTCCTCATCGTGGTGATGATGGTGTCCGCAGCCGCAGTCGCAGTCATCGTCATGATGATGGTGGTGGTGCTCGTGCTCCTCGTCCTCATCGTGGTGATGATGGTGTCCGCAGCCGCAGTCGCAGTCATCGTCATGATGATGGTGGTGCTCGTGCTCTTCGTCCTCATCGTGGTGGTGATGGTGACCGCAGCCGCAGTCGCAGTCATCGTCATCGTGGTGATGGTGGTGATGTTCGTGCTCCTCATCCTCGTCATCGTGGTGATGATGGTGATGCTCGTGCTCCTCATCCTCGTCGTGGTGATGATGGTGACCGCAGCCGCAGTCATCGTCGTGATGATGATGGTGATGCTCGTGCTCCTCATCCTCATCGTGGTGGTGATGGTGACCGCAGCCGCAGCCGCAGTCATCGCCGTGGTGATGATGATGCTCGTGCTCCTCATCCTCGTCATGGTGGTGATGATGCCCGCAGCCGCAATCGCATTCATCTTCATCGTGTTCGTGATGATGATGTTCGTGCTCATGCACTTCTTCATTTAATAAGGTATCCTCATGCTTGTGTTCGTCTGCCATTTCGGATCGCCTCCTGTCGGTGATAGTCAATTACATATGAACGATTGCTCATATGTTCATGTATTCATATTATAACCGAAGAACGGGAAAGTCAATAGCGGTATACGAAAAATGTGCACAAAAGGCAGAGGGCAAAACTTCGCATTTTGCGCGCATTTCAGCCGGTTTTGCGAAAAATGCAAGCCGGAAAGAGAATACCTGCATCCGTCTAAACTGACCGAACCCGAGCGTTATTCACAAAGAAAAAGCGGATAAAAATGATAGACTTAACAAGATGTACAAAGTTTCCCTGTATTTTATTCGATTTTTTTTTGCTTTTGGTCTTGCCAATACTGTACAAAAACCAGTATAATCTATACTGTAAGGCTATGCTTCATGCGTAGCCAGCCAATTTCTGAAGAAGAGGAAGCCGGGCGCGCGTCCGGTTCTTCTTGCGCAAAATATTAGAGAGGTGAAAGAAATGGCGTATTCGTTCCGTGGCGGCATACACCCGGGTACTCACGCAGACCCGGGCTATAAATCCGCGACAAACACCAAGCCGATCGAGAAGCTGGCATTGCCTGATGAGGTAATCCTGCCGGTTTCCATGCACATCGGCGCACCGGCAAAGCCGATCGTTTCGGTTGGCGACACCGTGGACCTGGGACAGCCTATCGCGGAAGCCGGCGGCTTTGTCAGCGCTCCTGTCCATGCTACCGTTTCCGGTAAGGTAAAGGCAATCGAGCCTCGCCTGCATCCGAACGGCAGCAAGGTTCTGTCCATCGTAATTGAAAATGATGGCGAGGACCGCAAGCACGAGTCCGTGCATCCCTACGACTTCGCTTCCATGAGCAATGAGGAGCGTATCGAGTGCATCCGTTCTGCCGGTATCGTCGGCCATGGCGGTGCAACCTTCCCGACCCATGTCAAGATTCAGTCCGGTATCGGCAAGTGCGACACGGTCATCATCAACGCTGCAGAGTGTGAGCCGTACATCACGTCCGACCATCGCCTGCTGCTCGAGCGTCCGGAAGAGACCATCGGCGGCCTGAAGATGCTGGCCGACATCATGGGCGTACAGACCGCAATCATTGCGATCGAGGAAAACAAGAAGGATACCTTCGCCAAGATCGAGGAGCTGATCGCGGACGATTCCCGCCTCAAGCTGTATCCGCTGGCCTGCAAGTACCCGCAGGGCGCTGAGAAGCAGCTGATCAATGCCTGCACTGGCCGTGAAGTTCCGTCCGGCAAGCTGCCGGCAGACGCCGGCTGCGCGGTATTCAACGTAGATACCGCAGGTGCGGTTTACCGCCGCTTCACCACCGGCATGCCGGTCATCCGCCGTATCGTTACCATCTCCGGTTCCGCTGTTGCCGAGCCGAAGAACCTCGAAGCACGCATCGGCACCCCGATCGAAAAGCTGATCGATGCCTGCGGCGGCTTCAAGGAAGCTCCGAACAAGCTCCTTGCCGGCGGCCCGATGATGGGCAACGCCCAGTTCTCTCTGGATGCCCCGGTTGTCAAGGGCACCAACGCATTCCTCGCCTTTGCAGGCAATGAGGATAAGCGCGTTAAGGATCCCCAGTGTATCCGCTGCGGCAAGTGCATCAACGCCTGCCCGATGCATCTCCTGCCGATCTACATGAATGTATACGGCAAGCAGGAGGATCTGGACAACGCCGTTGACTGCGGCATGATGGACTGCATCGAGTGCGGCTCCTGCGCTTATGTCTGCCCGGCTCGTATCCCGCTGGTTGCACAGTTCCGTCTGACCAAGGGCAAGATCCAGGCTAAGCGTGCTGCAGAGCGCGCCAAGGCTGAGGCTGAGAAGAAAAAGGCCGAGGCGGAGGCTGCTGCAAAGGCAGAGGCTGAAAAGCCCGCAGAGAACAAGTAAGGAGGAAAACGAAAATGGCTTATGATCTTAGCAAAGTAGTCGTAACCTCCTCGCCGCATATCAAGGCGGATGATGACACCCGGAGCCTTATGCTCGATGTGCTCATCGCACTTGTTCCGGCACTGGCGGTTGCAGTTTACACCTTCGGCGCTCGTGCGCTGATCCATGTTGTTATCGCAATGGTGGCAAGCCTTGTGTTTGAGACCATTTACAACAAAATCGTTCATCACCCGAACACCGTAGGCGACCTGTCCTGCCTGGTTACGGGCGTACTTATCGCATTCAACATTCCGGTTGCAGCTCCGCTGTGGCTGAGCGCTTTCGGTGCTCTGTTCGGCATCATCGTTGTTAAGATGCTGTTCGGCGGTATCGGCAAGAACTTTATGAACCCGGCACTCGGTGCCCGTGCGTTCATGATGGCATCCTGGGCCGGTTTCATGACCACCTGGACTGCTCCGCATGCAAACCTGCCGCTGTTCGGCAACGTAACCGTTACCGACGCAATCTCCACCGCAACTCCGCTGGCTACCCTTAAGACCGGTGCTGTACCGGCTGATACCGGCCTGCTGGAGATGCTGCTCGGCCAGACCGGCGGCGTTATCGGTGAGACCTCCGCGCTGGCTCTGCTGGCAGGCGGCGTTTACCTGCTGTGGCGCAAGGTTATCACCATCAACATTCCGGCAGCTTACATCCTTACTGTTGCTGTCATCACCTTCCTGTTCCCGCTGTCCGGCGATGTTTCCCGCGTACAGTGGATGCTCAGCCAGGTACTGTCCGGCGGCCTGATGCTCGGCGCGATCTTCATGGCTACCGACTACGTTACCAGCCCGGTTACCCCGAAGGGCCAGATCATCTTCGGCGTTGGCTGCGGTCTGCTGACGGTATTCATCCGCTACTTCGGCGGTCTGCCGGAGGGCGTATCCTACTCCATTCTGATCATGAACACGCTGGTTTGGGCAATCGACAAGAAGACCCATCCGCGCAAGTTCGGCTATCAGCTTGACAAGGCTAAGAAGGAGGCGCAGTAAATCATGGATAACAGCAAAAAGGAAGGCGGCATCGTACAGCTTGTCGTCGTACTGGGCCTCATCACGTTCATCTGTGCACTGCTGCTGGGCGTTATCAACGGCGTAACCGCGGATAAGATCACCCAGAACGGTATCGAAACCCGCAACGCAGCAATGGCAGAGATCATCCCGGACGCTGATTTCGAGGATCTCGGCACCGCACTGTCCGCTGAGGACGTTGCAGCCGCTGGCGTAACCCTGCCGGCAGGCCGTACCGCTGCTCAGATTGACGGCGTTTACAAGGCAACCAAGGACGGCGAAGAGATCGGCTACTGCGTACAGGTAGAGCCGAAGGGCTTCGGCGGCAACCTGACGATGATCGTCGGCATCAACGCGGACGGCACCGTTGCAGGCGCAAAGGTAACCTCTCACGCTGAGACCCCGGGCCTCGGTGCGAAGAGCCAGGCAGACCCGAACTGGATCACCCAGTTTGCAGGTCAGACTGCTGACGGTCAGCTCAAGGTGACCAAGGACGGCGGCACGATCAATGCGATCACCGGCGCTACCATCACCTCCCGTGCTGTAACCGACGGCGTTAATACTGCGGCAGCATATGTCGCTACTCTGGGTTAAGGAGGAAAAGCCACTATGAAATTTTCTGAACAGCTGAAATCGGGCGTTATCCTCGATAACCCGGTTTTCATGCAGACGATCGGTCTTTGCCCGACGCTGGCAACCACCACTTCTCTGCAGAATGCGATCGGCATGGGCGCGGCGGCTACCGTCGTTCTCATCTGCTCCAATATCGTTATTTCCGCGATGCGCAGAATTATCCCGGATAAGATCCGTATCGCAGCATTCATCACGATCATCGCAACCTTCGTAACCATGATCGACCTGTCCATGCAGGCATTCCTGCCGTCGCTGGCATCGTCCCTTGGTCTGTTCCTGCCGCTGATCGTAGTAAACTGCATCATCCTCGGCCGTGCCGAGGCGTATGCTTCCAAGAACAAGGTTCTGCCGTCCGCACTCGACGGTGTTGTAATGGGTCTGGGCTTCACCTTCGCTCTGGTACTCATGGGCTTCTTCCGTGAGCTGCTCGGCGCAGGCACCATCCTGTCCGGTTACGTTAACGGTGTTAACGGCATCGCAGTTCCGTTCTTCAACTCCAACCCGATGGTCATGATGATCCTGCCGGCCGGCGGCTTCCTCATGATGGGCTTCATCCTGGCTGCGATCCAGAAGATCATGGCTCGAAAGGAGGACAAGTAAGTGTTTAATTTACCTGCCTCTATGGGTTTGACCGATATCCTGTCGCTCGCAATTGCGGCAATCCTGGTCAACAACTACATTCTCGTTCAGTTCCTCGGCTGCTGTTCGTTCTTCGGCGTATCCAAGAAGACCGACACCGCGCTCGGCATGGGCATGGCGGTTATCTTCGTTATGGCGATCGCTTCCGCAGCATCCTGGGCTGTACAGTACTTCATTCTCGAACCTCTGGGTCTGGGTTATATGCAGACCATCGCGTTCATTCTCGTAATTGCAACGCTGGTTCAGTTCGTCGAGATGTTCATGAAGAAGGCTATGCCGTCGCTGTACTCTGCGCTCGGTATCTTCCTGCCGCTGATCACCACCAACTGTGCGGTACTTGGCGCAGCTAAGACCAACATTTCCAACAGCTATTCTTTCATCGGCTCTCTGGTATACGGCGTTGCAGCCGGTGTCGGCTACACGCTGGCAATCGTGCTGTTCGCTTCCATCCGTGAGCGTCTGGACGCTACTTCCAAGTGCCCGAAGTGCTTTGAAGGCTTCCCGATCTCGCTGGTTGCAGCAGCGCTGCTGGCTATGTCCTTCATGGGCTTCTCCGGCCTGTCGATTTGGTAAGGGAGGACACAAGAAATGGATATGCAAAATGTTATTTACGCGGTAGCGGTACTGTTCATCATGGGTATCGTTTTCGCAATCCTGCTCGGCGTAGCCGCTAAGGTTTTCGCCGTAGAGGTTGACGAGCGCATCCCGCTGGTACGTGAGTGCCTGCCGGGTGCTAACTGCGGCGGCTGCGGCTTCCCGGGCTGTGATGGTCTGGCTGCTGCAATCGTAGAGGGCCGTGCGCCGGTAAACGGCTGCCCGGTCGGCGGTGCTGCTGCGGCTGAGAAGGTCGCAAAGGTACTCGGCGTTGAGGTTGCTGCCGGCGACCGTCAGGTTGCACACGTTTACTGCAACGGCGGCTGCAACGCAAAGGATAAGGCAAACTACGAGGGTCTGCAGGACTGCAACGCTGCAATGCGTGTAGCAAGCGGCCCGAAGGCTTGCTCCTTTGGCTGCATGGGTCTCGGCTCCTGCGTAAAGGCCTGTGCGTTTGACGCAATCCACATCGTGGACGGCGTTGCAAAGGTTGATACCGACAAGTGTGTTGCCTGCGGCAAGTGTGTTTCCACCTGCCCGAAGAAGATCATCAACCTGGTATCCGAGGTCAAGAAGGTTCACGTTAACTGCGTGAACAAGGACAAGGGCCCGGAGGTTATGAAGGTTTGCTCCAACGGCTGTATCGGCTGTAAGATGTGCGAGAAGACCTGTAAGTTCGATGCAATTCACGTAGTAGACGGCGTTGCCAAGATCGACTACGACAAGTGCAAGAACTGCAAGATGTGCACCAAGGTTTGCCCGAAGGGCTGCATCGAGCCGGTTCCGACCGAGGAAGAGAAAGCCAAGTTCAAGGAAATGCAGGCTAAGCAGGCTGCTGCTGCCAAGGCTAAGGCTGAGGCTGCAAAGCAGGCCGCTGAAGCAAAAGCTGCTGAGGACAAGTAATGACCGATCATCTGCACCCTGTGCTGGATGACGCTGCGATCGCCCGCATGACGAGTCTTGCACTCGCCCATGTGGGCGACGCTGTTTATGAGATACTCGTGCGCACGCATCTGGCGTGCGGCGGCACTCAGACCGCGAAAAACCTGCACAGCCGTACGATCCAGCTCGTTCGTGCGTCCGCGCAGGCGGAAGCGGTAAAGCGCATTCAGCCTATGCTCGATGAAGACGAGCAGACCGTTCTGCGTCACGGACGCAACGCAAAGCCGAAATCCGTGCCGAAGTCGGCCTCCGTGGCAGAGTATGCCTACGCGACCGCACTCGAGGCGCTGTTCGGCTGGCTGTACCTCAAGGGACGCTATGAGCGTATCAATGCGCTGTTTGAGGTTATCTGTCAAGGGTTTGACGCGAAATGAACAAAGAGAACCGCGGAAGCGGTTCTCTTTTTGTTTGCAGTAATTGAGAATGGAAAATGGAGAATTGACCAGATGGTTTTCATTCTCCATTTTTGCATTTTACGGGTGTTTTTTCGTTAGAAAAGGTGCGCCGAGTCGGCGCACCCTACGGTATAACATTTATCATCAGATGAAATTCGTAGGTGCTGTCTGTAGCTGCCAGGCCAATGAGTTGCGCGACACGGGTATCCCCCAGGGGACCTTCTCTTGCCTTTCGGGCAATTCACCTCGTGTCGCGTCTGCGGAGAGTAAACCGCCTGTGTAGCAGTAAGCTATCTGTGAACCGCGAATATTTCACGAAAGATACGCAAGAGTAACCTGACTGCCGTTCTCCTTCTCGAAGCGGTCTCCGGTCTCCGGTCTGCGCCGGGTTAAGAAACAAAGGGAAACGGGAGTCAAGAGGGTAGAAACCGCAGGTGTCTACCCTTTTGCCCCCGCGGCGTGGTACGCCGTCCCCAGCGGGCAGCGAAATTTGTGATGTTTCTGTGTTTTCGCTTGTGCCTGTTCCGAAATAGTGTTATACTGATAGCGTTCGTAAAATACAGAAAAGGGAGCATAGTAATATGAGCAAGTTAGTGCAGCGCATCGTTGCGCTGGTCGTTATGCTGGCTGTCGTTATGAGCGCAACTGCATACGGCGCATCCACCTTTGTGGTGGATTATCAGGAGCTGAAAAGCGATGCACCGGTCGTTATGACGGTCAACGGTGAGGAAATCCACGCAGATGAGTATGCAAGCTATATGATGAGCCAGATCATCAATTATCAGCAGATGTACTCTATGTACGGCCTCTCTGAGAAGAATATGGCATCTACATTCGGCGATGCCGCAAAGGAGTCCGCAAAGCAGCAGGTCGCTTTGATCCATATCGTTAAGCAGAAGATGGATGAGCTGGGCCTGTCCCTGTCGTACAGCCAGAAGAAGAACATTGTTACGGCAAACAAGCAGAATGCGGAGCAGCTCGGCGGCGAGGACGCTTATCTGCAGCGCCTGGCTTCGATTGGCTTTGACATGGACAACTACAATAACTACCAGTATGTCAGCGCATGCGCACAGGTGCTGAAGAATTACTACTTCGGTGAGAACGGCGTAAATGTTCCGAGTGATGACGAGCTGCAGAAGTATTTTGATGACAACTACATCACTGCAAAGCACATCCTCATTCTGACTAAGAATCCGTCCACCGGCGAGACCACCCGCACCGATGAGGAAGCAAAGAAGGAAGCACAGGCTGTTCTGGATCGCCTGAACAACGGCGAGGACTTTGACGCGCTGCTGACCGAGAAGAACGAGGATGCAGGCGAAGCACAGTATGCCAAGGGCTATACCTTCACCGAGGGTCAGATGGTAGACGAGTTCTACAACGCTGCCAAGGCTCTGCAGGAAGGCGAAGTTTCCGGCCTGGTCAAGAGCCAGTACGGCTACCATATCATCAAGCGCTGTGAGCTGAATCAGGATGAGTTCGAGAACATGCGCGACGCGATCATCGCAGCTGTTGCTTCCGAAAAGGGCACTGCCGGCTCGATCGACGAGATGATGCAGCAGTGGATCGACGAGGCTGACATCCAGACCACCGATGCTTACGACGAGATCACCTATGATAACACTAAGGACTATCTGCCGGCTGACGTGCAGACTGTTCTGAACAGCGATACATCGGATGATGACGGCAATGCGCAGACTGAGGACGCGCAGAGCGAAGACCAGTCCGCGACCGACAGCCAGTCCTCGACGGACGAGACCCAGACGGCTGATACTGAAGCCGCTCAGTAAAACTGCAAAACAGAAAGGACGCTCTTTGAGCGTCCTTTTTTCATGCTTATATGGGGATTTAGAACCCAAACGCCGCATAATCCTCCGGCGTAAAGCGGTGATAGACGGCGTCACCGTCATCATCCAGCTTGATGCAGTAGCGGTAGCTGTCCGGAGTGCCGTCCTCGAAGTATACGAGGTAGTCAAACTCCTCGTTGCCCTCGAGCTTCTCACAGTGTACCTTGTTGGAAAACTGATGGAACACCGCAAGAATATCGTCAAAGCTGACCGTCAGACCGCGCATTACCTGCAGAAATGCACGCAGAAACGCGGGATCCGGCAGCTGTTCATGCACATACTGTGTGCCTTCTGCGGAAATGTGGAAGCAGAAGCGCTTGTCATCGCGGGTGACTTCGATTGCGCCAAGTGTGTCGGCGGTGTGCGCGGAAAGGGAAGCGAGCGCATGCTCGGTGTTGTCCGCGTCCTCCTCCGGTGTGCCGAGCAGACGCGCCACGGATTCCGTGGGATAATACAGCGTGATCGGGTGGTGGTCGTAGCCAATCTTGAGCTGTGCTTCCTGGATGACGTCGGTCAGGCTCTTTTCCAGCCGTTTATAATTCACAGAGTTCATAGGGAACACCTCGATAGTTTTTAATTCGATACGATTATAGCATACGATAGGAGAACGCGCAATATCCCGTCAAATGTCGGAAAAGTGTCGAATACGCACGAATATGCTTGCATATTTCCGGAAAATTCGATATAATATAAGCCTGCGACGCTTATCCGAACAAAAAATGGCGGGTAAGCGCCTTCTCTTGTCCGCAAGAGAAGAAAAGTGAGGAAGGAATCGGATACATGGAAGTATTTGTTGCATTAATGAACAAAATCGACAGCTGGATCTGGGGTCTGCCCATGCTGGTGCTGCTGTGCGGTACGCATATTTTTATGACGTTCCGCACGGGCTTCATCCAGCGCAAGACCTTAACCGGCATCCGCCTGTCGGTGACAAAGGACCCGGATTCACCGGGTGACGTCAGTCAGTTTCAGGCGCTGACGACTGCACTCGCATCGACCATCGGCACGGGCAACATCATCGGTGTCGGCACGGCCATCTATCTCGGCGGACCGGGTGCTGTGCTGTGGTGCTGGCTGACCGGCGTGTTCGGCATTGCCACAAAGTACGCGGAGAGCCTGATCGCGGTCAAGTACCGCGTGCAGACCGCGGACGGCCGCATGATGGGCGGTGCGATGTACGCGCTTGAGCGCGGACTCAAGTGGAAGAAGTTCGGCAAGGTGATGGCGGTGCTGTTTGCGCTGTTCGCCATGCTCGCCTCGTTCGGCATCGGCTGCGGCACGCAGATCAATGCGATTGCCGAGGTGCTGGAGACCAACCTTCCCATCAGCCTGCCGCGTATCGCAATCGGCATTATTTTCGGCATTATCACCGCGATTATCATTATTGGCGGCATTGAATCCATTGCAGTTGTGTGCGAAAAACTGGTGCCGCTGATGGCGCTGTTCTATGTGGTCGGCTGCATCGTTATTCTATGCGCCAACTACGATTTTCTGCTGCCGGCTCTCAAGGCCATTTTTGTGCTGGCGTTCAAGCCGGGCGCCGTGACCGGCGGACTGGTCGGCGGCGGCATCCGTCTGGCGCTGCAGTACGGCGTGGCACGCGGCCTGTTCTCGAATGAGTCCGGCATGGGTTCGGCGCCGCTGGTTGCCAGCGCGGCACAGACGCGCAATCCGGTGCGGCAGGCGCTCGTTTCTGCGACCGGCACCTTCTGGACGACGGTTGTCGTGTGCCTGATGACCGGTCTGGTGCTCATCTCCTCGATGATGAAAAATCCGGCGGTCAGCGTGGAAAACATGGCAAACGGCGGTCAGATGACCACCGCAGCATTCGCACAGATTCCGTATATCGGTCCGCTGATTTTGATGATCAGCATCATTACGTTCGCGTACTCCACCATCCTCGGATGGTCGTACTACGGCGAGCGTGCCGCCGAGTATCTGCTCGGCAAAAAGGCGATTCTGCCGTATAAGGTGCTGTTTATCGCGGTCGTTGTGTGTGCACCCGTGCTTGCGCTCGACCTTGTGTGGACTATTGCGGACGTGCTGAATGCATTCATGGCCATCCCGAACCTGATCGCTGTGCTGCTGCTCTCCGGCGTGATCGCGGCAGAGACAAAGCATTATCTGAAGCATCTGGATGAAAAGGATGAGTCCGAGATTCCGGTTGTCGATCGGTAAGTAATGGAAAATGGAGAATGAAATGGTTTCATTCTCCATTTTTTCGTTTTGCGATTCGTTTTCGCCCACCATATGTACGAATGAATAACATGGACAAATGCAATTCGTAGGTGCCGTCCGTAATATCCAGATAAACGAGTTGCGCGACACGGGTATGTCGCGCCTGCGTGGAGTAGCCGATATGTGTAGCAGAATGGTATCTGACACTGCGTATAGGTAGAGAAATGGGCGCACACTGTGCGCCCCTACGGTAGAAAAGCTCCTCTGCCGTTCCCCGTTTCGAAGCGGTCGCCGGTCTCTGGTCTGCGTCAGATTAAGAAATAAAGGGAAACGGGAGTCAAGAGGGTAGAAACCGTAGGTGTCTACCCTTTTGCCCCCACGCCGTGGGTACGACGAACTCCCGCCGCCCGCAGGCGGTAACTCTTCGCTCGGAAACAACATACCGCTTGCGCGCTTCGCGTACCCAGTCTTGTGGGTGCACAAGTTTTCTTCTGAGGGCATTTCCCTTGCGTAAACGCGCAAAAAGAGGTATACTAACTCTATCTGGACTATTCCACTGGAAGGAGCATCACCGATGCGAGATGGATTTATCAAAATTGCCGCGGCAACGCCTGATCTGCACGTCGCGGACTGTGCATATAATACCTCTGAGATCGTAAAGCTGGCGAAGGAGGCCGCTGCCAAAGGCGCGAAGCTCATCACGTTCCCTGAGCTGTGCCTGACCGGCTATACCTGCGGCGACCTGTTTTTGCAGGAAACGCTGCTTGAGGGCGCGATGCAGGCGCTTGGTACCGTCTGCCGCGAGACCGCAGAGCTTGCGGCTGTCATCGTAGTCGGTCTGCCGCTGCGCGTGCGCGGTAAGTTGTACAATATGGCTGCTGTCGTAAACGCCGGTGACGTGCTGGCATTCGTGCCGAAAACCCATCTTCCGAACTACTCCGAGTTCTACGAGCAGCGCCATTTCGTATCGGCAGATGCGTTGGGTTCGATCGAGAGCGTAACGCTTACTGATACAGCCGGTGAGCCGCGCTATGTACCGATTGTGACCGACAGCATTTTTCAGTGCGATGAGCAGCCGCTGTTCACCTTCGGCGTAGAAATTTGCGAGGATCTGTGGGTGCCGAATCCGCCGTCTACTACGCTGGCGCAGATGGGCGCGCACATTATCGTCAACCTGTCTGCTTCGGATGAGATCATTGGCAAGGCAGGCTACCGCCGCGACCTTGTTCGTCAGCAGTCCGGCCGACTGCTGTGTGCGTACCTGTATGCAGATGCCGGTTTCGGTGAGTCCACGCAGGATCTTGTGTTCGCGGGTCACGACCTCATCGCGGAGAACGGCGCACTGCTGGCCGAGAGCAAAATGTTCACGCAGGGCATCATTTACGCGGATATCGACCTCCAGCGTCTGGCGCACGAGCGTCAGCGTATGAACACGTTCGAGTCTATCGAGGGCGGCGTGTTCTCGTTCTCGCTCGAGCCGGTGGAGAACGACCTTGCTGACCGTACATTCCCACGCACGCCGTTCGTTCCGGCGAACAAGGCACTGCGCGACGAGCGCTGTGAGGAGATTCTCACGCTTCAGGCAACCGGTCTGGCGACCCGTCTGCGCCATACGCACGCGAAAACGGCGGTCGTCGGCCTGTCCGGCGGACTGGATTCTACACTCGCGCTCATCGTGCTCGTACATGCGTTTGATATGCTCGAACTCGACCGCAAGGGCATTCTGGCTGTCACCATGCCGTGCTTCGGCACGACCGCCCGCACCAAGGGCAACGCAGAAAAGCTGGCGGAAGCCTACGGCGTTACGCTCAAGACCGTGGATATCAAGGCGGCGGTCGATCAGCATTTCATGGACATCGGCCAGTCCAAGGACGATCTGTCTGTCACCTTTGAGAACGGTCAGGCGCGCATGCGCACGCTGGTGCTGATGAATCTTGCCAACAAGAACGGCGGCATGGTGGTCGGCACGGGCGACCTGTCCGAGCTGGCGCTCGGCTGGGCGACCTACAACGGCGACCACATGAGCATGTACGGCGTGAACGGCTCTATCCCGAAAACGCTGGTGCGCTACCTTGTTGCCTATGAGGCAGACCGCACGCTCGGCGAGCTGTCCGACGTTTTGCAGGATGTGCTCGATACCCCGGTATCGCCCGAGCTGCTGCCGCCGAAGGACGGCGAGATCAGCCAGAAGACCGAGGACCTGGTCGGCCCGTATGAGCTGCACGACTTTTTCCTGTATTATATGCTGCGTTTCGGCTATCCGCCGCGCAAGATCTTCCGTGCTGCACACAAGACCTTCGAGGGCGTGTATGACGACGCGACCATCAAGAAGTGGCTGACGACCTTTATGCGCCGCTTCTTTACGCAGCAGTTCAAGCGCTCCTGCCTGCCGGATGGCCCGAAGGTCGGCACCGTAACGCTTTCGCCGCGCGGCGACTGGCGTATGCCGTCGGACGCAGTGTCCGCGCTGTGGCTCAGAGAAGCGGAGAGCCTGTAACAGAATTTTTGACATAGGGCGGGTACTCCCGCCCTATGATATTCCAATACAAAGGAGAATCTCCTTTTGAAGAATTTGATTCGCGGCATAGCGGTACTGCTGACAGCGGTATTTCTGTGCTTCAACATCTATTATGAGTTAGCACCCGGAATCACCGTTGCACCCGAGCAGAAATTCGTGTTTGCAGCGATTTTTGCGGTACTTTTGCGTGCTGCGCTGTTCTGCGGCGTGCCGGACAATACGCGTCCGACACGGCGGCGGTTGTACATGCTGGCGCTGTTTCTGTACTACATATGGGTGCTGCTGAATGTGCTGTTTTTCGATAACGCATTCGGGCGCGGCTTCGGCCATACCTCGCTCGATATGGTGAATCTGGAGCCGCTCCGTACGGTGAAAAATTACCTGCTGGCCTACGGCTACGGCAATATCTCGCTGCGGCTTGTGGTGCTCAATCTGGCAGGCAACCTGATCGCGTTTGCGCCGATGGGCGTATTTCTGCCCGCACTGTTCCGCTGGCAGAGAAGCATTTTCTTCTTCACGGCGTCGCTCACGCTGAGCATCACGGCAGTGGAGGTGCTGCAGGTGTACACCGGAACGGGCTCGTGCGATGTGGATGATCTTATCCTCAATCTCGCGGGTGCGCTGCTCGTTTTTATCGTGTGCAGAGTGACACCGCTTTGGCACCGGATTTGCAGCGTTAATCCAAGACCGAAGAAATGATGAAATGACAACCGACTGCAAGCGCAGTCGGTTTTTCATTGACAAACCCTGTCTGCCGTTATAAACTTTAATTGAATAAAAAACAAAAGACAGGGGGAATCCATTCATGTTTGATACCGTACTCATCGCCGGTCTGGGCCTGATGGGCGGCTCGATGGCGAAAACCATCAAGGCGCGCACACTCAGCCGCGTTTTAGGCTGGAACCGCACGCGCGCGACCGCAGAGCAGGCACTGGCTGACGGCTCAATTGACGCGATTGCGACTGAAGCGCTGTACAAGGAGGCTGACCTTGTTATCATTGGTCTGTACCCGCAGGCAACGGTGGACTGGCTGCTCGAGAACATGCCGAAGATGAAAAAGGGCTGCGTGATCGTCGATATGGTCGGCGTCAAGCAGTTTATGGTCGATCATCTGGAACAGGCGGCGCTTGACGCCGGTGTGCACTACGTCGGCGGTCACCCGATGGCGGGCCGTGAGTTCTCCGGTCTGGATTTTGCCCTGTCGACCCTGTTTGACGGTGCGAGCATGATCTTTGTGCCGACCAAGAGCAGCACCGAGCGTGTGCTTGAGCAGCTGGAAGCGTACTTCATGTCGCTCGGCTTCGGTCAGACCGTGCGCTGCACGGCGCAGCAGCACGATCACATGATCGCGTTTACCTCGCAGCTGGCGCATGTGGTTTCCTCGGCGTACATCAAAAGTCCGGAGGCGGACAAGCACAACGGTTACTCGGCGGGCAGCTACAAGGATCTGACGCGTGTTGCCAAGCTGAATGAGACCATGTGGAGCGAGCTGTTCCTGTGCAACGCAGAGCCGCTTGCGCAGGAGATTGATGAGGTCATCAAGCACCTTGACGAATACCGCAAGGCCATCCGTGCAGGAGACCGCGAGGAACTGACCATTCTGCTGAGAGACGGACGTGAGCGCAAGGAAAGACTGGGTTAATCAGGAATTCGGAACGATACGAAAGGGACAATGCCTGTGTGCGTTGTTCCTTTCCTTTTGCGCGGATTCGGGAAATTGTTAAGGAAACAGGTCGCAGAACGTAAATTTTTGCGCATACCTCCAAAATCCTGCAACTGTCCGCGCAATCCATTTACATAGGAATTTGTTTTTGTTATAATTTATTTGCATGAAATCAGAAAGTGTTTTGCTAAGGGGAATGAATGGCACGGCACTTTACAGGACAACACAAAGGAGTGTGGGTATGCAAGAGAAAATTTCTATGGACGCGGCGCACGATTTTGAGGCAAAAATGCCTCTATCGCGCAAGATTCCGCTGGGACTGCAGCACGTTTTTGCGATGTTCGTCGGCAACCTGACGCCGCTGCTCATCATTATGGGTGCGTGCGGCATTGCAGGCGGCGAGTTCGCGGACCTGCAGGTAAGCGTTCTGCAGAACGCGATGTTCGTAGCCGGCGTGGTAACGTTGGTGCAGCTGTTTTCCATCGGCCCGATCGGCGGCAAGGTGCCGATCATCATGGGTACAAGCTCGGGCTTTATCGGCGTGTTCAACAGCGTTGCAGCTACCATGGGCGGCGGTGTAATTGCGTATGGCGCGATTATGGGCGCGTCCATTCTCGGCGGTCTGTTTGAAACCGTTCTCGGCTTCTTCCTCAAGCCGCTGCGCAAGTTTTTCCCGGCGGTCGTTACCGGCACGGTCGTGCTGAGTATCGGTCTGTCGCTGATCTCGGTCGGCATCAATTCCTTCGGCGGCGGCAACTCTGCGAAGGATTTCGGCTCGATGGAAAATCTGCTGCTGGCGCTGTTCGTGCTGGTGGTTATTCTGGTCGTCAAGCACGGCTGCAAGGGCTTCCTTGGCTCGTCCGCGATCTTTGTCGGCATTATTGCAGGCTACATTGCGGCAATCATCATGGGTTTTGTTCTGCCGACCACCGCAGTTGACGCGGACGGTGTAGAATTCACCAAGGCATGGGTACTCAACTGGGACAAGGTAGCACAGGCCGGCTGGTTTGCCATCCCGAAGCTGATGCCGGTCAAGCCGGTGTTTGATCTGCGCGCCATCCTGCCGGTGCTGGTTATGTTTATTGTTACCGCAGTCGAGACCGTCGGCGATATTTCGGGCGTTATGGAAGGCGGCATGGGCCGTGAGGCAACCGACAAGGAGCTGTCCGGCGGCGTAGCCTGCGACGGTATCGGTTCGTCGTTTGCGGCGCTGTTCGGCGTACTGCCGAATACCTCGTTCAGCCAGAACGTAGGCCTTGTTACCATGACCAAGGTTGTCAATCGCGGTGCCCTGTCCGTCGGCGCAATCTTCCTCATTTTGTGCGGCCTGATTCCGAAGCTGGGCGCGATCGTGTCCATTATGCCGCAGTCCGTGCTCGGCGGTGCGGCTGTTATGATGTTCTCGTCCATCGTTATCAGCGGTATTCAGCTGATCACCAAGGAGGAGATGACGCCGCGCAACCTGACCATCGTGTCGGTTGCTCTGGGTGTCGGCTACGGCATGGGTGCCAATATGACCATTCTGGCACAGGCGCCGCAGGCGGTTCAGCTGATTTTCGGCGGTTCCGGTATCGTACCGGCAGCGTTTGTTGCGATTCTGCTGAATATCGTGCTCCCGAAGGATAAGAAAACCGAAGCATAATGCAAAACCCCGGAAAGAAGTTCTTTCCGGGGGTTTGAGACTGTCGAAAAACTAACGTTTTCCGAGCAGTCTCTCGCTCGAAACCACGCTTTCGAGCGAATTCCGAAGAAAAACCGCGCCCTGACGGGCACATTTTTTCTTCCCTTGTATAAATTCCGAGATACATGCTCCCGGAATTTATGAATTTGCTTCGCAAATTCTATTTTATGCGTGCTGCCGCACGAAGCGTAAAAATTAAAATAATACTTTTTTGACAGACTGAAACCCCGGAAAGAAGTTCTTTCCGGGGTTTTTAACTGCGAATGGAGAATTTAGGATGGAAAATGATTGTAACGGTCAACCATTCGCCATTCCGATTGAGAGAGGCGTAAAATGATACTGTAGGGTGCGACGACCTCGGCGCACCGTGTAAACCGACTGCACAAACGTAACCGCAGGGGCGCACAAGGTGCGCCCATGTAATGTCACATCAAATGGTTGGCATTACCGATAAAATGAATCGTTTTGAAAAATCATTTTTAATTCTGCGAGAACGTCCGGCGTATCCGCGTCCATCAATTCCGCCGGATGCTTTACGGGAAACAGCGCAACCTGTTCCGCATGCCGTTTGACAACTACGCCGCCGCCCTTGCCTTCGGGAAGAGAACGCAATTCCTCAAAATAATCCGCGCCGAACAGCACGGGACTGCCCGGCGTACCGCTTTGCGGTTCGCATAGACGAAAAATCCGTGATCGTTTCCTCGGTTGCACACAGAACGCCGACACCATACCGCAGAGCGTTTTCCTCGTCAGCAGCGGCTGATCACCCGGCAGAAACACGCAGCCGGACATGGCAGGAAACCGCGGCAGCAGGTACTCCAGTCCAAGCCGCACGGTGTCGCTGCGAAGTGGATGGGCATGGTGCAGGACGGGAATGCCGTATTTTTCACACAATGCCTGCACCTCGGTTGAGCGGGTAACGACTACGCGGTGCAACCCCTCTGTCACGGCAAACGCACGGCAGAGCAGTGGTTTTCGGTCGAATTCGGCAAGCAGCTTGTTGGAGCCAAACCGTTTTGCCAGTCCGGATGCCATGATCACACATCCGATTTCACGTTTCATCGGGGAAAAACTGCGGATAGAGCTGTTTTCCTGCCTGTTTGCAGGCGTCACGATACTGCTCATAGCGATAGAGAAACTCCTTTGCCTCGTCGGTGAGTACGCTGCCGCCGCCTCCTTTGCCGCCGATTTTGCGCTCGGTGAGCGCAAAACCGAGCACCTGCTCAGCATGACGAACGAGTCCGAGCGCCTTGGTGTATGCCATCTGCATAGACTGCGCGGCGGCGCGAAGCGATCCGGTCTGCTCGATGGCATGCAGCAGGCGGCACGGTCCCTCACCGAAAAAGCGCTCGCCGTCCTCATCGAACAGCATCACGCGGATATTTGGCTGCATGGCGGCTCCTTTCCCACAACTTTTTCTTTTCCGTTGTATTTTGATATTCACAACGGCATTATAGCAGATTTTGTGGTAAAATAAAAGTAGTATACTGAAAAGATAACACATTCCCCTGAAAGAGAGAGGATATAACGTATGTTGACGATACGGGAATACAAAAAAGCCGAGTCGCTCGAGGAAGCGTATACGCTCAACCAGAAAAAGTCCAACCGCGTGATCGGCGGCATGATCTGGCTCAAAATGGAGACGCTGAATGTCGGCACGGCAATCGACCTGTCCGGTCTGGGACTGGACACTATCGAGGAGACCGACACCGAGTTCCGGATCGGTGCAATGGCCTCGCTGCGCGCGCTGGAGCTGCACGAAGGACTGGCAGCCTACACGAACGGTGCGATGCGCGAGTCTGTGCGCCATATTGTCGGCGTGCAGCTGCGCAATCTTGCGACGGTCGGCGGCAGCCTGTACAGCCGGTTCGGCTTTTCCGATGTGCTGACCATGTTCCTCGTGCTGGATGCACAGGTAGAGCTGTACAAGGGCGGCATTGTGCCGCTTTCCGAGTACGCCGAAAGACCCAAGGACCGCGATATTCTGGTGCGCGTGATCGTTCCCAAGCGAAAGGCGAAGTTCAATTACCAGTCTGTGCGCATCAGCCAGACCGATATTCCGGTGCTGACCTGTGCGTCCGTCAAGGACGAAAACGGCTACCGGTTCGCCATCGGTGCCCGTCCGGCACGCGCACAGATTTATGCACAGCCTGTGGATAGAACGGCAGAGCAGATGGCAGAAGTCGTTCGGGCGGAAATTAAGACCGGCAGCAGTCTGCGCGGCAGTGCGGAGTACCGCAGACACCTCGCGGGTGTGCTGGTGCGCCGTGCGGCACAGGCGCTCGATGCAGAGTAAGGGGGAACGGATATGCTGATCACAATGACATTGAATGGAAAGAAAGTAGCAGACGATGTGGCGGCGGATACGCTGCTCATCGACTTTGTGCGGGGGCATGGCTGCCTGAGCGTCAAGCGCGGCTGTGAGACTGCAAACTGCGGTCTGTGCACCGTATTTATGGACGAAAAGCCGGTGCTGTCTTGCTCGGTGCTGGCAGCGCGTGCAAGCGGACATACGATCACGACCTTGGAGGGCTTGCAGGGCGAAGCCGCCGAATTCGGCGCGTTCATCGCGGATCAGGGGGCGGAGCAGTGCGGCTTCTGCAATCCCGGCTTTATGATGAACGCGATCGCGCTGTTCCGCGAAAAGCAGGACCCGACCGACGAGGAGATCAAGGAATATCTGGCGGGCAACCTGTGCCGCTGCTCGGGATATGAGGGACAGCTGCGCGGTATCCGCGCATATCTCGACTGGAAAAAGCAGAGAGAGGAGGACGCACAGTGAAGGTAGTCAATCAGCCGCTCCGTAAAAAGGATGCAATGCAGCTTGTGACCGGTCAGCCGGTGTATGTGGACGATGTAACGCCGCGCGACTGCCTGTGCGTCAAGCTGCTGCGCTCGCCGCACGCGAACGCCATCGTCAAGTCTATCAACAAGACCGCCGCGATGAAAGTCCCCGGCATGGAGGCCATCTTCACCTGGGAGGACGTAGACCAGAACGGCCGCCGCTACACGCAGGCTGGCCAGACTTATCCGGAGGCGAGTCCGTATGACCGCCTTGTTATCGACCGTCATGTGCGCTTTGTCGGTGATGTGGTTGCCATCCTTGCCGGTGTGGACGAAAAATGCGTGGATAAGGCAATGAAGCTGGTCAAGGTGGAGTACGAGGTGCTCGAACCGGTGCTCGATTTCCACACGGCAAAGGACAATCCGGTGCTTGTGCATCCGGAGGACAACTGGGAGAGCCTTGCGCCGGTCGGCGCGGATAACAGGCGCAACCTGTGCGCGCATGACGAGTGCGGCAACGGTGATATCGATGCGGTCCTCGCGGACTGCGATGTTGTTATCGACCGCGTGTACCACACGCAGGCATGTCAGCAGGCGATGATGGAAACCTTCCGCACCTACTGCGAGATCGACACCTACGGCCGTCTGCACATCATCAGCTCAACGCAGATCGTGTTCCACACTCGCCGAATCGTGGCGAACGCACTGCATATCCCGAAAAGCAAGGTGCGCGTCACCAAGCCGCGTATCGGCGGCGGCTTCGGCGCCAAGCAGACCGCAGTCAGCGCGGTGTATCCGGCGTTTGTCACCTGGATGACCAAGAAGCCGTCCAAGATCATCTTCAGCCGCGTGGAGAGCCAGATTGCATCTTCGCCGCGCCACGAGATGGAAATGCACGTCCGTCTGGGCGCAAACAAGGACGGCATCGTGCGCGGCATCGACCTGCACACGCTGTCCAACACCGGCGCGTATGGCGAGCACGGCCCGACAACGGTCGGTCTGTCCGGTCATAAGTCGATTCCGCTGTACGGCAAGGCCGAGGCGTTCCGCTTTACGAGCGACGTTGTGTACACCAATCACATGTCGGCGGGCGCGTACCGCGGCTATGGCGCGACGCAGGGCCTGTTCGCGGTGGAGAGCGCGGTGAACGAGCTGGCGAACATTCTCGGCATGGACCCGTTCAAAATCCGTGAGATGAATATTACGCACGAGGGTGAGATTATGCCCGCGTACTATGGTCAGCTGAACACAAGCTGTGCGCTCGATCGCTGTCTGGCGCGCGTGCACGACATGATCGACTGGGATAACAAGTATCCGTGCCGGGATATGGGAAACGGCAGGATTCGTGCGGTCGGCATGGGCATGGCAATGCAGGGCTCGGGCATCACGAGCATGGACGTCGGCAGTGCGACGCTCAAGGTCAACGATGAGGGCTTCTACACGCTGCTCATCGGCGCGGCGGATATGGGCACCGGCTGTGATACCACGCTTGCGCAGATCGCGGCAGAGGTACTTGAGTGTCCGCTTGACAACATTACCACGCTGAGTGCGGACACCGACTGGTCGCCGTATGATTCCGGCTCGTATGCCTCGAGTACGACCTACGTCACCGGCAAGGCGACCGAGAAGTGCGCGCTCGAGCTGCGCGGCAAAATCTGTGCGCTCGGCGCAAAGCTGCTCGGCTGCGATAAGGAGCAGGTCAGCTTCGACGGCAGGGAAGTCCGCGTAGAGGAAGGCGAAAATGCAGGCAAGACCATTAGCCTGAGTGATATTGCGACGGCTTCCATGAACGGCAACAGCATCGAGCTGCAGGCGACGGTTACGCATTCGTCCGAGATTTCGCCTCCGCCGTATATGGTCGGTGCGGCTGAGATCGAGGTGGATACCGAAACCGGCGAGGTAACTCTGCTGGATTACGCTGCGGCGGTGGACTGCGGTACGCCCATCAACCCGAACCTGACGCGCGTGCAGGCCGAGGGCGGCATTGCGCAGGGCATCGGCATGACGCTGACTGAGAGCGTTACCTATGATGACCGCGGCTATCCGATGGAGAATTCGCTTTTCCAGTATAAGATTCCTGCACGCGTGGATATCGGCAAGATTCGCGTGGAATTCGAGAACAGCTACGAGGGCGAAGGCCCGTTCGGCGCAAAATCCATCGGCGAGGTTGTTATCAATACACCGCTGCCGGCGATTTCGGATGCAATCCGAAATGCCGTAGGCAAGCGGTTCTATGAGCTTCCCATCACACCGGAAAAGATTGCGATGGCAGCGATGGAGAAGAAATAAGCATGCAAAAAGAACGTATCCGATCGGATACGTTCTTTTTTACTGTAAAATTGGGGACAGAGTGGAGAGTTGAGAGTGAAGAGTGGAGATTATCCGATGGTTTGCCTTGGATGCGAATCCATCGGTTACAATATCTTCACTCTTTTTCTCACGTTAAGATATCAACCCACAAATCATTATAGTACTGGTTGATTTCCGTCGGCAGATTGGTATACGCCTCAGTCGGATACTGCGTAATATCCGGGAAATACAGCGGGTCGCTGGTGATTTCCTCGTCCAGTTCGTTATAGACCTCGGTCTGCGGACTGGAATAGCCGATGTACTCCCAGTTTGCCATCGCCGCCTCGGTCGAGCACATGAAGTTGATGAACTTTTCCGCGCCCGAAACGTTCTTCGCGTTCTTCGGGATGCACATGGCATCTACAAACAGGTTGGTGCCCTCCTTCGGAACGTAGAATGCGAGATCGGGATTTTCGTCTATCATGGTGACGGCATCGCCATTATAGTACGGTGCAGCCACAATTTCCTCACTCGGCAGCTTTTCGAGGATCTGGTCCATCCAGATGCCCTGATACACCGGCTTCCCGGCGATAATGAGGTCGGCTGCCTGCCGAAGCTCGTCCTTGTCGGTGGTGTTGAGCGAATAGCCAAGGTACATCAGCGCAATGCCGAGCGCATCACGCGAGTTGTTGAACATCGCGGTGCGGTTGGTGTATTTGGGGTTCCACAGCAAATCCCACGAGCCAATATCCGCTTTATTGACGTACTTGGTGTTGTACACGATGCCGACCACGCCCCAGGTATAGGGCACGGAATACTTCTGCTCCGGATCGAAGTCCAGATGGGTGTATTTCTCATCGATCAGCTTCGTGTTGGGAATGTGGTCGTAGTTGAGCGGCTGGAGCATATCCTCGTCGATAAAGCGCGAAATCGCGTAGTCGGACGGGATAATGACATCGTAGCTCGTGGTCTGGATGCGCGAATACAGGTTTTCGTTGGAATCGAAGGTGTTGTAGATAACCTTGATGCCGGTTTCCTCTTCGAACTGGTCGATGAGGTCGGTGTCGATGTACTCACCCCAGTTGTATACGTTGAGCACCTCTGCCGAGGACGCATTGCCGCAGCCGGAGAGAAGCCCGGCGCACATCGTGCCGCACAGCAGCAGGGAAAGCATACGTTTTTTCACGGCTGCATCGCTCCTTTCCGGCGGGCGGCCTCGCGGCGCTTTTCGTCGCGGGACTGGCGCATATTGATGACGATGAGCAGCGCCAGCACGATCAAAAACAGAATAGTCGAGATGGCGTTGATCTTCGGTGTCATGCGGTGGCGCGTCATGGAGTAGATAACGACTGACAGCGGCTGACTGGTCGTGCCGGCGGTAAAGTAGGACACCACAAAATCGTCGATTGACATGGTGAACGCCATGATAGCGCCCGTGACGATGCCCGGCATAATCTCGGGCAGGATGACCTTGCGCAGCGCCTGATGCGGCGTAGCGCCAAGGTCGAGCGCGGCTTCATAGGCGTTTTTGTCCAGCTGGCGCAGCTTGGGCATGACGTTGAGAACGACATACGGTGTGCAGAACGTAACATGTGCGAGGATAAGCGTCAGATAGCCCTTGTCCAGACCGATGGCGGCGAACAGCAGCATGAACGTCACGCCCATGATGGTATCCGAGGAGGACATCGGGATGTTGTTGACGGTCAGGTAAGCCGCCTTGGCTCTGCGGCTCATGTTGTGGATGCCGATGGCGGCAATCGTGCCGAGCACGGTTGCAATCACGGCAGCGGCAACAGCCACGAGCAGCGTGACATACAGTGAATGAAGAATATCCGCATCGCGGAACAGCTCGACATACCAGCGGGTGGTAAAGCCGTTCCACAGGCGGCGCGACTTGGAATCGTTGAACGAGAAGATCATCAGCACAACGATAGGCGCGTACAGGAACAGGAAAATCAGCAGCAGATAGAAGTTTTTGAAAAACTTTTTCACAGCAGCAGACCTCCTTCCTCGGAGGAGCCGTCATCGAACTTGTTCATGATCCACATACAGATAAAGATGAGAATGATCATCACGAGCGCGATAGCCGAGCCGAGGTGCGGGTTGTACGCACCGCCCATGAACTGCAGGTCGATCAGGTCACCGACGAGAAGATTCTTGCCGCTGCCGAGCATCTGCGAAATAACGAAGGTGGAGACAGACGGCACAAATACCATTGTAATGCCGGAAATCACACCGGGAATGCTCAGCGGGAAGATGACGCGGCGGAATACCAGATGGGTCGGCGCGCCGAGGTCCTGCGCGGCTTCGATCAGCTTGCGGTCGAGCTTGATGAGAACGGTATAGATCGGCAGCACCATGAACGGCAGAAAGTTGTACACCATGCCGAGCACGATAGCGCCCTGCGTGTTGATGAGCGGGATATAATCCAGCGAATAGCCGAAATGGCTCTGCAGGAAGGATATTAAGCCGATGGAACGGAAAAACTGGTTGATAAAGCCGTTGTTCTCCAGAATGGACATCCATGCGTAGGTGCGGAGCAGAAAGTTGATCCACATCGGCAGCATAATCAGCATCATGCACAGGCTTTGGCGGCTGGCGGACAGGCGGCTCATCAGATACGCCATCGGGTAGCCGAGCACGAGGCACACCACCGTTGAGAGAAACGCCAGCCAGAACGACCGTCCGAAAATCGGCAGGTAGCCGGGCAGATAGCTGAAATTATGCAGGGTAAAGCCGCCGTCCGCATTGTGGAACGCATAGACCACGACCATCAGAATCGGGGCAAGGATAAATACGGCGAGCCATACGCCGTAGGGATAGGCAAAGGACTTTTTCACGCCTGCGCCTCCGCACTCTTGTGCATGATGTGGATGTCAAACGGAATGACGGACAGACCGACCGTCTTGCCGACCGACTCCGCCATGGTGGAATGCACCATGAAGGTGAAGAATTGGGTGCGAACCATCATCTCGTAGTGCACGCCCTTGAATACGATGGACTCAACAACGCCCTGCAGCAGACCGTCACCGGCGTAAACGATTTTAAGATCCTCCGGACGGATAACGACATCGACCGGCGCATTCCGGCCGAAGCCCTTGTCCACGCACTCGAAGGTGCGGCCGCAGAACTCGACCTTGCAGTCCTCGAGCATCACGCCGTCAATGATATTGGATTCGCCGATGAAATCCGCAACAAAGGCGTTGACCGGCTCGTTGTAGATATCGGTCGGGCTGCCGACCTGCTGGATAACGCCGTGGTTCATAACGACAACGCGGTCACTCATCGTCAGCGCTTCTTCCTGGTCGTGTGTGACGTAGATAAAGGTGATGCCGGTGCGCTGCTGAATACGCTTCAGCTCGATCTGCATGTCCTTGCGCAGCTTGAGGTCGAGGGCGCCGAGCGGCTCGTCGAGCAGCAGCACACGCGGCTCGCATACCAGCGCACGCGCGATGGCAACACGCTGCTGCTGACCGCCGGAAAGACTGGTCACATCGCGGTTTTCAAAGCCGCGCAGACCAACCAGCTCGAGCATTTCTGCGGTTTTGCGCTTGATGTCTGCGCGGTCCAGCTTTTTGATGTGCAGACCGAATGCAATATTCTCCGCAACATTCAGGTGCGGGAACAGCGCATAGCGTTGGAATACGGTGTTGATCTCGCGCTGATACGGCGGTACGTCGTTCAGGCGCTTGCCGTCGAAGAATACATCGCCGGAATCCGGCTGCTCAAAGCCGCCGATGATGCGCAGTGTGGTCGTTTTGCCGCAGCCGGACGGACCGAGCAGGGTCACGAACTCGCGGCGCTTGATGGACAGCGAAATGCCGCGCAGCACAGGCGTTCCGTCAAATTCTTTTTTCAGGTTTTGCAGATCGACCAGATTTTGATTCAATCCTCATCACTCTCCCAAAACAGTCAGCAGCCCCAAACCGAGCGGGTCAGGCTCGGTTTGGGGTCGCGCTGTATCTATATTGTAGCAAATAATTTTTATCATATAAATAGTATAGGGAAATGCCGTAAAAGTCAAGGTGATACGCAGATTCTGCTCGCAAAAAAGCAGGGAAATTCGAGGGGAGGATGCTCGGTTTGGAGGATTTGCCAGCTTTGTTATGTAAAACGTACAAGCTGAAATGGTTTGATTTGTACACTTCGCAAACAGATGGTGTTAAATGTGCACAAAAAGATGGCGCTTAGATTGGTGAAGATTCATAAAATATGGCTCTTGTAACAGAGGCGGTTATCGTGTATTATAATACCTGTGATCAGGAAATGATCCAAACACAAAAACGTAATTTAGTCATTAACTTTTAAGGAGTTGTATATATCATGATGAAGGGTTTCTTTAATGGTCTGGTAAGCGCACGCATGATGGAGCTGGATAACGGCCGTTCTTTCTCTAAGGCTCGCAAGGCAGAGCGCACTGCTAAGTAAGCGGTAATCAAACCGAATTTATAAAGGCTTCCCGGAACAGATGGCCGGGAAGCCTTTTTCTTTGTGTGACAGGATTGTGTTGGCTTTTACCGATAGAATGTGGTACACTTAAAAACATACGGTATTCAGGGGTAAAGGGGATAGGACGTTGCAGTTTATCAAACGGTTTCGGGTAGGTCAGCGTGCCATCAAGACTGCGGTATCGGTCGGTCTGGCGCTTGCACTGGCGATGGTGCTGGGTTCTAGCCTGCCTATTTTTGCAGCTATTGGTGCGATCTCGGTGATGAGCCGTACCTGGGTGGATTCACTCAAGGAGAGCCTTAATCAGATAGCGGGTACATTTCTCGGCTATCTGATCGCATGTGTGTTTGTTACCGTGCTGCCCAATCCAACGTTTTTCGTGTGGATGGCGCTCGGCGTGCTGTGTGTGATTTCACTGTGTATCGGTCTCAAGCTGAATTTTGCGATTCCGTTGGCGAGCATTGTGTTTGCGGATGTGTGCCTGTATACCGGCGGAGATTCAATCGTGTACGGTTTCCACCGATTTACCGATACACTGGTCGGTCTGGTGGTGGCGCTGCTCGTCAATGTGGTGATTCGGCCGTATAACAACCGCCAGAAGATCATCAATACGATGGATGAGATTCAGAAAATGTTTCTGCCGCTGCTGCAGTCGCGTGTGCTCGAGCATCGTTATCCGGATCTGACGCCGCTGACTGAGAAAATGACCTCGCTTGCGTCCGAGCTGCGTATTTTCGAGAAGCAGCCGGTAGCGCTGTGGCAGCATGCCGTGCGTGTTGCCGCCCGACGGCAGGAGGCCGCCTATCTGCGCGGCTGCGAGCAGCTGCTTGCCAAAATGTGCGGTGAGCTGGCGGCGCTGTGCAATATGGACTCCAATCCGGCACCCGGAAAGGAGAGTATAGAGCGGCTGGAGGCACATGGTCTTACCGCGCCGGAAAACCTTAAGGATTACTGCCGGTGCTCGCCGGTGGATGCACAGGTTATGGATTTTCATATCGGCAATCTGCTCGATGCGTATGATTTTCTGACCGCGTTTCATCATGTGTAAAAATATACCGCAGGTGCACGAACTGTTAAAATCGTGCACGCTGCGGTGTTTTTATAGTCATACAGCGCATAGACAAAATACGCCTTAATCTGCTATACTGTTGTTTAAGGATATATACACGCTGTTTTTGTATGGCGGTCAGCCCTTTCTTTCCCCGCGGTCTGCGGTGGAAAGGAGGTAGGCGCAGATGAAGAAGAAAGCACTTCAGCTTTTTATTTGTGCGGTCATTGTACTGTACATTTTCTTCGTAAAAGCGCGATGACCGCTCGGCTGGTCCCCGAACGGTCATTAGCATAAAACTTTTGATTCGATAAAGGGCTGACTGCATAGACAGCGTCCCTGTATATCCATAGTATACCGCGGAAAGCGCTGTTCGTCAAGATGGTGCTCTCTGCGGTGTATTTAATTTTGCGGAAAGCTATGGTCTGCACCGGTCGGCTTGACTTCTCCTCATAAAATGGTTATAATAAAATCATTATAATCGTTATTCATGCGATGACGCAGGAAAAGTAACCGGCTCGCCTTGCGCGAAAGAGAGAAGCTCCTCGGCTGAAAGGGCTTTGCGCGGGAAACGGTGAAGTGCGCCTGCCGAGCAACAGGGTCAAACGCCCTGCGGAAAGTGCCCGTTACCGCACTGCACGAGCGAAAAATCGGAGTGGAACCGCGTTTGTACGCCTCCCGAGGGAAGAATATCCCGTGGGAGGCTTTTTTATTCCCGAAACTCCGCATAGTTTTCCTGAAAACCATCAAAAGGAGATAAAAATCATGAAACTCTACAACACGCTGACCCGTCAGAAGGAGGAATTCGTTCCGATCACGCCGGGCGAGATAAAGATGTATTCCTGCGGTCCGACGGTATACAACTATTTCCATGTCGGCAACGCACGTCCGTTCATCATTTTCGATCTGCTGCGCCGTTACTTCGAGTACCGCGGCTACAAGGTTGAGTTCGTTCAGAACTTCACCGACATTGACGACAAGGTAATCAACAAGGCGAACGAGGAAGGCGTGGACTTCAACACCATCGCTGAGCGTTATATTAAGGAATATTTCGTTGATGCACAGGGTCTGGGCGTCAAGAAGGCGACCGTGCACCCGCGTGCGACCGAGACCATGGACGCTATTATTGATATTGTTGAGCGCCTGATCGAGAACGGCCACGCTTACGTTGCTGAGAACGGCGACGTATACTTCCGCACCAAGTCCTTCCCGGAGTACGGCAAGCTGTGCCACCAGCCGATGGAGGAACTGCAGGCCGGTGCCCGCATCTCGGTCGGCGAGGTCAAGGAAGATCCGATGGACTTCGCGGTCTGGAAGGCTGCAAAGCCGGGTGAGCCGGCTTGGGATACGCCGTGGGGCAGCAAGGGCCGCCCGGGCTGGCATATTGAGTGCTCGGCTATGGCGAACAAGTACCTCGGCAAGACCATCGACATCCATTCCGGCGGTCTTGATCTGATTTTCCCGCATCACGAGAACGAGATCGCACAGTCCGAGTGTGCAAACGGCTGCACCTTCGCGCATTACTGGCTGCACAACGGCTTCCTGACCATCGACAATGAGAAAATGTCCAAGTCCAAGGGCAACTTCTTCATGGTCCGCGACGCAGCAAAGCAGTTCGGCTATGAGACCATCCGCATGTTTATGCTGAGCGCGCACTACCGCACTCCGCTTAACTACTCCGCTGAGTCGCTTGAGATGAACAAGGCCTCCCTTGCCCGTCTGTACGAGGCCCGCAATAATATGGAGTTCCGCATCGAGAAGGCATCCGGCGACACCATGACCGCCGAGGAGACCGAGAAGCTGGAGGCTCTTAAGGGCTACAAGCAGAAGTTCATCGACGCAATGGACGACGACCTGAACACCGCTGACGCACTGTCCGCTATCTTCGAGCTGACCCGTGAGATCAATGCGTACAACGGTGCACATCAGGATGCCACCAAGGCATTCCTGACCGCAGCGCATGATCTGTTCATGGAACTGACCGGTGTGCTCAATCTGGTGCAGAACCGTGACGATGCGGTTGATCCGGACGCAGAGAAGATCGAGGAGCTGATCGAACAGCGCGCCGCAGCTAAGAAGGAGAAGAACTTCGCTGAGGCAGACCGTATCCGCGGTGTGCTGGCTGATATGGGCGTTACCATTAAGGATACCCGTCAGGGCACGCAGTGGAGCCGCAATTAAATCGCAAATCCTGACTATTTGATAGAGAAAGTCCTCTGTTCGTGTGTGGATAGAGGACTTTTTGCGTGTTTCCGCACGGGCAGAGCATCTTGCTGACGCAGCCCGCGTGTACCGGTCAACCGGTGCTAAGGCAACACTACAGGCGACTTTTTCGCTTCAAATTGATAAAATCTTTGCACGCTGCAAATAAAAATCTTGCGTGATATCAGGATGAACAAGCGGAAAACCTGCAAAAAAGCGGTTTTTGTCGGTTTATACAAGTGTCGTTGATTGACATTTTTGCAGGATTGCGGTACAATATATTCATTATCTGATTTATTGGGACGGAAAGGAGAAGGCGGAATGACGATTCAGCCTGATTATGTAAAGGAAGAACTTTTGCATGAACTGAGTGAGAGCTTTCGTATGCACAACCAGCTCCCACCCGATCTGTTTACGCGCTACCGCATCAAGCGCGGCTTGCGTAACGCGGACGGTACCGGTGTTCTGGTCGGTGCTTCTCATCTGGGCAATGTACACGGTTATATCGTCAATGAGGGCGAGCGTGAGCCGATCGAAGGCCGCCTGACCTATCGCGGATATAATGTATATGACCTGATTCACGGTCTGGAGCAAGAAAACCGCTTCGGCTTTGAGGAAATCGGTTATCTGCTTATGTGCGGCAAGCTGCCGAGCCGCCGTCAACTGGCGGAATTTCAGCATACCATTGGTCTGGAGCGTGCCCTGCCGGACAACTTCACCGAGGATATGATCATGCGTGCGCCGAGCCGCGACATCATGAACAAGCTGGCAAGCGCAACGCTGGCACTGTATTCCTATGATGCGAACCCGGATGAAACCACGGTCGAGAACATCATGCGTCAGGGCATCAGCCTGATGGCTAAGTTCCCGGTTATCATTTCGCACGCGTATCAGGCAAAACGCCGCTACTTTGATAATGATTCCATGTTCCTGCATGTGCCGGATTCAAACCGTTCGACCGCAGAGAATATTCTGCACCTCATCCGTCCGACCGGCGAATTCAACGATGACGAGGCTAAGCTGCTCGACCGCTGTCTGATCCTGCACGCCGAGCATGGCGGCGGTAACAACTCGTCTTTCACCGTGCGTGTTACTTCTTCGTCCGGTACGGATACCTATTCGGCGATCGCGGCTGCGGTTTCCTCGCTGAAGGGCCCGCGCCACGGCGGTGCAAACCTGCGCGTCGTCAAGCAGTTTGAGGAGATGAAGGAGAATATCCACAACTGGAAGGATGAGACCGAGGTCGGCAATTATCTGCGTAAGATTTTGAATAAGGAAGCCGGTGACGGCTCCGGCCTGATCTACGGCATGGGCCATGCGATTTACACCTTGAGCGACCCGCGTGCCGTTGCACTGAAGAAGGCTGCTCGTCCGCTGGCGGAAAAGACCGGCTATTCGGACGAGATGGATTTGATCGAGCTGGTAGAAAAGCTGACGCCGGGTGTCTTTGCCGAGATCAAGGGCAGCGACAAGCCGATGTGTGCGAACGTCGATATGTATTCCGGCTTTGTTTACAAAATGCTCGGACTGCCCAAGTCGCTGTATACGCCGCTGTTCGCTACCGCGCGTATTGTCGGCTGGATGGCACACCGCCTTGAGGAAGTTACCACCGGCGGTAAGATCATCCGTCCGGCGTATAAGCCTGTTGCGAAGAATATCGAGTATGTTAATATTGATGAGCGGAATGACGGTCCGATCAACGACTGATTTTTAATTAGTAATCAGTAGTTAGTAATTGGAGTGGAGGGTATAGTGCTCTCCGCTCTATTTATATTGTGCAGAGGATAATTATATGGGAATGCTCAGCTTAGCAGATATCCTATTAACAGATGCGCAGGTATCTTATAAAGAAAACCGCATTATTATATATTTTAAGGTGAATGCGGAAGTGAACCTGGCGTTCAAGGAGCACATCCAATCGCTGTATAACAGATTTATAAAGCAGGAAACCATTCTGGTGACTATTGAGGAACATTCCTTTGAATCTCATATTATTTCACTGGCCAGTGCTGCGTTTCCGGAGGAATATGTATCGGATGATCCCGTTGAACGGCTTATGTGCGGCGATGAATTTACCCTTACAGTTGAAAACGATGGCAGTATCCCTGCTGATGCTGCGGAACAGGGGACAGCGAAAGCCGGTTTCGCACCGCTAATCCTAAAGAACTGATATTTGATAAATTTTTTTTTGAAAAAAAGTGTTGACAACCCGCTCTATATGCGTTATACTAAATGAGCTTGGTCAAAGACAGCTGGCGCCGCAAGGCTTAAATGGCGATTTGTTCGCCGCCCGCCGAGGTCAACACGGACATGCTTATTATCATATTTGATTATGTTTTCTGTGTACCCTCCCTGTGTCTTTGCACCGGGAGGGTATTTTTATTTTACAGGAGGTGAAAATGATGCCGAACGCAAAGATTCTGGAAGAGAAGAAGGCTCTGGTCGCTTCCCTGGTAGAGAAGATCAAGAATTCTCCGGCAGGTGTACTGGTCGACTACAAGGGCATCAACGTAGAGGATGATACCAAGCTCCGCAAGCAGCTCCGTGAAGCTGGCGTTGAGTATGCTGTCATCAAGAACACTCTGATCCGCTTTGCAGCTAAGGAACTGGGTTTTGACGAGCTGGATGCGTGCCTGCACGGTACCACCGCTCTGGCAATCTCCACCACCGACGACGTTGTCGCTCCGGCGAAGATCCTGGCTGACTTTGCTAAGACCCACGAGAACTTCACCCTGAAGGCTGGTTACCTGGAAGGTAAGGCCATCGGTGAGGACGAGGTCAAGAAGCTGGCTGCTATGCCGAGCAAGGAAACCCTTATCGCTCAGGTACTGTACAGCTTCAACTACCCCATTATGCAGCTCGCTATTGCTTGCGATGCTATCGTTAAGAAGGCAGAGGGCAATGAGGAAATGAAGGTTGCTGAACTGGTAGCCCCGAAGGAAGCTGCAGCAGAAGAAGCTGCTGAGTAATTTCCCCGCACTGACTGATTTATTCGGTCAGGAACACATTTTAACTTAAAAATTATCTAAAATTGGAGGTTTAATCCCATGACTATCGCTGAGATTATGGAAGCTGTAAAAGAGCTCAAGGTTATGGAGCTCTCTGAGCTGGTAAAGGCTCTCGAGGAAGAATTTGGCGTATCCGCTACGCCGGTAGCTGTTGCAGGTGCTGTAGCAGGCGGCGACGGCGCAGCTGCTGCTGACGCTAAGACCGACTTCGACGTAGTTCTGGTTGACGCTGGCTCTTCCAAGATCAACGTTATCAAGGCTGTTCGCGAGATCACCGGCCTGGGCCTGAAGGAAGCTAAGGAGAAGGTTGACTCCGCTCCGCAGACCATCAAGGAGGCTGCTCCGGAGGCTGAGGCTAACGAGATCAAGGAGAAGCTCGAGGCTGCTGGCGCTAAGGTTGAGCTGAAGTAAGGTTTCCTTACCGAACCAACTGCTTGCAATCAAGCAATTCCAAAGACGCAGAGTGTTTGCTCTGCGTCTTTTTCTATGCCAAATTTTCCGCAGTCAGTGGTGACAAACCCGAAATTGTGCGGTATAATAAAATAGAATAATAATGTGGACAAGAAGGAGAATCTCATGCCGAAATTAGGACTTATTTCGCTCGGCTGCGCGAAAAACCTCGTGGACAGCGAGCACATGCTGGCCCGGCTGCGGGACGCAGGCTGGGAGATCACCGAGGATATGACCGAAGCAGACGTTGGCGTTGTCAACACCTGCGGCTTCATCGAAGCCGCTAAGACCGAGGCTATCGAAACCATTCTGGAGACCGCCCAGAATAAGCAGACCGGCAATATGAAGGGCTTGGTCGTGACCGGCTGTCTGGTGCAGCGCTATGCTGACGAGATGCGCGCTGAGCTGCCCGAGATCGACGTATTCTGCGGAACGGGCAGCTATGATAACATCGTGGACGCGGCCAATGCGGCGCTCAAGGGTCAGCAGGCGGCGTACATGGCAGATATGACCTCTGCTGCACTCGACGGCAGCCGCGACCGCCTGACACCGTCCTACACCGCATACTTTAAGATTGCGGAGGGCTGCTCGAACACCTGCGCGTACTGCATCATCCCCAAGCTGCGCGGACGTTACCGTAGCCGTGAGATGGCATCACTGCTCGAGGAAGCGCGTGCACTCTCTGACGCAGGCGTTAAGGAGCTCATCGTCATCGCGCAGGACATCACCAAGTACGGTATGGACCTGCCCGAGCACAAGCGTCTGCTGCCCGAGCTGCTGCGCGAGCTGTGCAAGATGGACTTTACCTGGATTCGTCTGCACTATCTCTATCCCGACCAGATTACGGACGAGCTGATCGACGTGATTGCGGATGAGCCGAAAATCGTAAAGTATCTGGATATTCCGCTGCAGCATGTCTCTAAGCGCATTCTGCGTGCCATGCACCGTCCGGGTGACGGCGCGGAATTTACCAGGCTGATCGAGAATATGCGCGAGCGTATTCCGGGTCTTGTACTGCGTACAAGCCTGATCGTCGGTCTGCCGGGCGAGACCGAGGACGAGTTTGCCGAGCTGTGTGAGTTCCTGCAGAATGTCGGCATTGAGCGTGTCGGTGTGTTCGAGTATTCGCCGGAGGAAGGCACGGAGGCCGCAGAGCTGCCCGACCAGATCGACGACGAGACCAAGCAGAACCGCCGTCTGATCGTCGAAGAGCTGCAGTCCGGTGTGCTCGACGACTACAATACCTCCCGCCACGGTGAGGTCATGCAGGTGCTCTGCGAGGGCTTTGACGAGGAGCAGGGCCTGTGGTATGGCCGTACCTACGCGGATTCGGTCGAGGTAGACGGCCACGTCTACTTTGACGCGGCGGATAACGAACCGGCGGAAGGCGAGTTCGTGTCCGTTCTCATCACCGAAAGCCTTGGACCCGACCTACTCGGTGTCCGTCAGAAGGAGGCATAATTTCCTATGACAACCGCAAATAAAATCACGCTGACCCGCATTGCGATGATTCCGTTTTTCATCTATTTTGCGGCGCAGCCCATGCTGAATACAGCGGAATATACACGCGGCATTTATCCGTTCCCGACCTGCACGCTGATTGCGCTCATTCTGTTCTGTGTAGCCTCGTTTACCGACTTTCTGGACGGTTATGTGGCGCGAAAGTACAATCAGGTGACGGATTTCGGCAAGTTTGTTGACCCGCTCGCGGACAAGCTGCTCGTGGCCTCTGCGCTCATCCTGTTCGTAGAGCAGAAGGCGATGGCAGGCTGGATGGTCTGCGTTATCCTCGCGCGTGAGCTGATCATCACGTCTCTGCGCGTGGTTGCAGCCAATAAGGGCCGCGTGCTCGCCGCAACGTGGACGGGTAAGGTCAAAACCTGTGTGCAGATTGGCGGCATCATCGTCATTTATCTGTATTATATCATCATGGGTGCGCTGGCAAACGGTATCGCCTTCGCGGACGGCGATGGTGTTACCGCTGTTATGTTCATCCCTCATGCGAATGGTATGCCGCTGCTGCTGACTATCGTCGGCTGGGTGGTAACGCTGGTTACCATTTACTCCGGCTATGATTATCTCAAGAAGAACTGGGATCTCATCAAGGACGGCGCGGTAAAGGCAAAGTAAAACCGCATACTGTTTCAGCCTCAGAGGTGCACTTCGGTGCACCTCTTTTTTATTATTTTCTCTGGTGCGGGAACAGGATAAATGTGAAAATCTTCTTATTTTGAAAGACTTTTCTACGCTAAATCGGTATTCGTTCAAGGTGTGCAAACGCACACATCCGGCTCTGTGCAAGCTGTACAAGAGGGAGAATAAAAGAGTAATTTTTGTATAGAACAGAGTTACACAGTGCATTGTGACATAACCCATTCACGGCTATAATATAGTCAAACGAACGAAAACACCGAAAGTTAAAACCAAACAAAAACTTCTGGTAAATCGTGAAAAGAGTATGTCTAAGACTTAAATGTCAAGGAGGAAATTATTATGAAAGAAATCCGTATTGGTCTGGTAGGTTCCGGCTGGATGGGCAAGGCTCATTCCTCTGCACTGGCTGACGCTGAGATGCTGTTTGGCCCTGACTACGGCACCGCATCTTTTGAGATCGTAGCTGACGCTAACGAAGAGGCTGCAAAGTCCGCGCAGAAGAAGATCGGCTTCAAGCGCATCTCCACCGACTGGCACGATGTAGTTACCGACCCGAACGTAGACCTGGTTGATATCGCTACCCCGAACGCTTTCCACTATGTAGTTGCTAAGGCTGCTCTGGAGAACGGCAAGAACGTATACTGCGAGAAGCCGCTGTCCATCTCCGCTGAGGAGTCCAGAGAGCTGGCTGAGCTGGCTGCCAAGAAGGGCGTAGTTAACTACGTTGGCTTCAACAACACCCAGAACCCGGCAAACGCTTACGTTCGTGAATTGGTTCAGTCCGGTGCTCTCGGCAAGATCATGCGCTTCACCGGCACCTACGATCAGGACCAGCTGCTCGACGAGTCCCTCCCGATCACCTGGCGCCACATCAACAAGCTGGCTGGCTGCGGTGCTCTGGGCGACCTCGGTTCCCACCTGCTGTCCATCTCTCAGTTCATCATGGGCGACATCACCAAGGTAAACGCAGTTGCTACCACCGTATTCCCGAAGCGTCCGAAGTCCGCAGGCTCCACCGAGATGGTTGACGTTGAGAACGAAGACATCATGACCTTCATGGCTGAGTACGCTAACGGCGCTATCGGCCAGATTGCTTGCTCTCGTGTTGCTACCGGCCGCAAGAACTACCTGACCTACGAGATTCAGGGTACCAAGGGTTCTGTTCGTTACGATCTGGAGCGCATGGGCGAAGTTCAGGTTTACTTCCAGTCTGACAACGAGCGCGACCGCGGCTTCCGCACCGTACTGCTCAACCCGCTGATGAAGGGTTACTCCGCATTCCAGCCGGCAGGCGGCATCTCCATCGCTTACAACGACATGAAGATCCTCGAGGTTCACGCTCTGTTCGACGCTATCACCAATGGCGCTGACTATGTAACCGACTTCGAGTTCGGCTACAAGATCGACCGCACCGTAGCTGCTGTTATCGAGTCCTCCAAGACTCACGAGTGGGTTGACGTTAAGTAAGTTGCCCGTTTACATCAATTAAAACATAATGCCGAAACGGTCTCCGGCGGGAGTGATTCCGCCGAGACCGGAAAGGCTGACAGTTTCCTGAATAATTTGACAGGGAGGATATAATTATGGCTATCAAGATTGGTATTGCACCGGACTCCTGGGGCGTCTGGTTCCCGGCAAGTGATCCGAACAATGCAAAGCAGCCCCAGTGGTGGCGCTGCCTGGACGAAATGAAGGTCGCCGGCTATGAGGGCTGCGAGATTGGTCCGTGGGGCTATATGCCGAACGACGATCCCAAGGTTCTCAAGAACGCAATGGACGCGCGCGGCCTGACCCTCGTAGGCGCTACCGAGGGCGGCAACTTCCTTGATGACGCGGCTGTTGAAGGCATGCTCAAGGACATCGACGATATCTCCAAGCTGCTGAAGGCTTTCCCGAGCGCGAAGTATATCGTTCTGCTGCCTCCGATGTACACCAACCTCGCTACGGGCGAGCTGGAGATGAACCCCGAGCTGACCAACGAGGAGTGGGCAATCTACTGCAAGAACGTGCAGAAGTGCGCGGACCGCTGCGCAGCGAACGGCTTTATCGGTCTGTTCCACCCGCATGTTGACAGCCACGTTCAGACTGAGGAGCAGATTGAGCGCTTCCTGAACGACACCAATGTAGATCTGTGCTTCGACACCGGCCACCATGTATACGGCGGCGGCGAGCCGATTTCCTTCTACAAGAAGTGGGCGAAGCGCATCCCGTACATCCACTTCAAGGACTGCGATCTGGCAGTCAAGGCTAAGATGGACGAAAACAAGTGGTCTTTTGCCAAGGCTGTTACCGAGGATATCATGGTTGAGCCGGGCAAGGGCAGCATTGACTTCGCTGCAATGCATAAGGCACTCGACGAGTGCGGCTATGACGGCTGGTGCGTCGTAGAGCAGGATCTGTTCCCGGTCAAGTCCTTCGACGTACCGCTCGAAAAGGCGACCATCGGTCGTGAGAACCTCCGCAAGGCGGGTTTCTAATGAAGTAGTAATCGCAATACCCATTTTACAATCGCATCTACACTATTCCCGTTTTCATTATTTTGTTATCCGGTCCCTCTTGAATTTCATCCAACAGAAAATCAAGAGGGATTGCTGATAAAGAGTACACGCAAGTGTGAAATACACAAGCGTAAAAGGGCGCTGAGAGAGCAGGGCCCGGAAAAAAGAGAGGAGAAAAATTATGAACAAGAAGAGAGTGTTAGCGATGTTGCTGGCAGGCGCGATGGCATTGTCGATGACCGCATGCGGCGGCAATTCTGCCTCGACCGATGACAGCAGTAATGACGGTGGCGCATCCGCTTCCGGCGGCAGCTACAAGGTCAGCGTTATCCTGAAGACCCTGGCTGCCGAGTACTGGCAGTATGTAAAGTCGGGCGCTGAGGACTATGCTTCCGAGCATTCGGACAAGGTTACGGTAGAGGTTAAGGGTCCAAGCTCTGAGACCGCTTTCGATGAAATGCAGAACATGATCGAGACCGACCTCAGCTCCGGCAGCTATGACGGCGTTATTATCTCTCCGCTGCAGTCGGATACCGCGGCGCAGCTCGTCAGCGGCACCAAGCTGCCGATTGTTGCGATAGACACCAACTTCACGGCGCCGGAGGTTAAGTCCTTCGTAGGTACCGGTAACGAAGCTGCTGCCAAGAAGGGCGGCGAGGCTGCTGTAGAGGCTGCCAAGGCTGCCGGCTGGACCGATATCAAGTGCATTGAGATCGCAGGCGTACAGGGCGACCAGACCAACACCGCTCGCATGAACGGCTACAAGGCTGGCGTTGAAGAAGCAGGCGGCACCTTCCTGAGCGATGAAGTACAGTACGCAGACGCAACTGCTGACCGCGCTACCACCGCTATGGAAGCTATCATGCAGACACATCCGGAAGGCATCGCAATCATTTGCGCAAACAACGACGATATGGCTATGGCAGCAGCCCGTGCAGCGCAGGGCCATGACGCATACAAGAACACCATCTTCCTCGGCTTCAATGGTGACCGCGCTGCTTGTGAAGCAATCCTGGCCGGCCAGATGACGATGTCTGTCGCCCAGATGGCTTACGAGATGGGCTACAAGGCTGTTGAGACCATGGTTCAGGTTCTGGACGGCGAGACCGTTGACGAGTTCGTTGACTCCGGTTCTGACGTAGTTACCCCGGACAACGCGCAGGAGCGTCTGGATACCCTGAAGACGCAGCTCCACTAAGAAAACTGCATTTCGCACAAACGCAGATTGTGCGATAATGTTCATGCGTAAGATCCTCTCTCCGGATCGGCAGGAAAACGCTCCAACGTTCTGCCAATCCGTTATGGACAAACGCAAATTTCAAAGATCCTTTCTCTCATTCTATTTCTCTGTATGGTGGTGCCCCCTGATCCTGCCCAAGCAGGATTAGTGGGCATTGCTATGGAATGAAGTTGGATGAGATAGACAAAATTGGCAATTCCGTACAGGTTATCCTGCAGGCTGCAGAGAAAAAGAGGGACACGCTGCTGCAAACACCCGTGGCAGCGTATTTACACAGCAAACAAGAGGGGGTTTAAGAAAATGGTATTTACACTGGGTTCATTTGTGCTTGTCACCGTAGCGGTGGCATTCGTAAGCTGGCTTAAAACCAAGGGAACGGACGAGACCAGCAAAGACGGTTACTTCCTTGGAGGCCGAAGCCTGAGCGGTCTGGTTATCTTTGGTTCTCTGATGATGACCAACCTGTCCGCGGAGCAGCTGGTAGGCCGCAACGGTCAGGGCTATGCAGCCGGCATGACTGCAATGGGCTGGGAGACCATGTGCCCGATCGCATTGACGCTGATGGCACTGTTCTTCATCCCGAAGTATTTCAAGCTCGGCATTTCCACTATCCCGGAATTTCTGGAAAGCCGCTTTGACCGCGCAACCCGCGTCATTGTATCGTTCATTTTCCTTGTCGCTTATATTGTAACCATGCTGCCGCTGGTGCTGTACGCAGGCTCGGTAGCGATGGAGCGTATCTTCGGCATTACCGCACTGATGGGCGGCAACCGTTTCATGGCAACCACCGTAATGTGCGTTGCACTCGGCATAATCGGCGGTATCTATGCAATCTTCGGCGGCCTGAAGGCCGTAGCCGTATCGGACTCTCTGAACGGCATCATCTTTATCATCGGCGCGGTCATCCTGATCCCGGCTCTGGCATTTATCGCACTGGGCGACGGCAGCATCGCAGAAGGCATCCGCATTTTCGCTACATCCTCTCCGGAGCACCTGAATGCGATCCAGCCTGCTGACGCACAGCCGCCGTACATTCCGTGGCCGATGATCGTACTTGGCTGTGGTATCAACCACATCTCTTACTGGTGCACCAACCAGTCCATCATGCAGCGCGTACTCGGCGCTAAGAACCTGAAGGAAGCACAGAAGGGCTCTCTGCTGACCGGTCTTACCTGCGTATTCTGCCCGATCTTTCTGGTAGCGCCCGGCGTTATCCAGTTCATCCGTGACGGCGGTGTACTGACCGACTTCGATATGGCGTACCCGTCTCTGATCAAGGACATCCTGCCGACTCCGGTACTGGGCTTCTTTGCAGCAGTCATGTTCGGTGCGATCCTGTCCTCCTTTAACTCGGTACTGAACAGCTCCATGACGCTGTTCACCCTGGACATCCTTCCGGTTATCTCCAAGAAAAAGCGCACGGACGCGCAGCTGATCACCATTGCAAAGCGCTTCGGCATCGTGCTGTGTCTGGCGTCCATCGTCATCGCACCGTTTCTGCTGTATCTGCCGGCCGGCATCAGCACCTTCCTCAATCAGATGTGGGGTTACTACGGCGTTCCGGTTCTGGTCATCGTTGTTATGGGTATTTTGGCTCCGCGCATGCCGAGCTTTGCGCCGAGGGCTGCCATCATTGTCCATATCGTATGCTATGGCCTGATGATGAACCTTCTGCCGTTCCACTTCCTGTACTTTGAAGTAGGCGCATTCGTAATTGACCTGATCCTGATGGCGATTCTGACCAAGGCTGCACCGCGCAAGGAAGCATATGTACTGCCTGATCTTGAGGTTGTTGATATGACCCCGTGGAAGTATCGCAAGCCGGTCATTGCAGTTACGTTCATCCTGCTGGTAGGCATTCATGTGCTGTTCTCTCCTCTGGGTCTGGGCGGCTAAAGGCTTCGCCTCGATTGAAACCACGGTTTCAATCGAATTTCGACGAAAAACCGCGTCCTGCGGACACATTTTTTCGTCCCTTTATAAAAAGGCAGGCGCTATCCTTGCGCGACTTCTCGGTCGCGCTGCGCGTACACGCCTCGCCTTTTTATGAATTTGCTTCGCAAATTCGATTGAATGCGTGCTGCCGCACGAAGCACATTGCGGACAGCCGGAATTACGATTTACAAGAAGAAAAGACAGACCGTTTTGCGGTCTGTCTTTTTTGTGCGTTTAGAAGGAAATTGCGCGGAATGCCGTTGGAGAGATATCGGTTTCCTGCCGGAATGCCCGCGCAAAGTGCGACGCACTGTTGAAGCCGCAGTCCTCGGCAATCTGCTCAACGGTCAGGTCACTGGACAGCAGCAGACGCTTGGACTGACGCAGACGGTATTGCAGCAGATACTCATGCGGCGTACAGCCGACGTATCGCTTGAAGCTGCGGATAAAGTGGGATTTGCTGATGCCGCACATCTCGGCAAGGTCGTTCAGCGAAATGTCATCGGCAAAATGACCGTGAATGTACGCCAGTGCCGGTGCAAGCAGCTCACTGATGACGGTGGTTCGCACGGTCTGCGATGCCAGACCGCCCAGAATGCTGTGGACGGCAATGGAAATCTGGTGCTCGTTCATGGAGGCAAACTGCGTGCTCATGCCGTACTGCGCCGAGTGCACAACCGTGCGGAACTGGTCCTTGAGCGACAGCATCGGCTGCTTTTCGTGCACAAGGCCAAAGCGCTCGGTCAGATATTCGGTGTACTGCTTGCTGCTTGCACCGTTGAAGTGAAACCAGTAGAAGTCAACCTTGTCCGGACACCAGTAGCAGTGCGGCTTGCGGCAGTCGAACAGCGCTATTTCGCCCTCATGCGCCTCAGCGGTCATACCGTCTGTGCGGATGCAGAGCGAGCCGCTGTTGATGTAGATCAGCAGGTATTGGTCAATGCCGTTTCGTTCGATCCGGTAATCGCTGTTGCAGATGAACTGACCGAACTGCGGGCAGTAATACAGCGCACTTTTCGCAAATTCGGACGGCAGTGAGAAGTCCATGAAGGACGGAGTCAGTACGCCGGTATCTACAATTTGCATAAAATCCCTGCTTTCATTTGGTCTCGATAGCGATGAGATACAGGGGGCGGCTGCTGCACAGCCTTCCCTTCGCAGCTGTTACGCTTATTGCGCTGCCTTTGTCACAGGCGGTTTTACTCCGCCAGCTTATAAATCTCGATGATAGCCTGTTCATCAAGTGCGGAATAGCTCTTGACCGGACCCTGGACCGTGCGGACGGTATTTGCGGCCAGCTGTGCGTAATTCTCCGGTTTGATGCCAAGCTGCGACAGATGCGTCGGCATGCCGATCTCCTCAAAGAAGCGCTTCATGGTCAGGATGCCTTCGCGTGCGGTGCGCTCAGGATGGTGGAAATCCATCTCCACGCCAAATACGCGGTTCGCCAGCTGAGCAAAGCGCGGAAAATCGTTCTTCATCTCGTACAGCGCCCAGGCTGGGAACAGCACGGACAGACCGGCACCGTGTGCAATTTCATCGCGGAACGCGGACAGCTCATGCTCAAGCTTATGCACCGGGAACAGGCGCTTGCGGCCGCAGCCGGTGTAATCGTTATGCGAAACGCTGCCGGCCCACATCAGGGACGCACGCGCCTCATAATCGCGCGGATTGGCGATTGCCCGGCGGCCGGCATCGCGCACGGCAATGAGCAGACCTTCGGCAATGCGGTCGGTCATGTCGCTTTCGCCGCCTTCCGGCGTGAGGTAACGCTCGAGCGTGTGCATCATGATGTCCACAATGCCGCAGCCGGTCTGGAATTTGGACACAGTATAGGTGTTCTCCGGATCAAGGAAGCTGATGCGCGGACGGTTGGTCTCGCTCGTGATACCGCGCTTCTCCTTGGTCTCCTCATTGGTGAGTACGCAGGAGTTGCTGCTTTCCGAGCCGGAGGCTGCCAGCGTCAGTACAGTGCCGACCGGCAGGGTGGTATCCGGCTTTGTGCCGGTAGATGCAAACTGCCACGGATCAGTTTTGGTGGCAACGCCCATGGCGATGGCCTTCGCCGAGTCGATTACCGAGCCGCCGCCGACTGCCAGCACAAAGTCGATGCCCTCTCGCTCTGCCAGTGCAATGCCCTTGCGGACAAGCGATACCTTCGGGTTCGGCGATACACCGCCCAGTTCAACAAAGGCAAGACCCGCCGTAAACAGGCTCTTTTCCACACGGTCCAGCAGACCGGTCGTGCGTGCGCTCGAGCCGCCGAAGTGCACTAAAATGCGGTGCACTCCCAGCTCTTTCAGACGCGGGCCGATCTGTTCCTCAATATCTTTACCAAATACAATCTCAGTCGTGGTGTGCAGATTAAAATTCAGCATTAGGCGTTCCTGCCCTTCCTATTAAAATAGTATGATTCTATTATATCGTTCCCCTTGCAAAAAGTCAAAAAATTCGATAAAATAGATAAATACGAAATCCGAATCGTGAGGAGTGAGAGCGTGTATTACAGTTATTCCGCCGCCCAGTGGCTGCTGGTTTTCTACCTGTACTGTATGCTCGGCTGGTGCTTTGAGTCCACCGTGGTCTCGGTAGGACAGCGCAGACTGGTCAACCGCGGCTTCCTGCGCGGCCCCATGCTGCCGATTTACGGCTTCGGCGCCGTGATCCTGCTGCATGTTTCGCTACCGTTAAAACAGCATCCGGTGTGGCTGTATCTGGCGAGCATGATCGCGGCGACCGTGTTTGAATACATCGTCGGCGTGGTGATGGAGAAGATATTCAAGGTAAAATACTGGGATTACTCCAAGCAGAGATTCCAGTTTCAGGGCTATATCTGCCTGCGCTCGTCGCTATGCTGGGGCTTTCTCGGCCTGATCCTGACGAGCGTCATTCATCCGCCGATTGAAAAGCTGGTGCTCGGTCTGCCGTTTATCGGACTGATCGTGATCGACGTGCTGTTTTCGGCGGCATTTATCAGCGATGTGATCGTATCCGTACGCAGCGCACTCGATCTCGCCAAGGTGCTCGAGGAACTTGACCGTCTGCGCGAGCAGGGAGCCGAGCTGCGTCAGCAGCTGTCCGAGACTGCGCTTGTCGGTCTGACCAACCTGTCCTACCGTGTAGAGGAAGCGCACGGCGAGTTCACCGAGAAGGTGGGCGAGGCGAAGGCGCAGTTCTCCGAGAAAATAGATGATGCGAAGGAACAGCTTGCCGACGCAAAAGCGCAGCTCTCCGAAAAAATGGACGATGCAAAGGAACAGCTTGCCGCCGTGCATGAGATGCGCTCCGACGAGCGCAGGGCGCAGACCGCAGCTGCACGCGAGCAGCTGCAGGCTAAGCTCGACGAGCTGCAGCGCCGCTTTGACGAGCGGGCAGCCGCACTCGGCCGTACCCGCAAGAGCCTGCTGCGCGGCAACCCGACCGCCCGCTCCGAGCGTTACACTGAGGTGCTCGAACGGCTGAAAAAACGCCTCGATACACACACGCACCGGTAAAACACAGCTAACTTCCTTATAAAACTACACAAAATGCACAAACTAATGCAAAATGCAGCAGGATATGCTTGCTGTTTCGTCAGTTTTTCACTTGCTAAAATACCCGTTTCGGGTGTATATTAGTAGTACCCGCTGAACCTATCATTTTACTCGGGTTTTCGCGCGTCGAAAACCGCCTGTTCAGCTTGTATTTAAGACAACCTTTTTGGACAAAGAAAGGCAGATATACTATGGAAAAGAGATTCGTATATGCGGATAACGCGGCGACGACCCCGATGTCCGAAACTGCGTTCAACGCTATGAAGCCGTGGCTGACCGAGAACTACGGCAACCCGTCTTCGCTGTACCGCATCGGCCGTGCGGCAAAGGAAGCGCTTAACGATGCGCGCACCGTTGTCGGCAAGTGCCTGAACGCGGCAGAGCCGGTAAACGAGAAGAACGACTATGCACCGGGTGAGATCGTATTCACCGGCGGCGGTTCGCAGGCGGACAACCTTGCGATTCGCGGCTTTATGCACGGTCCGTCCTCCAAGGGCCGCAAGCACATCATCACCTCCAAGATCGAGCATCATGCAGTGCTGTACACCTGTGAGGCGCTTGAGAAGGAGGGCTACCGCGTTACCTATTTGAATGTGGATAAGGAAGGCCGTGTAGATCTTGAGCAGCTGAAGGCAGAGCTGTCCGAGGACACCGCACTGGTTTCCGTTATGGCGGCAAACAACGAGATCGGCACGATTCAGCCGATCAAGCAGATTGCCGAGCTGGCGCATTCGGTTGGCGCAAAGTTCCACACCGACGCGGTTCAGGCTGTCGGCCATATGCACATCGACGTACAGGAGATGGGCATCGACATGCTGTCCCTGTCCGGTCATAAGTTCCGCGGTCCACGCGGCACCGGCGTGCTGTATGTGAAGAAGGGCATCACCCTTGAGCCGCTGGTATACGGCGGCGGCCAGGAGCGCGGTCTGGTTTCCGGCACCGAGAACACCGCAGGCTGCATCGGTCTGGCAGCAGCGATGAAGGAGGCCGTTGAAGGTCTGGATGAGAAGATGGGCTACGTCAAGAAGCTGACGGACAAGCTCGTTAAGGGCATTATGGAAAACATTCCGTACTCCCACTATACCGGCGATCCGGTAAACCGTCTGCCGGGCACCGCTTCGTTCGTCTTTGAGGCGATTGAGGGCGAGGGCCTGATCCTGCGACTGGATAACGCAGGCGTATGCGGCTCCACCGGTTCGGCATGCTCCACCGGTTCGCTCGATCCGTCTCACGTTCTGATGGCGATCGGTCTGCCGCACGAGATCGCGCATGGCTCTCTGCGCCTGACCCTGGGTGAACAGAACACCGAGGAGGACGTTGATTATATCATCGAGACGGTTACCGATGTTGTTAAGACCCTGCGCTCGATGAGCCCGGTTTGGGAGAACGGTCATCCTAACCTGACCGCTGCAACCGAGCTGCACGCACATTAAGATAAACGGAAACGTATCCCGTAGGGCGCGACGACTCGGCGCGCCGGGGTCGTCGCGCCCTACGATTGATTTTCCTGCAATATATTCATTTGATTGGACAAAAAGGAGATAGATTTTATGCAGTACAGTGAAAAGGTGCTCGACCACTTTACGCATCCGCGCAATGTTGGCGAGATTGAGGACGCAAACGGTGTCGGCGAGGTCGGCAACGCAAAGTGCGGCGATATTATGAAGATTTACCTCAAGGTGTCGGACGACGGCATCATCGAGGACGTTAAGTTCAAGACCTTCGGCTGCGGTGCAGCGATCGCAACCAGCTCGATGGCTACCGAGATGGTAAAGGGCAAGAGCCTGGAGGAAGCGCTCAAGCTGACCAACAAGGCCGTTGCTGAGGCTCTGGACGGTCTGCCGCCGGTAAAGATGCACTGCTCCGTGCTGGCAGAGGAAGCGCTGCGCTCTGCAATTTCCGACTATTACAAGCGTCTGGGCAAGGATCCGTCTGAGATTCTCGGCTGCGATGCAGACTGCGAGACCTGCCACAAGGCAGACTAACACGCATATTTCGCAAAAAATACGCATAACATTAGGGCAGATTGAGAAATCTGCCCTTTTGGTGTCTCAATAATTAAGAATGGAGAATTGAGAATTAGCGCTATCCTTGCGCAGACTTCAGTCGCGCTGCGCTGGTATCTTGCTTTGCGCAATTATTCAAATAACCGCCTTTACAGGCGGACTCCTCCATTTTCCATTATGAAAGGGAGGTGAACCTCTTGAACGAAATTACAAAAAGTATAACTTATCTAAAAGAATACAAACAGTTAAAACAAGCCGTTGATGAGGGCAAATCTCCGGTGCTGGCGGTCGGTCTATCTGCCATCCATAAGGCGCACCTCGCGGCGGCTCTGGGTCTGGACACCGGCCGTCCGGTGCTGGTGCTGACCGATGACGATAACGCCGCGAACCGCTTTGCCGCCGACCTGCGCGGCTTTGCCGAGCGTGACGTCGTGCTCCTTCCCTCGCGCGAGCTAGTTATGGCGGACGTGGTCGGAGTGTCGCGCGGCTACGAACAGCGCCGACTTGCCGTACTGGACGAAATGCGCGAGGCGCGTTTCGCGGTCGCGTCCGTGCAGGCGGCAGCACAGCGCACCATGCCGCCCGAACTGCTCGTGCAGTCGGTTGTCACCCTCGCGGCCGGTGAAACTGCGCCGTTGGACGAACTGGCGCAGTCGCTCACGCGCGCAGGCTACGAGCGCTGCGTACAGGTCGAAGGCACCGGTCAGTTTTCCATTCGCGGCGGTATCCTCGATGTGTTTCCGCCGCAGGCGGAGCACCCGTACCGCGTGGAATTCTGGGATGATGAGATTGACTCGATCTCCACGTTCGACGTCGGCAGTCAGCGCCGATTGGAGCAGTGCGAGTGCCTGCGCTGTCTGCCGTGTATGGAATCCATTCCGGCACTGGCGAAGGGCGGTGCGGCAGGACTGGCAAAGGCTGTTCTGGCACTCACCTCGACCCGCCGGAAGAAGCAGCACGCAGATTTGCAGGCTAATCTCGAACGGGACGCGGAACGTCTGCGCGAGACCGGTTCGCTGCCCGCAGCGGACAAGTATATGCCGCTCATTTGTCCCGAGATGGCGACCGCGTTCGACTATCTACCCGAAAATGCCATCGTCATCATCGAGGACACGCCCCGTCTGCGCGACGCGGTGCGCGATTTCCACGCGCGTGTAGCCGACGACGTAACTGCTCTGCTCGAGCGCGGCGAAATGCCGCCCGCCCTCGGTGAGTATGCGCTCGATTTTGTCGGCGTATGCAGCGTGAAGCGCCAGATTCTGCGTCTGGACAGCTTTCTCAACAACGTAGCCGAACTGACACCGCAGCATCTGGAAAACTTTATCGCCAACCAGATGAACGCCTACGGCGGCAATCTCGACATGGCGTCTGCCGACATCCGCAGCTATACCGAGCAGGGACGCGCGGTGGCGGTCGTGTGCGGCAGTGCGCTGCGCTGCCGGAACATGCTGGATGCGCTGACCGACACCGGTCTCAACGTAAAAATCAGCGATCTGCTGCCCAAGGGCGGCTGTGTCAACATCATGGAGGGCACGCTGTCCGCCGGCTTTGAGTATCCCGATCTCGGTCTTGTTGTCATGACCGAGGGACAGGTTCTTGCCCGGCGGAAGAAAACGCAGGTCAAGAAGTCCAACCGTGATAAGGTGAAGTCGTACACCGACCTGACACCGGGTGATCTGGTCGTGCATGAGCACCACGGTATCGGTCGGTTTATCGGTATGGAGCGCATGACGGTGGACGGTTCCGAGCGCGATTTCATCAAAATTGCGTTTGCGGGCACGGATTTTCTGTATGTTCCGGCAACCTCGCTCGACCTCATCTCCAAATATATCGGCGGCGGCGACAACGAGCGCGTGCGGCTGAACAAGCTCGGCGGCGCGGACTGGAGCAAGGCGAAAGCACGCGCCAAGGCGGCGGCAAAAGAGCTGGCCGAGGGTCTCATCAAGCTGTATGCCGAGCGCGCCAAGGTCAAGGGTTACGCCTTCCCGCCGGATGACGCGTGGCAGCGCGAGTTCGAGGAGGATTTCCCCTACGAGGAGACCGACGACCAGCTGCGCTGCATTGCCGAGATCAAGGACGATATGCAGTCCGACCGCCCGATGGACCGCCTGCTGTGCGGCGATGTCGGCTTTGGCAAGACCGAGGTCGCGCTGCGTGCCGTGATGAAGTGCATTCTCGCGGGCAAGCAGGCGGCTATCCTCGTACCGACGACCGTGCTTGCGCGGCAGCATTACCTGACCGCGATGCAGCGTTTTCAGGGTCACCCGATCACGATCGAGCTGCTCACGCGCTACAAGACCGGCTCGGAGCAGACTGCGCTGCTCAAAAAGCTGGAGGCGGGCTCGGTCGATCTGGTTATCGGCACGCACAAGCTGTTCAACAAAAAGATCAAGTTCAAGGATCTCGGTCTGCTCGTCGTGGACGAGGAACAGCGGTTCGGCGTCGGGCACAAGGAAACGCTCAAGGAAATGAGCAAAAACGTGGACGTGCTCACGCTGTCGGCAACGCCGATCCCGCGCACGCTCAACATGGCGCTGTCCGGCATCCGCGATATGTCCTCCATCGAGGAGCCGCCGCAGAACCGCCATCCGGTGCAGACGTTCGTGCTTGAGCAGAACGACGGCGTGCTGCTCGATGCCATCCGGCGTGAGCTGGGACGCGGCGGGCAGGTGTACTACCTGCACAACCGTGTGGAGTCCATCGAGCGATGTGCGAACCTGTGGCAGCAGCGGCTTCCGGATGCGCGAATCGGCATCGTTCACGGCAAAATGGGTCAGAAAGAGATTGCAAAGGTTATGAACGAGATGGCAGACGGCGAGATCGATATTCTGGTCTGCACCACCATTATCGAGACCGGCATTGATATCCCGAACGCGAACACGCTCATTATCGAGAACGCAGACAATATGGGTCTGGCGCAGCTGCACCAGATTCGCGGCCGTGTAGGCCGCTCGTCGCGCCACGCCTACGCCTACCTGTGCTACCGGCACGGCAAGGCGCTGAGCGAGATCGCGCAGAAGCGGCTCGGTGCGATTCGTGAGTTTGCAGCGTTCGGCTCGGGCTTCAAGATTGCCATGCGTGATCTGGAAATTCGCGGTGCCGGCAATGTGCTCGGTCCCGAGCAGTCCGGCCACATGATGAGTGTCGGCTATGATCTGTACCTCAAGCTGCTCGAAGAGGCTGTGCAGGAGGAGAAGGGAGAAACACCCAAGCCGCGTGTCGATTGTGCGGCCGAACTGCTGATTTCTGCCAACCTTCCCGCCGATTATGTTGCGGATGCGGGGCAGCGTGTCGATCTGTACCGCCGTATTGCGCTCATCCGAACGGACGAGCAGCGCAGTGATATGCTTGACGAGCTGATCGACCGCTTCGGTGAGCCGCCTGCGGAGGCTATCGCGCTGCTGGATATTGCGCTGCTGCGTGCCAAGGCCAGCGAGCAGGGGATTGCGGAGATCAAGCAGCAGGACGGACGGCTGCTGCTCACCTTTTCCGAGACCGATTTCGCGCGCCTGTCCTCGCTCTGCGGTGACAGTGAATTCAAGGGCCGCCTGCTGCTCAACGCCGGTTCGACACCGTATCTGTCGCTGCGTCTGAATAAGGGCGAGACGGCGATGGAAATGGCACAGACGCTGGTTGATAAGTACGCTGCCACGGCAAAATAAGCAGGAGAATGATAGAAAGCATGATTCACTGAAGCCGATTTTCTTCACTGAGCTTGCAGATAGGGGAGCGGCTGTATTTGCGCAAAAAAAGAGCGAAACCATGCGGTTTCGCTCTTTTTCTCATTCTTCGCCGGAATTCTGTTCCGGAGCACCGTTTTCGCCATTCGGCTTGCGGCGGCGTCTTCCGCCTCTGCGGCGGCGACGGCGCGGCGCACCTTCACCGTCCGGAGACAGCTCATTCTGAGCATCTTCGGGCAGTTCGTCTGCGGCAGTCTGCTGCGGGGCAGGCTTGCGCGGCGAACGCGGCTGCTGCGGCTTCTGATGCGGAGCCTCGCTCTTTTTCGGTGCATCCTTTTTGGGTGCGGGAGCGGCAGCATCCTCCTGCTCCTCGCGCTTACGGCGTTCCTCGGCCATAGCGGCGGCATTCTGACGGTTGCGGCACGCACCCTTTACCATGCAGCACTGCGTGCACTGGAACTCGGTCAGCGAGTGCTCTGGACTGTCGTCCAGCTGCACCTTGCAGGTGCCGCGCAGCATCTGGGTGGAAACTACCTTGCCGCGGCCTTCCGGCGTATCGACCACGCTGCCCTGACGCGGCGTGACCTTCTGCAGCTCGGCGTAGGCCTCATGCTCATACTTGAGACAGCACATCAGACGGCCGCACACACCGGAAATCTTCGCCGGATTGAGCGACAGGTTCTGATCCTTTGCCATATTGATGGAGACCGGATGGAAATCATCGAGATACGAACTGCAGCACAACTCGCGGCCGCAGCAGCCCAGACCGCCGATCATCTTTGCCTCATCGCGCACGCCGATCTGGCGCAGCTCAATGCGGGTACGGAACACGCTCGCAAGGTCCTTAACCAGCTCGCGGAAGTCCACACGACCGTCTGCGGTGAAGTAAAACAGCAGCTTGTTCATGTCAAAGGTGCATTCCGCGGTGACAAGGTTCATTTCCAGACCGCGGTCCTCGATCTTCTGCTTGCAGATAATAAACGCCTCATCGGCACGCTTTTTGTTGCGCTCGAGCGTTTTCATATCGGCCTCGGTTGCCACACGGACCACGCGCTTGAGCGGCTGCACGACCTGCTGATCGGGCACATCGGTGTTGCCCTGCACGCAGTCGCCGTATTCCACGCCGCGTGCCGTCTCGACGATCACACCCGTACCGGGTGCGATTTCCAGACCCTGCGGGTCGAAATAATACATTTTTCCGTTCGATTTGAAACGAACTCCGATTATTGTTGTCAAAAAGTTTTCCTCCTGTATGATGGAAACGCTTAGGAAGCGTAACAGATGCGGTAGATATCGCTCGTTAATGCACAGGTGACAGCCGCGGATGCCGCGTTACGCGACACACGGTCGATCAGCACATCGATAAAATCGTAGACCGCCAACAGACGTTCCGTACTGACGGCGCCGGCGAGTGCCTGCGTCTGTTTGCGGAGTGCAGGCTGCAGCGGCTTTTGCGGCAGAGCCTTCGAGACGAAAATCGCGTCCCGGACAGCGGCCTGCAGAATGCCGAGCACGCCTAACAGTGCACGGCGCGGCGTCTTTTCCAGACCCATTGCACCGAGCATCATGCGGTCCTCACGCCGTTCGGCAACCGCAGAGAGATAGGGTGCAAGCAGGCTTGCCGCCTCCTCGTCCGACACCGCCGCATGCGACGGCTCGAGCGCAAATTTAGTGCAGCGCGAGCGCACGGTCTGCAGCAGCGAATCCGGCTGCTCGGCGGTCAGAATGAAGAACGCATACGAAGGCGGCTCCTCCAGCTCCTTGAGCAGCGCATTCTGCGCCATGGGATTGAGATTCTGTGCATGGTGAATGACTGTCACACGGCGTTCTCCGTCGTTCGGGATAATGGCGTTTTCCGCCTTGAGCTGACGCGCCAGATCGACCTTGAGTTCGGCCTCTCCTTCGTCCACGATCATCAGATCCGGGTGCACACCCTGCTCCACCTTGCGGCACGGCAGACAGTTTCCGCACGGATGACTGCCCGTGCCTTCGCATAAAATACCGGCCGCGAGTACAGTCGCAAGGGTTTTGAGCGCCGCCGGATCGTCACCGGACAGCAGCACAGTCTGCGGAAACCGCTCGTTCAGCGCATGCTTCAGGCTGTTTTTGAGCGCATTGTTGCCTGCAAGTGCGTCAAATGAAATCACAGCTTTTCAAAACGCTCGACGTTGAGTACAAATACGGTTGCGCCGCCGACTTCGACCTGCACCGGCGTGGACGGGAAAAAGCCCATGCCGAGCTCAGCGGTTGCCGGCATGATCTGCTTGCGGGAGGAGGAGTGCTCGCGGATGATGTCAAAGCACTCATCCAGCTTGCTTTCGTCCAGACCGATCAGGATCGTGACGTTGCCTGCTTTGAGGAAGCCGCCGGTGGTCGCCAGCTTGGTGATGGAGAAGCCTGCTTTCATCAGGCTGGAGATAACATCCTGCGAATCATCGTAATTGATGATAGCCAGTACCATTTTCATAATAGTAACCCCCTATACGCATTGCTGCGCGGAAACATATCGTTTGCTTGGATGAGATGCGTTATTGATGGACAACAACGGTTATTTCATCTATTGTATTGTACCATCTTTCACGGATAAGTGCAATGTGCGCTCCTGTAATTTTCTCGCCGGGCCAGAGCAGCGGCACACCGGGCGGATACGGCGTGACCGGACGGGCGCAGACCAGACCCTCGGCAGCGGCAGGCTGGACTCTGCCAGTCTGTGAGAACCATGCGTCGCGCACGCTCATCACGCGCTCGGCGGGCGGAAACGGTGCGGACAGGGACGGCAGGGGAAGCGGCTGGCGCCGTTTGGAAATGCGCCGCAGGCCGCGTTTCAGACGGCTGATCGCACCGTTCGGGTCGGAGCCGGTGAGGATGAACACAACATTGCGGTCGTCCGCCATCTCGCACGCCACGCCGCATTCGCTCCACAGCGTATCGGCCAGCTGGTGACCGGTGATGTCGGTTCCGGCGGTGCACACCGTCAGACGGCATGGGTCAAGCGCCGGAAAATGATCCTCGGTCAGTGCGGTGAACATGGTCCGGTGCTGCACATAGGTACGCAGTTCGGCGCAGGTTTCCGCCGAGCGGTGGTACTCCGCGTGACCGGGACCCTCGGTGTAGGCACGCGCAAGGTCAATGGACGCCATAATGGGGTAGGACGGACTGGACGTGCCGAACAGCATGGTGTTTTCGCGCAGTGCGCGGCGGTCCACGCCTGCCGCGGAGAGCAGAACGGCGCCCTGTCCCATGCACGGCAGCGTTTTGTGCATGGAGAGCACGGCCATATCCGCACCTTCCGCGACCGGTGTCGGCAGGCCGACAGCAGGGAAGTGCGCACCGTGTGCTCCGTCTACGAGCAGCAGCTTGCCGTGCGCGCGGCACAGATCGGCAAACTCGGGAATCGCCCGCCAGATGCCGTAATACGTCGGGGAGGTCAGCAGGATTGCCTTGATCTCCGGATGCGCGATCAGCTGTGCTTCCGCATCCTTGACCGGAAGCGCACCGGAAACCGCGAACGGCTCGATCAGCGGTGCAGAAAAGAAATACGGCGTAATGCCGAGCAGCGCGCAGCCGTAGCAGACGGACTTGTGTACCTCGCGGTCGAGCAGGACAGCGCCGCCGCGTCCGACCGCAGTGCCGAGCATGGTCAGAATGCCCTGTGTCGAGCCGCCGGTCAGGAAAAAGCAGTCCTCCGCGCTGAAATACCGCGCGGCGGCAACCTCCGCATCGCGGATAGGGCCTTCACCGGTGTACAGGTTGCCGGTACCGTAGGTTTCGGTAAAGTCGATGGCAAAAATATCCGCATAGGTGTTGAAAACCGGCTCACCCTTGTGCCCGGGCATGTGAAACCGCGCGGAGTCGCCGGTCTCGAGCAGCTGCAGAGCATGGAACAGCGGCGCCGTTGTGAACGGCATCAGGCGGTTGATCTGTCTGTGATTGGGACGGTGGCTGTGCGGCGCAGCCGGTCGGCGGTGGTGCATAGTTGAGTTGGCTCCTTACATTATTGTGCTATAATACAGTATAACACATAATTAGGAATTAGGAATTAGGAATTGCCGTGATTCACAGGTATGCATTCACCTATCACAAAAAATTACTGATTTTTGATTACGCATTACTAATTTTCATGAACTGTCCACAATGTGCAGACATTCGTTTATTCATTACGGATTTTTTGGGACATTTTTCGGTAGCCAACGGCAGAGCTTTGTATTATAATTAATAATACGTTCCATTCATAAAAGTAATATCACCGCAACAGACTGTGATATGTAAACCGGGAACGTCTTTACGCTTATATTTGAAAGGCAGGCTATTCACTATGGCAGACAATCGTATCTACAATTTTTCCGCAGGCCCCTCCATGCTTCCGGTTCCGGTGCTTGAGCGCTGTGCAGCCGACATGCTGAACTATCAGGGCTCCGGTATGTCAGTCATGGAGATGAGTCACCGTTCAAAGGTATATGACGGCATCATCAAGGAGACCGAGGCTACGCTGCGCCGCGTACTCTCCATTCCGGATAACTACAAGGTTCTGTTCCTGCAGGGCGGCGCTACCACCCAGTTTGCAGCGATCCCGATGAACCTGCTGAAGACCGGCAAGGCTGACTACGCGCTGACCGGCAGCTTCGCTTCCAAGGCTTACAAGGAAGCGCAGAAGTTCGGCGACATGCACGCTGCATTCTCCTCCAAGGAGACCAACTTCGACCACGTTCCGACGCAGGATGAGCTGGATATCCGTTCGGATGCCGACTACTTCTACATCTGCGCCAACAACACCATCTACGGCACCGAGTATCAGTACGATCCCGAGACCCCGGCAGGCGTTGAGCTGGTAGCGGATATGTCCTCCAACATCCTGTCCAAGCCGGTTGATGTTTCCAAGTACGGCGTTATCTACGCCGGTGCACAGAAGAACATGGGCCCGGCCGGTGTTACCGTTGTCATCGTCCGCGAGGATCTGCTCGGCAACTATCCGCTCGAGAAATACCCGGTTATGCTGGACTGGAAGACCATGGCTGATAAGGATTCCATGTACAACACGCCTCCCACGTACGGCATCTATGTACTCGGTCTGGTTGCCAAGTGGGTTGAAGACATGGGCGGCGTAAAGGCTATGCAGGAGCGTGCTGAAAAGCGTTCCTCCATGCTGTACGATTACCTCGATTCGCAGGACTTCTACAAGACTGTAGCCGCAAAGGATTCCCGCAGCCACATGAACGTAACCTTCCGCACCGGCAACGACGAGCTGGACGCAAAGTTTGCCAAGGAGTCCATGGCAGCCGGCATGTCCAACCTGAAGGGCCACCGTTCGGTAGGCGGCATGCGTGCTTCCATCTATAACGCAATGCCGATCGAAGGTGTTGAGAAGCTCATCGACTTCATGAAGAAATTCGCTGAAGAAAACAAGTAACAATAATTGAGAATTGATAATGGAGAATGGAAAATTGCGGTATCGAGCAAGGATAGCGACATTTTCCATTTTCAATTCTCCATTTTCTATTGGAGGATAATCCCATGTATAACGTAAAACTCTACAACAAGATCTCGAAGGTAGGTCTGGACGATCTCGATCCGGCAAAGTACACCTGCTCTGAGGATTTCACCGATTATGACGCCGTTCTGGTTCGTTCTGCCAAGCTGCATGACGTCGAGTTCCCGAAGAACCTGCGCTGCATCGCGCGTGCAGGTGCCGGTGTCAACAACATTCCGATCGACCGCTGCTCCGAGGAAGGCATCGTAGTCTTCAACACGCCGGGTGCAAATGCTAACGCCGTTAAGGAGTTGGTTATCTGTGCACTGCTGCTGGCTTCCCGCAAGGTGGTACAGGGCGCAAACTGGGTTAAGGGCCTCAAGGGCACGCCGGATATCGGTCCTGCTGCAGAGAAGGGCAAGTCCACCTACGCAGGCCCGGAAATCGCCGGCAAGAAGCTGGGCATCATCGGTCTGGGTGCGATCGGCGTTAAGGTTGCAAACGCGGCTGTTGGCCTGGATATGGAGGTCTGGGGCTATGACCCGTACCTGTCGGTTGACGGCGCACTCAAGCTCGACCGCTCGGTCAAGCACGTTACCGAGCTGGACGAGATTTTCGCAAACTGCGACTACATCACCATCCACGTTCCGCTGAACGCTGACACGAAGAACACCATCAGCGCAGAGGCGATCGAGAAGATGAAGGACGGCGTTCGCGTCATCAACCTCGCGCGCGGCGAGCTGGTTGACACCAAGGCAATGGCGAAGGCACTCGAGAGCGGCAAGGTTGCAGCATATGTTTCCGACTTTGCTTCCGACGAGATCCTCGAGCAGGAGAATGCCATCACGCTCCCGCATCTGGGTGCGTCCACGCCGGAGAGCGAGGACAACTGCGCTAAGATGGCCGTTTACGAGATCACCGAGTACCTCGAGAAGGGCACCATCCGCAACTCTGTCAACTTCCCGAACCTCAAGGTTCCGTACGAAGGCGGCTACCGCATCTGCATGATCCACAAGAACATCCCGAACATGATCGCGTCCATCACCTCCGCTGTTCGCTGCAACATCGAGAATATGGGCAACCGTTCCAAGGGTGACTATGCGTACACCATCATCGACACCGCAGAGGCTCCGACCGAGGCCAACCTCGACGAGCTGCGCGCGATCGAAGGCATGATCTCTGTCCGCACGATCTGATTGCCATAAAACTGATAAAACCGCTCTGAATGCAGATTCAGAGCGGTTTTTTGTTGCTTTTCTGTGCAAAATGAATATTGTCGAATTTGGTCGAATTTTCGTAAAATATGGAAATGCAGGACAAGACAGCACCGCAGCTTTCATTGTGCAGTGCTGCCGAATACTGCAGGATGACTATTTTTACAGGAGGCTTCTCAATGGAGAACATACGCATTTACGAGGAGGACGGCTACATTCACTTTATTATGCGTCCGGAGGACCTGATGCGGCTGCGCTACTCGACCGAAGCGAAAACGCCGTTTGCAGACTTCATGGACCGCTGGCTGACCCAGATGAAAACGCAGGTGCGCGAAAACACGATGGACGGCTACCGCTACGCATTTGAAAAGCATATCAAGCCGTTTTTCACCGCACGAGGGACAACGCTTGCTACGGCACGGCCGATGGATTTTCAGGATTTTGTCAACCTGAAATTCGATCAGGGGCTTTCACCGACTTCGATCGTTAAGTTCCATTCCATTATGCACAAGTGCCTGAAATACGCGGTAGCACTGCAGATTATCCCGACGAATCCGTCGGATAATGTCATGCTGCCCAAGCGGACGCGCTTTCGAGGACAGGTGTACGACCGGACGCAGATCAACATTTTTCTGGCAGCGGCGCTGCAGTCGCCGGCAGAGGCGGCGTTCGTGCTGGCGGCAACCTATGGTCTGCGCCGCAGCGAGTGCGCCGGTCTGCGCTGGTGTGCCGTGGATTTTCGGGCACGGAGCATGATCATCAATCATACGGCGGTGCTGTCCTCCGGACGTGTGATCTACGCGGACAGTGTAAAGACCAAATCCAGCTATCGGACGCTGCCGCTGTCCGACTCGCTCCGGCGGTATCTGACCGATCTGCGCCGCAGACAGAACGCCAACCGCAAAAAGTACGGCAAAGCCTACTGCCAGAGCGATTACGTCTGCTGCCGTGAAGATGGTTCGCCGCTCCGGCCGGATTACATTTCGCGTGAGTTCGAGCGGGTGTGCCGCCGCGCGTGCCTGCCGCGCATCCGGTTTCACGATTTACGGCATTCGGTTGCAACGATTCTGCTGCAGCAGGGCTTTTCGCTCAAGCAGATTCAGGACTGGCTGGGGCATTCCGACATCTCGACCACAGCCAACGTTTACGCACATGTGCCGTATGTGGAAAAGGTATCCATCGCCAAGAGCGCAACACCGATTATCGGCAACTGATGTGCATTCTGGGAATGTAACATAATCGTAACATTCCGGCGGGTTGTTTCACCATTGTTACACTTTGCCGCCTGACCTTGTATGAGAGTGCGTGAGTGCTTATAATGTATATTGTATAAGAATAACAAGGATAGAGAACTTTACACAATATACAGGTGAAGCATATGTTCAAAAAAACACTTTCCGCGCTGGCGGTTGCGTGTGTGATGCTGGTGAGTGCGGCTGCGGCCGGCACCATTTTTCCGGCAGAGTACACCGACATTGACGGCGTGACACGCGCAGGCTATCTAGATGAGGACGGCATGACCGTTCTTCCGTTTGCCTACGCACAGGCAGGAGATTTCGCGGACTGCGGACTCGCTGCCGTAGAAAACGAGCAGTGGCAGACGGCGGTGATCGACCGCACGGGAAAGCTCGTCATTGCATACACGGATTCGCCGGTTTCGGTGGATTTTTCGGATACGATAGTTGCGTATCGTTACACTGACCACAGCGTGTATTATGCGACTGACGGCAAGCGCATTGGCTCATATCCGGGCGCGGTCGGCTTCTTTGAGGACGGACTGCTGCTGTGCAGAAATGCGGATACCGGTCTGTATTCCTATGTCAAGCAGGATGGTTCGACTGCCTTTTCGGGCAGCTACCGTAAGGCTGGCGCGTTCTCAAACGGCAGAACGCTTGTGCAGACGCAGGACGGCGATTATCAGGCAATCGACACCGAGGGCACGGTGCTGTACACTCTGCCGAATGACGTAACGCCTTCCTACATGGCGATTTACGGCGAGAGCACGGTGGTCGTCACCAACGGCACCAATCAGGCGCTGTATTCGCTTTCGGAGGGCAAACTGCTGACCGAGTTTCTGTACAACACCATCTCGGAGTTTCACGATGGCGAAGCCATGGTTCGTCAGATCAACCGCTGGGGCATTATGGATACCACCGGCAAGCTGCTGACGGCGCCGACGTATTACTATCTGTCCTACATGGGCGAGGGCCTGTACGCGGCCCGCAGCGAGGACGGTTCGGTTTCCGCGGTGGATGCGGGCGGCAGCCTGTCTTACCGCACACTGAGCTACATCAGCGGCTTCTCCGAGCTGCGCTACGGTCTGTCGTGGCACAACACCGCAGACGGCACACTGATTTTCTTCCGCAAAAACGGCGGCTTTGCAGCGTCCGTTAAAGAGGCGGAGAACCCGACCATTCTGACCGAAAACGTGGTCTGCGTCACGCAGGACGACACCCGCAAATATATTGATCTGCGCAGCGGCAAAACGCTGTTCGAGCAGCCGAAGTCGTTCGACCTTGGCGGCGGCATCACCGCAAGGACTGTGCATTACGAAAAGTTCATGGGCTATCAGCAGGACGGCACGGAGCATGGCTGGGATGTCGATTTTCCGGAGATCAGCGGTCTGAGCGACAAAAAGGTGCAGAGCACCATCAACAGCGAAATCCGCTCGTTCTTCCTCAAGGGACCGTCCGTTACCGCCGAGTATGATGCGCTCGAGGGCAGCTACGGTGCGTCCGTGGAAGGCTCGGTGCTCGTTGTCTGGGCCAACTGCGTGAGCGGCAAAGGCGCCGGTTCGTCGGTCTGGAATAACTGTCTGGCGTTTGATCTGCACACCGGCACGCAGTACACACTGAACGACCTGCTGACCGGTGACTACATCGAGACGGTCAAGCAGCTGCTGCCGGACGATCATGCGATTTATCTGTACAGCTATCCGCGCATCAGCACGAAAGGCGTAACCTATTTTTACAACGAATACGAGAGCGCTTCCCGCAGAGCATACACAGAGGAATATCTGCTGACGTTTGAGCAGCTTTCCGATGTGCTGAACCGGAACAGCGCATGCTATAAGGCACTGCTGACACCGTATTCGCCCAAAGTTTCGGCTGCTGCGACCGGCTACAGCGATGTGAGCAGTACCTGCTGGGCACTGCAGTATATCAATACAGTGACCGAGCGCAAGCTGATGACCGGCGCGAACGGTAAATTCCGTCCGAACGATAAGATCACGGCGGCTGAGGTCTGCACGACCATCGCGCGTCAGCGCGGTCTGTCCGGCAGCGGCGCACTGCCCGCAGACGTTCGCGCAGGCGAGTGGTACTCGGAGGCGGTCAGCGCGGTGTACGCAAACGGTCTGCTCGAGGGCCTGAATGACTTCCGGCCGACGGCTGCCATGACCCGCGAGGACGCGATGCAGCTTTTTGCAAATCTGCTGCAGGCGGACGGCACAGCAGCCATGAGTGATGCGGAAACGGCACAGACGCTGGCGTCTGTCAAGGATGCAGACTCCATCTCGGCAGACCGCCGAAATGCGGTTGCGCTGTGTATGCAGAAGGGTCTGGTGCAGGGCTTCAGCGACGGCACGATCAAACCGCAGGGTACGTTCACTCGTGCGGAGTTCGCAAAGCTGCTGACGACGATTTGATTGAAAATGAAGAATGGAGAATGGAAAATGCTCATGCAGCATTCCATTCTCCATTTTGTTTAGGATGAGAAAACCCCGGAGAATGTACCCTCCGGGGTTTTCTACGCCTATGGATAATGTGTTATCGTTTGAATATAGTATCGCACCGATCTTGCGATAATGCAAGCACTCCGCCGATTATTCTACCGGAATTGTAGTATCACCGATGGTGACGGACGCCACTTCATCAAGCGGGAGAATGGTATCGAACGTGCCCTGGCGGGTGCAGACGGTGTTGCCGTCATGCGGGTCCATGCTGCCGCCGTTGCCTGGCACGTCGATTACAGTGCCGTCCTTCTTATTGATAAGCAGTTTTGCGGAAAATGCGTCCCATGTATCGCGGTGGCTGGCGGGTTCCTGACCGCTTTCGGCATTCTCAAACGGTGCTTTGCCATCAACCGTGTAGACAAAGTTATAGCCGATAGGCGAGAGCAGGACTTTATTGATCGTTGCGGTTTTGCCACCTACTTGAATAGACTGACCGGCAGGCAGTTCAACCGCGCTGTTATCGGCCTCCAGCTTGAACTTGAGATGCCAGGTACCGTCGGCGATGGTTTTGGTTTCAGCGCCGTTATCAGTTACTGCTGTCAGGTCGCCGAGCATAATCTTTGCTGTACCACCGGTCGTAACTGCGTCAGTGTACGACATGGTTTCAACATACTGAATGGCATTATCATTCGGATTTTCGTCATAGAAATAGCTACTGCCGATTGCGCCTTGCGCATTCAGGCCGATATTGCTGTCTGCACGATTCCAGTACACATTCAGCAGACCGGTATCCGGGTTTTTCGTGCAGTCGAACGCCGAACCGTCCTCCTTTTCGAGCGTGTAGGAGATAAGGTAGTTGTAGCCATCAAACAGAATCGCATCCGCGGTGACGGTCACGCCGCCCGCCGTATCGCTCGCGCCGATTGGGCGGCCGATCTGGTCGATGATTTCGGTGTCTGCTGTTGGACCGAATACGCCGGCAAATGCGTCGCTCGCGGACTTGAATACGCCTGTTGCACCCGCACCGATGCTCAGCACCAGAGCGGCAGCCACGCCGACCGCCGTAATGCGCGGGAAACGGCGTACACGATGAATGGCAACCGGATGCTCCGGCTGCTCGGCGGCAGTCATCAGGCGATCAACCATGCGGCTTTTCGCTTCTTCGGAGAAGCAAAGCTCGTCCAGTGCAGAATTATACATTTTGTTATCATTATACTCTCTGTTCATAAAGATCCCCTCCCAAGGTGGTGCGCAGGCTTTTGCGCCCGCGGCTCAGGTGTGCGGAAACGGCAGACTCGCTCTGACCGAGCAGAGACGCGATTTCGCGCACGGAATAGCCCTCGTAGTAGTGCAGATAGACCGCTTCACGGTATTTGCGCGGCAGCGCCATCACCGCATCGAGCACATCGGAATCCGGTGCGGCAGGTGTGGGTGTCGCGGCAGCGGCTTCCAGACCGACATTGCGCCGGTGCGCGGCGCGCAAGCTGTCCTTGCAGGCGTTGGCGGTCGCGCGGATGATCCACGCTTTTTCGTGCGCCGGACTGTCAAAGGTTTGACCGCCGGTCAGCAGCTTGAGGAAGATATTCTGGCAGATGTCCTCGGCATCGTGCGTGGACTTCAAATAGGTGTAAGCCAGCCGCAGGATTAGGTCGGAGTACGTCTGCACCAGACGTTCGGCGTCCGCCCTGTTAAATTGTTTCATTGGTCTCAGCTCCTTTGGAAAGCAACGTTGTTTCACCTATAATACGATTGAGGATTGCGTATCCTGACAGAGAGGATAAATTTATTATAGGTAATCCCGCATAATTGAACAAGAGCGATTTACGAATACATTTTGTGTTCTGATTGAATTGTGCGGTGTTGCCTATAACATAATTCGTTAGCGGGTACCGTTCCCGCGCGCCGCAGCGTACATCGCCCGCTTTTCGTCAAGCGTAAAACCTTCGATTTTGCAAGGGATAGAAAGACACCTGTCCGTCTGCGCGTTGTTTTTCAACAGAATGCCCAAAAAATGCAGGTAAAATTGTAACAAAGTAATTGTTAAAAAATCTACAAATACTCTTTGCAGAAAGCCCTGTTTATGGTATCCTGTTAAAAGAGCACATGCGCTCTGCCGGGAGCGCTCATAAGATAGTATAAAGGGAAGACCCGCTCAATGGGTCGCAAAGGAATTTAGGAGGATAAAACAAGCTATGGCTATGAGAGGTGTAGAAACCCGTATTCAGGAGATCCGCCACCGCATTTTCACCGAGGTTGCCCGTATGGCGTACCATACCGAGTGGCCGACCGACCGCCGTATCGAAGCACTGCCGTACGATATCATGCCGGGTGAGGTTGGCAACATCCGCAATGATATTTTCCTCGAGCGCGCTATCGTAGGCGAACGCCTGCGTCTGGCGATGGGTCTACCGTGCCGCAGCGCCGCCGAGCACGCGCCGCTGTCCGACAACATCGAGGCTGCCACCCGCGAGGAGACCTACTACACGCCGCCGCTGATCAACGTCATCAAGTTCGCATGCCATGCCTGCAAGGAAAATGAGGTCATGGTCACGGACGGCTGTCAGGGCTGCATGGCGCATCCGTGCGTTGAGGTATGTCCCAAGGGCGCAGTATCGCTCGATCGCTTCAACGGCCGTTCTGTTATCGATCAGGAGAAGTGCATCAAGTGCGGCCGCTGCATGGATGTCTGCCAGTATCACGCCATCATCCGTCAGGAGCGCCCGTGCGCGGCAGCCTGCGGCATGGATGCCATCCACAGCGACTGCAATGGCAGAGCAGATATTGATTACGAGAAGTGCGTTTCCTGCGGTCAGTGTCTGGTAAACTGCCCGTTCGGCGCGATCGCAGACAAGTCGCAGATCTTCCAGATGATCCGCGCCATTCAGGCGGGCGAGCGTGTCTACGCCGCTGTCGCACCGGCGTTTGTCGGCCAGTTCGGCCCGAAGATGACACCGGGCAAGCTGCGTGCCGCGATGAAGCGCCTCGGCTTTGCGGATATTATTGAGGTCGCGATCGGCGCGGACCTGTGCGCCGCACAGGAGGCCGAGGACTTCGTTAAGGAAGTACCGGAAAAACTGCCGTTCATGGCAACATCCTGCTGTCCGGCATGGTCCGCAATGGCGAAAAAGCTGTTCCCGGATCAGGCAAACTGCATCTCGATGGCCCTCACCCCGATGACGCTGACCGCTCGACTGGTCAAGCACCATCAGCCGGGCGCAAAGGTTGCGTTTATCGGACCGTGCGCGGCAAAGAAGCTCGAAGCAATGCGTTCGGACGTACGAAGCGAGGTCGATTTCGTGCTGACGTTCGAGGAGATGGCCGGTATTTTCGCCGCACGCCATATCGACGTGGAAAATCTCAAGGAGGATCCGCACGGCATCAACGATGCATCCACGGACGGCCGTAACTTTGCGGTATCCGGCGGCGTAGCCAAGGCCGTTGTCAACGTCATCAACGAGAAACACCCGGACCGCGAGATCAAGGTGGCAAACGCCGAGGGTCTGCGCGACTGCCGCAAGCTGCTGATGGCCGCCAAGGCCGGCAAGTACAACGGCTATCTGCTCGAAGGCATGGCATGCCCGGGCGGCTGTGTAGCCGGTGCGGGCACGATGCAGTCCATCAAGAAATCCGCTGCGGTAGTCGGCATGTATGCCAAGCAGGCGGAACACCAGACTGCAACCGGCACGCATCATGTTGCCGAGCTGGATAAGCTGGTTGATTAAAAAATAATGCTATAAAAGCCACTGTATCGACTGATATGGTGGCTTTCTCTTGAATAGAGCAGGTGAATGGTGATGAAAAGGCGACTGTTCTGAACAACAAAACTGTATCCGGAGCTGCAGCAGCAGTATTGCGCCGACCCGTCCTCTGGCGTGTGCCCCCGTTACAACGTGGGAGATGAATTTGCATTCTACCGCGATGATGTGCGGGACGATTTCTGGCACATGGGTATCAACACGCTGACCCAAACCATCGGTGATGCTGATGCCGTTGCAGGCGGTCCGAAACTGCCGTTCTGCTCCGAGGTCTGGGATGCGATTTCGTGCTGTATCTATACTGGACTGCAGGGCGGCTCGATTATGAAAGGCTGGAGGAAGCGCGAAAACGAGATGATAACCTGCTGTTCGGACGAAGCGCGGCCGGTTACCTTCAAAATCGAGAGAATCGACTGCGAATAAAATGCAAAAGCGGCAGAGGCTGTGCCTCTGCCGCTTGTTTTTACTTCTCCGGAGGTGTAATTGCCACCTTCATTACACCGTCGCGGCGCTTCTCAAACAGATCGTACGCCGCTTCAATCTCATTCAGCGGGAAAATATGCGTGATGAGCGGTGTGGTATCCAGCTGACCATTTTCAATCAGCCGCAGGATTTCTGCGGTGTCGCAGCCATCCACGCCGCCAGTCTTGAAGATCAGGTTTTTGCCGTACATATCGGGCAGGGGAAGCACCTGCGGCTTGTCATACAGTGCAACAACGGTGACAACGGCGTTCGGACGGGCGCACTCCCATGCAAGACGAAAGCTTTCGTTCGAGCCTGCCACCTCGCAGACCACATCCGCACCGCCGTGCGGGCTGTTCAGCTGCACGAACTCCTGCGCGTGGTCGGGCGTGATGGTGAGCACATCGGGATAGCGCTCGCGCACAAAGCGCAGCCGCGCCGGATCGGGGTCGCAGATGATGATCCTGTGTGGGTGATGCAGCATGGCGCACAGCATGGTGCAGATACCGGTCGGCCCGGCACCGAGGATAAGCACGGTGTCGCCCTGCCTGATTTCGGAAATCTTGGCGGCCCAGTAGCCGGTGGCGAGCACATCGCCGGCAAACAGCGCCTGCCGGTCGGAAACCCGGTCGGGAATGACAGTCAGACCCTGATCGGCATACGGCACGCGGACGTACTCCGCCTGACCGCCGTCAATCCGGCAGCCGAGTGCCCAGCCGCCGTTGGGATCGGTGCAGTTGTTGACAAAGCCGTGCTGACAGAAAAAGCAGTGTCCGCAGAACGTCTCCACGTTGACGGCTACACGGTCGCCGGGTTTGACGGTTTTGACTGCCGAACCGACCTGCTCGACTACGCCGACCATCTCATGGCCGACCGTAATACCGGGTACGGCACGCGGCACCGAGCCGTGCTTGATGTGCAGATCGCTCGTGCAGATGCTCGACATGGTAACGCGCACCACCGCGTCTCCTGCATGCGTGAGAACGGGTTCCGGCTTGTTCTGCAGGGCAAACTCACCCTGTTTTCGATAAGTGTAAGCGAGCATAGTTTACGGCTCCGTTTCGTTAAATGTTGTATCCATTATACGGGAGGGCGAAAAGAAAGTCAAACGGTGTCGATTTTATAAGGTGCCGAGAGTCGGGAAAAACCGCGCCAGAAAGAAAAACAGCACCGGCAGGAAGATCGCAGGCAGCAGATTGCCGACACGCAGCTTGCTGTTGAAGATAAGATTCAAGCTAATGGCAAAAATCAGCACGGAGCCGACACACGACATTTGACCAATCAAGACATCGGTCAGCCAGGGACGGATGAATCGTGCCATCAATGTAATGCCGCCTTGATAGAAGAAAATCGGCACAATAGACAGGTATACGCCCTTGCCGAGAGATGCGGCGAAGAGAATCGAGGCAACACCATCCAGAATAGCCTTGGCAATCAGCATGGTTGGGTCACCATTCAGACCATCGTTTAATGCACCGACAATTGCCATTGCACCGACACAAAACAGAAGAGATGCGGTAACGAAGCCTTCAACAAATCGGCTGTCCCCTTTGGCAGCAAAGTGTGATTGACAGAATGCACCGAAATCCTCCAGTCGCTGCTCGATATTCAGCGCTTCACCGATGACAGCGCCGAGTGCCAGACAGAGTATAAGCAGCATGGTATGCTGGGTGCCGATTTCGCCATCCTGTATGGTCAATACTTCGCTGAGTGTTCCGCCTATACCGATAAAGCAGGTGGTTAGTCCCAGTCCCTGCATGACCGTTTTTTCAAAGCGTTTCGGCAGACCGTTTTTTAACAGTATACCGATAGTAGTGCCGATAAGCACCGTGCCGACATTTACAATGGTTCCAAGACCAATCATAAAATCCCCTCGTTTCACTTTACAACGCTAAAGTTTATTGTAAAGCAAAATGAGAGGATTGTCAATTCAGCGCAGACAGAACGGCGTTTTACGGAAATGCCCGCCGCCGATTCTCCGTTCGGGATCGGGAAGTGCAAGCGCAAACAGGTCGTCCGCGAAGGCATCGCGGCAGAGTGCCGCTTGCAGATTTTCGGGCAGCCGTTTTTCCGTTGCCGGCTTGACGATAACGGGCAGGGAGGCGGTTTTCAGCACAGAGCGTCCGCGCACGCCGAGTGCCAGTACGCGCAGATAAGCAGGGGAGACGGGCGCGTCTGCCTCCACATCGAGCACAGCCCGCAGGAGCGCTCGCCGCACACGAGCCGCCGGAAACCGCCGCGTTCGAGCCTTTTCTACAGCATCCGAGAACGAATGTGCCGTATAGACCGCCTTGCACAGCCGCTCGTCAAAGCCGTCTGCCGAGCCGGTCCGCAGTCTGCCTTGGTAGAGTGCCGTCCGCAGCAGCGCGAGCAGCGTGTCCTCCGGCAGAGCGACCGGCGCTTCACCGCAATCTGCGGCCTTCTTCCACACGGCGCGAGCCGCAGGCGGCAGGAACGGTGCGCAGAACGCGAAATCGCCGTTTCGCAAATGCGCTCGCAGCAGACTCGCCGAGGCAAAGCCGCTGTGCGGCGCGTATGCATCGTGGGCCGCGCCCTGCCGGAGCACCGCAAGCGGGCGTATCCCGAGCGGGAGCAGGAAGCGGCAGTATTCAACGGCAAGCGTGTTGTTTGGGTTGTCTAAAAGAGCTGCCGCCTGCTTGTGAACTTTCGCTAATTCCTCCTGCCGTTTGGCGGCGTAGGACAGGTGCGGAGAGCCGGATTCACCCTCCATCGGCAGGCTGTTCAGGAGTTCTGCCGCCTGTAAAAGCAAATCCGCATCCGCAGTCTCCGCGCCGAACGATACCGTGCCGCACCCGAGTGCGTGCAGCGTCTGCACCGCACCCTTGGCGAAGCCCTCCGCCGAGGACAGCGCCGCCGCAAGCGGCAATTCAACCACGAGGTCAGCGCCGCAGCGCACGGCCATTTCGGCACGCGCGTACTTATCCAGCACGGCAAAATCGCCGCGCTGGACGAAATTGCCGCTCATCACGCACACGATCACGGCGTTTTCGCCGAGGCTGCGCCGGGTTTCGGCAATATGGTGCAGATGGCCCGTGTGAAACGGATTATACTCGGCGGTGATGCCGCATACAGTCATGGCGGTGCTCCTTTCAGTGAGATGACAGCGGTCTGCAAGGTAAAAACCTCGAAAAAGGGGTTGTACATTTGCAAAGAATCGTGTAGAATAAAAATATAGCATTATTATATAGGCTTCCGCGGCTTTATGCAAGCCGCCAAATACGGCATAAGGGAGTTTTCACAAATGAAAGTATTGGTAATCAACGCTGGCAGTTCTTCGCTGAAGTACCAGCTGCTCGACACCGAGTCGGGCGAGGTAATGGCGAAGGGTCTGTGCGAGCGCATCGGCATCGACGGTGTGCTGACCCACACCGGCAACAAGTCCGATGAGAAGTTCAAGTTTGACATCGCAATGCCCACCCATAAGGAAGCGATCCAGTCTGTTATCAACATTCTGCTCGATCCGGAAAAGGGTGTAATCTCCTCCATGAGCGAGATCGACGCAGTTGGTCACCGCGTTGTACACGGCGGCGAGTTCTTCTCGGACAGCGTTATCATCACCGAGAAGGTCATCAAGGCTATCGAGGACTGCGTACCGCTGGCACCGCTTCACAATCCGCCTAACCTGACCGGCATCGAGGCTTGCCGCGAGGTTATGGGTCCGGACGTTCCGATGGTTGCAGTATTCGATACTGCATTCCACCAGACCATGCCGCAGTCCCACTACATGTACGCTGTACCGTACGAGTACTACGAGAAGTACAAGATCCGTCGTTACGGCTTCCACGGCACCAGCCACAAGTACGTTTCTCAGCAGGCTGCTGAGATGCTCGGTCGTCCGCTCGAGGAGCTGCGCCTGATCACCTGCCACCTCGGCAATGGTTCTTCTATCTGCGCAATCAACGGCGGCAAGAGCTTCGATACCTCCATGGGCTTCACTCCGCTGGACGGTCTGCCGATGGGCACCCGTGCCGGCAACATCGATCCGGCTATCATCGAGTTCCTGGCTGAGCACGAGCACATGGACGCACACGAGGTCATCAATATCCTGAACAAGAAGTCCGGTATGCTGGGTATCTCCGGCGTATCCTCCGACTTCCGTGATCTGGACGCTGCAGTTGCTGACGGCAACGCGCGTGCTGCTCTGGCGAAGGATATGTTCAACCTGTCCGTTAAGAAGATCATCGGTTCCTACGTTGCTGAGATGGGTGGCGTAGACGCTATCATCTTCACCGCAGGCGTAGGTGAGAACGACCGTTCGGTTCGCTGGGATGTCTGCGAGCACCTCGAGTACCTCGGCATCAAGATCGACCCGGAGAAGAACAAGTACCGCGGCAAGCAGATGGATATCTCCATCGACTGGGCACGCGTTCGCGTTCTGGTTATTCCGACCAACGAGGAGCTTATGATCGCCAAGGATACCGAGCGTCTGGTAAACGAGGCCAAGGCTCAGTAAGCCTTTCGTCAATTAGACAAATATGGGGGCGGAGCATAGGCTCCGCCTCTGTTTTTGCCCGGAGAGGAAACTTTTATGGAGCAAATTGATATCCCGCAGGAGCGCCGCTACTGCTCGAAGCTGGGATTTTCCGTGCTGGCGATCATGCTGTGGTCGATTCTCTGGCAGTTCGGCCTGTACTGGCTGGATGGCTGTATCCTGCCGTTCCGCATACCGGAAACGCTGTATTATCTGCTGCTGCTCGTCGGACATTATGCGGTATCGCTGCCGATTGTGTTCTGTTTGTGGCGCAAAACACCGCCGATGCCGTTCTGCAGGGAGCGGGCAGGCGCAAAGCGCATGGGCCGGTGGTTTGTCATCGGCTGTGCGCTGATGTGGCTCGGTTCGCTCATCGGCACGAATATCAACGACATGGTCTACACCTTGACCGGACGCGATCCGGTCGGCATGGTGGACGAGAGCTTTTCGCAGATGTCCATGACGGCCATCGTTCTCGGTGCCTGCATTATCGGTCCGCTGTGTGAGGAGCTGGTGTTCCGCGGCCTGCTGGCCGGCCGTCTCGCGCGGTACGGGCAGAAGCCGGGCGCCTTCATTTCTGCGCTGCTGTTCGGTCTGTATCACGCCAATCTGGAGCAGTTTTTCTATGCCTTTGCGCTCGGTCTGCTGCTGTCCTACGCGTACTACCGCACCGGACTGCTGCGCACCTCGGTGCTGCTGCACATGCTGTTCAACATCATCGGCTCGGTGGTGCCCATGCTGCTGCCGGATACCATAGCCGCGCAGTCGGCGCTCGGTCTGTTCTGGATGGCAATGCTGGTGATCGGCATAATTCTGCTCGTTCGCGGCAGAAAACAGCAGGTCTGGCTGCACGGACCCTGTGCGCCGTCGCTCAAAGCCGTTTTGCAGAATGCAGGCATGTTTCTGCTGATCGTTGCCTGCTTTGTGCAGACCGTGTTCAATTATCTATAAGGAGGAACGTCCATGCGGGTAGACCTGCATATGCACACCGGATATTCGGCCGATGCCCAGTATCCGCAGTCCATCGACGATAAAATTCACGCCTGCGAGCAGGCCGGACTGGATATCATCGGCATTACCGATCATCTGGATTTTCTGCGTTCGGGCGGCACGCGCGACAACCGTGACCCGGAAGCCTGTGCGCGCGAGGTATGGGAAAAGCGCCGTCCGGCAGGGAACGGCGGTATTGAGGTTCTGGCGGGTATGGAGATCGGCCAGCTGCACGCCACACCGGATGCGGACGATTTTGTCCGCACGCATCCGTTCGATATGGTCATCGGCTCGCTGCATGCCATGCCGAACGATCTGGATATCTACTTTCATGACTTTCCCAATATGGACTGCGACAAGTTCCTGCACGAGTATTTCGATCAGCTGCTGCTGCTCGAGGAGCACGGCGGCTTTGATGTGCTGGCGCACATTGACTATCCGCTGCGCGTGATGAAGCACGGCGACTATATCCCGTCGTTTGACAATTATATGGACCGCGTCCAGCAGGTGCTGCGCTCGTGCATCGACCACGGCTATGCGCTTGAGCTGAATGCTGCCGGCATTGCGGGCTGGCAGAAAAAGGTCGGTCCACCGCAGGATATTCTGTACGAATACAAGCGCATGGGCGGCGAGCGCATCTCGATCGGCTCGGATTCGCACACGCTGGACACCGTGGCGCGCGGCGTAGACGACTGCGTGAAGAATGCACTCGACGCAGGCTTTACCCACGTTACCGTGTTCCGTGAGCGCAAACCGGTGCAGATCGCACTGAAATAAATGTAGAGGCTGAAACAACATGCTTTTTAGACGAAAACAGGAAATTACACACGCGGATACGACTGTTCGTGCCCGTGCAAAGATCAACTTGACGCTTGACGTCACCGGACGGCGGGAGGACGGCTACCACACGGTGGAGATGGTCATGCAGTCGATCGCGCTGCACGATACCGTGCGCGTTACCACCATCCACGGCGAGAAAAAGCCGCGCGGCATCGTGCTGAGCTGCAGCCTGCCGTTTCTGCCGACCGACGAGCGCAATCTGGCGTACCGTGCGGCGGAGCTGTTCTACAAGGAGACCGGCGCACTGCTCGAAACCTGCGAGATTCACATCGAAAAGCGCATTCCGGTTGCGGCAGGTCTGGCGGGCGGCTCGACGGATGCGGCGGCTGTGCTGCGTGCGCTCAACGCATTGCATACAGCCGGTCTGACCGACGACGAGCTGTGCGAGATGGGACTTAAACTGGGTGCCGATGTGCCGTTCTGCCTGCGCGGCGGCACCATGCTGGCGCAGGGCATCGGCGAGGAGCTGAGTCTGCTGCCCGATATGCCGCACTGCTGGGTCGTACTGTGCAAGCCGCCGTTTGCGGTGCCGACCAAGGAGGTCTATCAGGAGATCGACAGCGTGGATATCCTCGAGCATCCGGACAACAAGGGCATGATGGCCGCGCTCAATCAGGGAGATTACGAGGGCGTGTGCGCGTACCTGTCCAACGTGATGGAGACCGTTACGGCGGCAAAACGCCGCCAGATCGGCGAAATCAAGTCGTTTCTCGCAGAAAACGGTGCGGACGGTACGCTGATGAGCGGCTCCGGCCCGACCGTGTACGGCCTGTTCTCGGATGAGAGCCGCGCCAAAACGGCAGCGAAAATGCTGCGCCGCCGTTTCGCAGATACATTCCTGACGGAAACCTGCAATTAAACGGGTATAGAAAGCCGCCTTTCGGGCATACTGGGTACACCGGATGCAGAAAGGCGGTTTTGTTATGCAGAAACAGGATAGAAAGGTGCTTGCGGCAGTGCTGACGGCGGTTTATGTGCTGTTCTGGTCGGCGCTTGCGCCGCAGAGTCCTCGTGCGGCATGGTGGTGTACGGCGTTTTCCATCACCTGCGAGGAGGCGGCAAGTGAGAGCAGAACAGGCAGCGACCGGGTGGAATTTCGGTCACTTCTGGCAGACTTGCTGCTTCACAAAGATAACACTTAACTTTTCAGTCGCTCTATGGTATAATGACACAGTGAAACACGAAATTCATTTGCCAACGGAGGAAATTTATGAAGATCATTAACGAAAAGGGCAAGCTGTTCGGCATCATCAATGTTGTCGATCTGCTGGTGCTGGTCGCTGCGATCGCTGTCGTAGCCGGTGTCGGCTACAAGCTGTTTGCCAAGCAGATCAAGGAGGTTGCGTCTCCGCAGGTCTCCCTGACGATGACCGTCCGCGTACGCGGTGCAACGCCGTTTCTGGTAAACGAGGTGCAGCGCAACAGTCAGGTAGGCAAGTCGCTGGTAAACGGCAACAGCTATGTCAATGCGCAGATCACTGATATGAAGATCGAGGATTACAATCAGCAGGTTACCACCGCTGACGGCCGCATTGTAACGGCAACCGATCCGGAGAAGAAGGATCTGGTATTCACCATCACGACCAAGGTTTCCAAGGGCACGCCTGCACCGGCCATCGGTACGCAGGAGGTGCGTGCAGGCCGTACATTCATTGTAAAGACCAACGATTTTGAGACGACCGGCAACATTGATTCGGTCGATATTGCGGATAATTAAAGCCTATGAAAGCGTTATTTGAAAACAGTCTGTTCGTGCGGCTGCTGATGTGTCTGCGCGCATGGTACCACGAGGGCGCTATCGCGGGATTCTTTAACCGTATCCGGCAGGCGTACCCAGGCTCGGTATTCTGCCGTCTGTGGAATAAATTCTGTGCGGCACCGATATGTACAGCGGCGAACAGCACCTATGCGCGGATTCTGGCAGCGCTGCGCCGGTTTGTCGAAAAACTGGGCGGAATTGCGGCAAACAGCCTGATCTACCGCATCTGCCTTGCCGTCTGGCGGCCAATCGAGCGTGTCGCAGGCGGCGGCCTGATCGGCAGAGCCTGCAGGTTCGTAGGCATGCGCGGTCTGCTGCTGATTTGTCTGGCGATGTATCTGCCGCTCGATTCCGCTGTCCGCTGGGTGTCGGACGCCGGTTATCTGCCGTCGTTTGTGGCATCCGTGTGGGATGAGTGTCTGATGCTTGCTGCATTTGCGTACATCCTGTGGCACATGGCGATGAAGCGTGCGCCGCTCGGCTCGCGTGCTACGCCGGTGGACGCATATCTGCTGCTGTTCATCGCGGTCGGCTTTTTCCTGATGTGTGCGGTTTCTCCGAATACGCATATCGCGGTAGCGGGCTACCGTGCGGTTGTGGAGTACCTGTTCTGGTTCTTCCTCGTCACCCGCCTGATTGAGAACGACCGCGATTTCGCGGTATTCTACGGTGCGCTCGTCGTGATGGCACTCTGCATTGCGGCGCACGGCATTTATCAGTATATCGTAGCCGCGCCGATCCCGTCGAGCTGGGTCTCTCAGACCGAGGCCAGCGTGCGTACGCGTGTGTACTCGCTCACCGGCAGCCCGAATATCATGGGCAGTCTGCTGGTGCTGTTTGCCCCGATGGTGGCAGGACTTGCATATTACAGCAGTAAAATGTGGGTCAAGGTGCTGGCTATCTGCGCGACCGGCATGATGTGCCTGAGCTGCATTTTCACCTTTTCCAAGGGTGCCTGGGGCGGTCTGGCAGTAGCCGTTGTGATCTTCGCCATCTTTCTGGACCGTCGTTTGATCGCTCTGATGGGCGTGGCCGGTGTCGGTGCACTGCTGGCAATCCCGTCTATTGCGAACCGCATCACTTATCTGTTTACCGCGGATTACCTTGCGGCAAGCCGCCGTGCAGGTCGTGTTATTCGCTGGTCCAAGGGTCTTAAGCTGCTGCAGGAAAGCGATCCGGTGCTCGGCTTCGGCCTCGGCCGCTTCGGCGGCGCGGTTGCCATGCAGAACAAGGTCATCGAGGAGACCAAGGATTTCTCCTACTTCTACATGGATAACTATTATCTGAAAACGCTGGTCGAGATGGGTTATCTCGGTCTGGCGTTCTTCATCCTGCTGCTGTTCGGTCTGGCGCTGTGGAGCCTGCGCTCGATCGGCCGTACCGGCTACACCAAGGGCGACCGCACGCGCGTGCTGGCGGTTCCCATGTTCGCAGGTATGTGCGGCGTGCTGGTGCACTGCTACTTCGAGAATATCTTCGAGGTGCCGTATATGATGGCGTATTTCTGGAGCATGGCGGCAGCGGTTATGTACCTCGGGTACTTCCGAAAACGAAAAACCTGATTTTTTAGAGAACCTTCGTGAGAGGGTTCTCTTTTTTTCTCGGCACCGACTCAGCGGGGCACACGAACCGCGCAGGCGGTTCGCTCCTAACGGGCGGGGAGTTTTTCGCTGAACCTCAGCAAGGGGAGTACGCCGTCTGCGGACGGCGGGGACGTTGCGGCGCCCGCCGCGGGGGCAAAAAGGAAGGGACACCTGCGGTTTCCCTTCCTCTTTGAACTCCTACCTTTCCCTTGTTGGGATAGCTTGGGTGCAGACGGTAGACTGCGTAAGCAGGAAAAGGATGCGGCAGTCGGGTTACTCTTGCGTGCCTTTCTCCGCCTTTTCGCAGTTCACAGACAGCGTACTGCTACACAGACGGTTTACTTCCAGCAGAGCGCGGCATAACCGTGCCGCGCAAATCCTTGGCACGTTGTAACGCACGGCATCTGCGAATTTAGATGTTTGGTATCATTTATCCTGCGTAGGTGCTGTCCGTAACCTCCGGACTAACGAATTGCGCGACATGGGTATGTTGCGCCTGCTGGAAGTAGCCGACCTGTGTAGCAGAACACTATCCGACCCTGCGAACAGGTCACGAAAAACACGGAAGAAAAAATCCTCTGCCGTTCCCCTGTTTCGCAGCGGTCACATGTCGGTAATCTGCGTCAAATTAGGAAGCAAGGGAAAGGTAGGAGTCCAAAGAGGAAGGAAAACCGCAGGTTGTCCTTCCTTTTTGCCCCTGCGGCGGATGCCGCACGTTCCTGCGTTCCGCAGAGCACAAATCCCACTGAATCGCAGGCGAAAACCTCGATTTAACATAGATTTTACTCGAAAACACACACTTTACCTAAACTTAACGAACTCTCGCTTTTGCATTTTACAAAACTTCCGTAAGATAATCTTGTAACAAAAAATGAAGACGAATGTAAAAGGAGAACAAATTATGAAAAAGAGCATTTCCATGCTTCTGGCAGCACTGATGCTGACCGGTGCACTGAGCGGCTGCGGCGGCAGCTCCTCTTCCGATTCTTCGGATTCCCAGGCAAGCGGTAATGACAGCGGCGTATCCGGTGCGATCACCGTTATCTCACGTGAGGATGGTTCCGGTACGCGCGGCGCGTTCATCGAACTGACTGGTGTAGAGGAGAAGAACGACGCAGGCGAGAAGATCGACAATACCACCGCGGATGCCGAGATCGCCAACAAGACCGATGTTGTACTGACCAGCGTAGCAGGCAACGAGAAGGCTATCGGCTACATTTCCCTCGGTGCGCTGAATGACACCGTAAAGGCTGTCAAGGTAGACGGCGCAGAAGCTACCGTAGATAACGTAAAGGCAGGCACCTACAAGCTGTCCCGTCCGTTCAATATTGCAACCAAGGGCGAGCCGACCGGCGTAGCCAAGGATTTTATCAACTTCATCCTCTCCAAGGAAGGTCAGGCTGTTGTAACTGATAACAAGTACATCGCTGTTGACGACAATGCAGCAGCCTTTACTTCCGACGGTTCTTCCGGACAGATCGCAGTCGGCGGTTCCTCCTCGGTATCCCCGGTTATGGAGAAGCTGATCGAGGCGTACAAGGCTGTAAACCCGAACGCAAGCATCGACCTGCAGACCTCTGACTCCACCTCCGGCATGACCGGCACGATGGACGGCACCTTTGCCATCGGCATGGCATCCCGCGAGCTGAAGGACGACGAGGCTGCACAGCTTACCGGCACCGCCATCGCACTTGACGGCATCGCAGTAGTCGTAAACCCGGCGAACACCATTGACGACCTGTCTATGGATCAGATCAAGGGTATCTATGTCGGCGACATCACCGACTGGGGCGACCTCGCGTAAGCGAATTCACAGACTGATAAAACAGGGCGAAGTGATTCGCCCTGTGCCTGTATAGGAGATAGATTTATGAAGAATCTTCGGGAAAACCTGATGCACATGGTATTTTTTCTCTGTGCGCTGACCTCCATCTTCGCGGTGGTGCTCATCTGTATTTTCCTGTTTGCGAACGGTGTGCCTGCCATGAGGGAGATTGGCCTGCTGGACTTCCTCACCGGCGCAAAGTGGAAGCCGGGCAACGACATTTACGGCATCCTGCCGATGATCCTCGGCAGCCTGTACATCACCGCCGGTGCGATCGTTATCGGCGTACCGATCGGTCTGCTGACCGCAGTATTCATGGCATTCTACTGTCCGAAAAAGCTGTACGGTCTGCTCAAGCCGTGTACCGAGCTGCTGGCCGGTATTCCGTCCATCGTATACGGCTTCTTCGGCATGGTCATTATCGTACCGGCAGTCCGTGCGGTGGCAGGCGTGTTCGGTGCGGATATCTCCGGCTCATCCATTCTGGCGGCGTCCATCCTGCTCGGCATTATGATTCTGCCGACCATCATCGGTGTGTCCGAAGCGGCGCTGCGTGCGGTTCCGATGAGCTACTATGAGGGCGCCGTCGCCATGGGCGCACGGCATGAGCGTGCCATATTCACGGTTATGGTACCGGCTGCCAAGTCCGGCGTGCTGGCTGGCATCGTGCTCGGCATCGGCCGTGCCATCGGCGAGACCATGGCGGTTATCATGGTAGCGGGCAACCAGCCGCGACTGACCGGCAGTATGCTCAAGGGCATCCGCACCATGACGGCAAACATCGTGCTTGAGATGGGCTACGCCACCGGCCTGCACCGTGAGGCGCTTATTGCGACCGGCGTTGTGCTGTTCGTATTCATTCTGCTTATCAATCTGGCATTCTCGGTTCTCAAAAGGAGGAAGGAAGCATGACAAGAGAAGCTGTCTCTGCTGCAAAACCGGCAGTGCGCGTACAGGCAAAGACCGGAAAGGTGCACGGCGCCGCATCTGCGGCTGTGCTCAAGGGTCTGGTGTACGGCGCGGCTGTGCTGACCTTTGCGGTGCTGCTGTTCCTGCTCGGCTATATTCTGGTGACGGGTATCCCGCATCTCAAGCCGTCGCTGTTTCAGTGGAATTATACCTCTGAGAACGTCTCGATGATGCCTGCCATCCTCACTACGGTTGAAACGACCGCGCTGGCACTGCTGCTGGCCGTGCCGCTCGGCCTGTTCACCGCCGTGTACCTGAATGAGTACGCCAAGCGCGGCAATAAGCTGGTAAACGTCATCCGCATCACGACCGAGACGCTTTCCGGCATTCCATCCATCGTATACGGCCTGTTCGGCATGCTGTTCTTCGTCACCAGGCTGCACTGGGGATACTCGCTGCTGGCCGGTGCGATGACGCTGGCGATCATGATCCTGCCGCTCATCATGCGTACCGCTGAGGAAGCACTGATAGCGGTTCCGGATTCCTACCGCGAAGGCTCGTTCGGTCTGGGCGCCGGACGTCTGCGCACGGTATTCCGCATCGTGCTGCCTGCTGCGGGTCCCGGCATTCTGTCCGGTGTTATCCTTGGTATCGGCCGCATCGTCGGTGAGACCGCGGCGCTCATCTTTACCGCAGGCACTATGGCCCAGATTCCCGGTCTGTTCCAGTCCGGCCGTACGCTGGCCATCCACATGTATGTGCTCTCGGGTGAGGCGCTGCACATGAACGAGGCAAATGCTACCGCAGTCGTTCTGCTGCTGGTGGTCCTGCTGATGAATACGCTTTCCGCTCTGGCAGCGAAAAAGCTGACCAAGAAGTAAATGGAGAATGAACATGGAAAATAAGATCGAAATTCACAATATGAATCTGCATTACGGTGATTTTCACGCCCTGCACGATATCAATCTGGATATCAAGGAGAAGGAGATCACTGCATTCATTGGACCGTCCGGCTGCGGCAAGTCTACGCTGCTGCGTTCGCTCAACCGCATGAACGATCTGGTGGAAAACTGCCGTATCACGGGCGATATCATGCTTGACGGTCAGGATATCTACAAGAACTGTGACGTCAATCTGCTGCGCCGCCGTGTCGGCATGGTATTCCAGAAGCCGAATCCGTTCCCGATGTCGATTTATGATAACATCGCCTATGGTCCGCGCACGCACGGCATCAAGAGCCGTGTGCAGCTTGACGAGATTGTTGAAACCTCGCTCAAGCGTGCCGCTATCTGGGAGGAGACCAAGGATAACCTCAAAAAATCCGCGCTGTCCATGTCCGGCGGTCAGCAGCAGCGTATCTGCATCGCGCGTGCGCTTGCCGCAGACCCGGAGGTGCTGCTGATGGACGAGCCGACCTCTGCGCTTGATCCGATCTCCACCGCGAAGATCGAGGACCTTGTGCTCGAGCTCAAAAAGGATTATACTATCGTTATGGTAACGCATAATATGCAGCAGGCCACCCGTGTTTCGGATACGACCGCATTCTTCCTGCTTGGCGACATGATCGAAGTGGATGACACCGAAAAGCTGTTCTCCATGCCGTCGGACAAGCGTACGGAAGACTACATTACGGGGAGGTTCGGCTGATGAGAAACCGTTTTGACAATCAGCTTGCGGAGATGAACAATGAGCTGATCTCGATGGGGGCACTGTGCGAAAACGCAATCGCCAGTGCGGTAAAGGCCCTGCTTGAGGGCGATATCAAGCTGGCGGCTGCCGCCATCCGCATTGATCAGGAGATCGACCGCAAGGAACGCGAAATCGAGTCCATGTGCCTCAAGCTGCTGCTGCAGCAGCAGCCGGTGGCAAGTGATCTGCGTCTGATCTCCTCCGTGCTGAAAATGATCACGGATATCGAGCGTATCGGTGATCAGGCAAGCGATATTGCGGAGATTGTAACGTATCTGTCCGGTGCGTGCGGTCACAACACGCATATCGACCAGATGGCGCAGGCAACCATTAAAATGGTGACCGACAGCCTGGACGCGTTTGTCCGCCGTGACCTGACCCTTGCATGGAGCGTTATTGAATATGATGACGTGGTAGACCGCCTGTTTGACGAGTGCAAGAGCGACCTCATCGCGGAGATCGCGCAGAACCCGGAGGACGGCGAGCGCGTACTCGATGTGCTGATGATCGCCAAGTATCTGGAGCGTATCGGCGACCACGCGACCAATATTGCCGAATGGGTGGAGTTTTCCATCACCGGCTCGCATAAAAGTGCAATGCACGGCGCGGAAGCGGCGGCACGCTGACAGAAATCGGAGTGTAATATATGATATACTGTGTGGAAGATGATGCGGGTATCCGCGAACTGGTGGTGTATACACTGCGCAACACCGGTTTTGAGGCTGACGGCTTCGAGGACGGTGCGGCGCTGACCGCTGCTCTGAAAAAATGCAAGCCGCAGCTGATTCTGCTGGATATCATGCTGCCCGGCGAGGACGGCATCACCATTCTGCGTCGTCTGCGCGCAGCGCCGGATACGGCGAAGATTCCGGTCATTCTGCTGACTGCGAAAAACACGGAGTACGACAAGGTAGTCGGTCTGGACACCGGTGCGGACGATTACATTCCCAAGCCGTTCGGCATGATGGAGCTGATCGCGCGCATTCGTGCGGTCCTGCGCCGCACCGAGGATATGCAGGACAAGGATGAGCCGCGTCCGCTGGTAGCCGGCGGCATCTGTGTGGATGAGCGTGCTCACACTGTATTCGTTAACAAGCAGGAGGTGCAGCTGACGCTCAAGGAGTACCAGCTGCTGTGCCTGCTGATGAAAAACCGCGGTGCCGTGCTCACGCGCGATGTGCTGCTCGAGAATATCTGGGGCTATAATAATGAAAGCGAAACCCGCACGGTCGATGTACATATCCGCACGCTGCGGCAAAAGCTGGGCGCGGACGGTGCGCTGATCGAAACTGTCCGCGGTGTCGGCTACCGCATGGGAGAGCATACATGAGAAAGCGTGTATTCGGCAGCATTTTCCTCACATCGCTTGTCACGTTGCTGCTGACGACCGGGCTGCTGCTGCTGGCAGTTCACGCCGGTCTGACCAATGACATGCGGCGGCGGCTGGTGACGGAGAGCAGCTACCTGTCTGCGGTGGATAATATCCGGGAGAAGCTGGAGAAGTTCGGCTCGGTATATGCCGACCGTTTGACGCTGGTCGCGCAGGACGGCACGGTGCTGTACGACAACCGCACGAATGCCTCCGAGATGGAGAACCACGCCGTCCGTCCGGAGATTGCGGCGGCAGAGCAGAACGGCACGGGCGAGGACAACCGTCTGTCCGAAACCTTCGCTAAGCAGACGTTTTATTACGCGGTGCGCCTGAAAAACGGCGATGTTCTGCGTATTTCCGCAACTGCGGACAGTGTGTTCGGCGCACTGTCGAGCGCATCGCCGTGGATTGTGCTGATCATCCTGCTGGCGCTGCTGGTCGCGGCGCTGCTGGCAGGCTGGCTGACCGGTCTGTTCCTCAAGCCAATCGAAGCGCTCGACCTGCATGATCCGATGAAGGGCGAAGCCTATGACGAGCTGTCGCCGCTGCTGCACCGCATGGACAAGCAGAACCGCAAAATTCAGGCGCAGATGGACGAGCTGCAGCGCCGTCAGGCTGAGTTTGACGACATTACGGCCCGTATGGATGAAGGTCTGGTACTGTTTTCCGGCAAGGGCATGATTCTGTTCGCCAATCACGCTGCGCGGGCGTTGTTCCCGCATGACAGTGCGGAAGGAAGCTATCTGACGCTGTGCCGCGATGCGAATTACATTCAGGTGGTCGAGCAGGCGCTCGACGGCAAAGGCGCGCACGGAAAACTCGAGCGGAACGGCCGCATTTATGAACTTACGGCAAGCTCGGTGGAGGAGAACAGCGCATGGCATGCCGCCGTGCTGCTGATCGTGGATATTACCGAGCGCGAGCGTGCCGAGCAGCAGCGGCAGGAATTTACAGCCAACGTGTCGCACGAGCTGAAAACGCCGCTGACCAGCATCATGGGCTACGCGGAGATCATCGCGGGCGGCATTGCCAAGCCGGAGGACGTGGCGCCGTTTGCGGGCAAGATCCGCACGGAAGCGCAGCGGCTGCTGGCGCTCATCGAGGATATCATTCACCTGTCCCGGCTGGATGAAGGCGGAGAAACGGTGTCCTTTGAGCCGGTGGAGCTGTCCGCACTCTGTGATACTGTGCGCGACCGCCTGCAGAGCAAGGCAGCAGGCAAGGGCATCGCGCTGCGCATCGAGGGAGAACCGGCTGCGGTTTCCGGTCAGCGCCGCACGCTTGAGCAGATGATCTTCAATCTAACGGATAACGCCATCAATTATAATAAGCCGCAGGGCAGCGTGACGCTTACGACCGGTACGGAGAACGGCCGGCCGTTCGTGCAGGTGTCGGATACCGGCATCGGTATCGCGCCGGCGGATCAGCAGCGTGTGTTTGAGCGGTTCTACCGCGTGGATAAAAGCCACAGCAAGATGACCGGCGGCACCGGACTGGGGCTTTCGATTGTCAAGCATGGTGCGGTGCTGCATCATGCGGAGGTTGAGCTGAAGAGTGCGCTCGGCGAGGGGACTTGCATTACTTTGCGGTTTCCTAAAGAATGAAATGCGCTCTGCGGAGCGTGGGAGACTGCCGCGCCCCGCGGCGGGGCAAGAGGGTAGACACCTACGGTTTCTACCCTCTTAACTCCCGTTTCCCTTTGTTTCTTAGCCCGGCAAAAATCGGAGAGCGGCGACTGCTTCGAAATAAGGGGAACGGCAGAGGATTCTTTCTATCGTAGGGGAGCACAGTGTGCTCCCATTTCTTGCCCTATTCGCAGTGTCAGATAATGTACTGCTACACATACGGTTAAATCTACGCAGGCGCGACATGCCCGTGTCGCGCAACCCTTTGGTGCGTTGTAACGCACGGCACCTACGAATTTGGCTATCTGGGACAATTTATCTTCGCAGGCCCTGCCTGTAACAACGCGCTCACGAATTGTGCGGCACTGTTATGCCGCACTCAGCGTAGATTTAACCGTATGTGTAGCAGTACGCTATCTGTGAACTGCGAAAAGGCGGAGAAAGACACGCTGTGGTAACCCGACTGCCGTTTCCCATTTTCGCAGCGGTCACATGTCGGCAATCTGCGCCAGACCCTCTAAGGGAAAAGGGGAGATTTACAAGAGGGTGGAAAACCGCAGGTTGTCTACCCTCTTGTGCGCCCGCGCGGCGTCAGCGCAGTTCCGTTCGCCTCGCAGGCGAAATCCCATCGAAAAAGAAATTTCAAAAAAATAAGAAATTTTGAAAAAAACACTTGCGCGATACACCCGGTGTAGTGTATACTAATTACAGTTGCGCAAATGCGTAACCGAATTGCCGCGCAAAGGAGTTTCTCCTGCGCACGCCCATCGGCCATCAACCGGATTTTCCCGGCGTGGTCCCTGGTGCGGTCCAAAAACGGCCGACCTGCCGTTATACCGGGTAATCAAGCAATTTGACTGCAAAACAGGCTAAAACTGCGTAAAAATCAGCACTTTTTCCGATTGCAGCCATTGGTTTCTCGTGCTATAATTAACGCTGGTCTGGTTGAGTACTGGACCGGCGATTTTTTATCCCCGCCGCTGTCCGTGGAAGGGCCACGAACAGTGTAAAGAAAAGTGGAGGGCAAACAGACAAATCAGAACCGGATTAACCCACCGGCGCTCGATTGCTGCACTACCCCCAAACTTCTTATATTAAAGGAGAGCATTTTATGCAGATCACTGATCCTATCGCGGATATGCTGACTCGTATCCGCAACGCTGGCAATGCTCGTCATGCCAGTGTGGATGTACCCGCATCCAAGATGAAGAAGGCTATTGCCCAGATCCTGCTCGATGAAGGCTACATCAAGTCTTTCGAGGTTGTAGAGGGCAACACCCAGGGCATTATCCGCATCGCACTGAAGTACGTTGATAACCGCCAGAAGGCTATCACCGGCATCAAGCGTGTGTCCAAGCCGGGCCTGCGTGTATACGCTGGCGCACAGGAGCTGCCGAAGGTACTCCGCGGCCTTGGTATTGCCATCGTTTCCACTTCCAGAGGCGTCATGACCGACAAGAAGGCTCGCGAGCTGAATGTCGGCGGTGAAGTTCTCGCATTTGTATGGTAAGGGAGGTATAAACAATGTCTCGTATTGGTAGAATGCCGATTGCCATCCCGGCCGGCGTTGAAGTCAAGATTGACGGCAGCGTTGTTACCGTGAAGGGCGCTAAGGCAACCCTTACCCGCGAATTTCATCCGAACATGACCATCGCGGTAGAGGGCAACGAAATCCTCGTAACCCGTCCGAACGACGACAAGCACAACCGCGCACTGCACGGCCTCACCCGCAGCCTGGTTCACAACATGGTTGTTGGTGTTACCGATGGCTTCAAGAAGGAGCTGAGCGTTCAGGGCGTTGGTTACCGTGTCGCTAAGCAGGGCAAGGATCTGGTTATGAACCTCGGTTACTCGCATCAGGTTACCATGAGCGAGGTAGAGGGCATCACGATCGACGTTCCGAACCCGAACACGATCATCATCTCCGGTCCTGACAAGCAGAAGGTTGGCCAGTTTGCAGCGGAAGTCCGCGAGAAGCGTCCGCCGGAACCCTATAAGGGCAAGGGCATTCGCTACGCTGATGAGTATGTCCGCCGCAAGGAAGGCAAGACCGGCGCTAAGAAGAAGTAAGGAAAGGAGAGGCGAAAATAAATGGTTTCGAAGAAGGATTCCAACAAGGCGCGCCTTCAGCGCCACAAGCGCGTACGCGCTAAGATCAGCGGCACCGCTGAGCGTCCCCGTCTGGACGTATTCCGTTCTGCAAAGAACATCTATGCACAGGTTATTGACGATGTAGCCGGTGTAACCCTCGTATCCGCCTCGACTGCAGAGAAGAGCTTTACCGAGTACGGCGGCAACAAGGAAGCAGCCAAGAAGATTGGTCAGATCGTTGCCGAGCGCTGCAAGGCTAAGGGCATTGAGGCTGTCGTGTTTGACCGCGGCGGCTATGTGTTCCACGGCCGCGTGAAGGAGCTCGCAGATGGCGCCCGTGAGGGCGGCCTGCAGTTTTAATCGGGAGGAGGTAAAACATGGCTCAGTTTAACAGAAACGATAAGCGTGAGGACGAGTTCTCCGAGAACGTCGTAGCGCTGAACCGCGTTGCCAAGACCGTTAAGGGCGGCCGAATCTTCAAGTTCGCAGCTCTGGTCGTAGTAGGCGACGGCAAGGGTACCGTTGGTTTTGGCCTCGGCAAGGCTTCCGAGGTTCCGGACGCTATCCGCAAGGGCATCGAGGACGCCAAGAAGAACCTCGTTAAGATTTCTCTGAAGGGCACCACCATCCCGCACGAGGTTATCGGCGAGTTCGGTGCAGGCCGCGTTCTGCTCAAGCCTGCTGCTCCCGGTACCGGCGTTATCGCCGGCGGCGCTGTTCGTGCAGTAGTTGAGGCTGCCGGCATCAAGGACATCCGTACCAAGTGCCTGCGTTCCAACAACCCGCAGAACGTTGTTACCGCAACGATGGAAGGCCTGAAGAGCCTGCGCGACGCAGCTCAGGTAGCTGCTGTACGCGGCAAAGCCGTAGAAGAACTGTAAGAAAGGGGTAACTGACAATGGCTAACATGAAGATTACCCTGAAAAAGAGCCTGGCTGGTCGCTTGGAGAAGCACATCGCAACGGCTCATTCTTTGGGGCTTAAGAAGATCAATGACGTAACCGTTCAGCCGGACAACGCGCAGACGCGCGGCAAGGTAAAGCAGATCGGTTACCTGCTCGAAATCGTAGAGGAGGCGTAACCCATGAAGCTGCATGAATTGACGCCTGCCGCAGGCGCTACCAAGCCGGCATACCGTAAGGGCCGCGGCGCTGGTTCCGGCAATGGCAAGACCGCAGGTCGCGGTCACAAGGGCCAGTGGGCCCGTTCCGGCGGCGGTGTCCGTCCGGGCTTTGAAGGCGGCCAGATGCCTCTGGCACGTCGTCTGCCGAAGCGTGGTTTCCACAACATTTTCGGCACCACTTACGCACCGGTCAATGTTTCCGCACTGGAGAAGTTTGAAGACGGCGCTGAGGTAACTGCAGAGATCCTCTGCAATGCCGGCATCGTTAAGAATGCTCTCGACGGCATCAAGATCCTCGGCACCGGCACGCTGACCAAGAAGCTGACCGTTAAGGCAGCTGCTTTCTCGGCTTCCGCAAAGGAGAAGATCGAAGCCGCAGGCGGAAAGGCCGAGGTGGTTTAAGGTGTTTCAAACCCTTAAAAACGCCTGGTCTATGCCCGAACTGCGCAAGAAGATGCTGTACACTCTGTTCATCATCCTGATCTTCCGCTTTGGTTCGTGCATTCCGGTTCCGTTTATTGATACCGCGCTCCTGTCTCAGTACTTTGAGCAGGCATCGGTGAACGGTTCGATGCTTGGTTATCTGGATATGTTCACCGGCGGTGGTCTGTCTCGTGCGACCATCTTCGCAATGTCCATCACCCCGTATATCAACGCATCCATCATCCTTCAGCTGCTGACTGTTGCCATCCCCGCTCTTGAGCGCATGGTAAAGGACGGCGGCGAGGAAGGCCGCGAGAAGATCGCAAGCTGGACCCGTTACCTCGGCGTTCTGCTTGGTCTGCTCCAGGGCCTGTCCTACTACGCACTGCTCCGCAACGGTTTCGGCGGCAAGACTATGCTGTCCAACACCGGCGCGCTTGCAGCCGTAACCATTATCGTAACTTTCACCGCAGGCACCGCGCTGATCATGTGGATGGGCGAGCATATCACCCAGAAGGGTATCGGCAACGGCATTTCGATCATCCTGTTCGCAGGTATCGTCTCCCGCGGTCCGTCGCTCATGCGTACGCTGGTTAATCTGTTCCAGACCGGCACGAGCGGCATCGTTTCCGGCATTGCAATGATTATCGTCGGTCTTGCGATCGTTGTATTCATCGTTTATATGTCGAATGCAGAGCGCCGCATCCCGGTTCAGTACGCAAAGCGCGTAGTTGGCCGCAAGATGTACGGCGGTCAGTCCACCCACCTGCCGATCAAGGTCAATGCGTCCGGCGTTATGCCGATCATCTTCGCATCGTCCATCCTGTCCCTGCCGCAGACCATTTCGATGTTCTGGCACCCGGAGAGCGGCTCGGTTGGTGCGCACATTCTTAACCTGTTCTCTCAGACCAGCGTGTTCTACATTGTACTGTACGCACTGCTGATCCTCGCATTTGCATACTTCTATGCATCCATCCAGTTCAACCCGATCGAGATCGCCAACAACCTGAAGAAGAACGGCGGCTTCATCCCGGGCTTCCGTCCCGGCAAGCCGACCAGCGACTTCATCACCAAGGCACTCGGCAAGGTCACCTTCGTTGGTGCGCTGTTCCTCGCTGTTGTAGCACTGCTCCCGCTGATCGTAGGCGCAGTAAACTCCAGCCTGAGTAACGTAGCCCTGGGCGGCACCTCGGTTATCATCGTAGTAGGCGTTGCGCTTGATACGGTGAAGCAGATGGAAGCACAGATGCTGATGCGTCATCATAAGGGATTCCTGGAATAATTCTGGAGGCTGTGTTCAAATGAATTTAATTCTGCTGGGCGCTCCGGGCGCCGGTAAGGGCACGCTTGCTTCTTACCTGATCGAGCAGATGGGTGTACCGAGCATTTCCACCGGTAACATCCTGCGCGAAGCGATTAAGAACAATACTCCGCTCGGCCAGTCCGCTAAGGAGTATATGGATGCCGGCAAGCTGGTACCCGATGAAGTGGTTATCGGCATGCTGAAGGAGCGTATCGCTAAGCGCGACTGCAAGAGCGGTTTCATCCTCGACGGTTTTCCGCGTACGATTCCGCAGGCGGAAGCACTCGACGAGATTGCTCACATCGACTGCGCTCTGTCCCTTGAGGTTGCAGACGACGTCATCGAAAAGCGCATGACCGGCCGCCGTGTCTGCCTGCGCTGCGGTGCAACCTATCACGTTGAGGCAAATCCGCCGCGCGTGAAGGACGTTTGCGACATCTGCGGCGATAAGCTGGTCATCCGCAGCGATGATCAGGCTGAGGTCGTTCGTCATCGTCTTGAAACCTACCATGAGCAGACTGAGCCGCTCAAGGGCTACTATGAAGCCCAGGGCAAGCTCAAGAGCATCGATGGTGCTCAGGGCATCACCGCTACCGAAAAGTTTGCAGTAGAGGCGCTGGGTCTGTAATATGATTCATATCAAGACGGAAAAAGAGCTTGAAAAAATGCGTGTTGCCGGCCGCCTTACCGCTATTGCGCGTAAGGCGGCGGCAGACGCCGTAAAGCCGGGTGTTACCACCTGGGAGATCGACCGCATCGTCCGCAAGACGATTGAGGATGCCGGCGCCAAGCCGTCCTTCCTCGGCTACGGCGGCTTCCCGGGCAGCGCCTGCGTATCGCTGAATGACCAGGTCATCCACGGTATTCCTTCCAAGCATGCAGTTGTCAAGGAAGGCGATATCGTTAAGGTTGACGTTGGTGCGTACATCGGCGGTTTCCACGGCGACTGCGCCTGCACGGTTCCGTGCGGTGAGGTAAGCGAAGAGGCAAAAAAGCTGATCGCTGTAACACGTCAGAGCTTCTTTGAAGGCATTAAATTTGCCCGTGAGGGCTACCGCGTATCGGATATCGGCGCAGCCGTTCAGGCTTACGTCGAGGCCAACGGCTTTTCTGTCGTGCGCGACTACGTCGGTCACGGCGTAGGCTCTGCGCTGCACGAGAGCCCGGAGGTTCCGAACTACGGCAAACCGGGCCACGGCATTCGCCTGCAGCGCGGTATGGTCATCGCGGTAGAACCGATGGTCAATGTGGGTGTTTACACGGTCAAGGTCCTGCCGGATGGCTGGACGGTTAAGACCAAGGACGGCAAGCTGTCCGCTCACTACGAAAACACCATCGCTATTACGGATGGAGAGCCGGAGATTCTTACGAATATCGACGGCGAAGTGCTGTAATGGCAGAGATTCGTACCGCCGACATTGTGCTGTCGCTGACCGGAAGGGACAGAGGACAGCTGATGCTGGTCGTCGCAGAGGAGGGGGATTTTCTTCTGCTGGCGAACGGACGTGCGCGCCGGGCCGAAAACCCGAAGCGCAAGCGCCGCAAGCATGTGAGCCTGCAGGGCCCATGCGACGAGCGCACACGGCTTAAGCTGCAAAGCGAAAGCCGGCTGACAAACAGCGAGATCCGCAAGGCGCTCGCCCTCTGGACAGGGGACGAGAACGCAAATTGACCGAGGAGGATAAACCACAATGGCAAAAGATGATGTGATTGAGCTCGAGGGTACCGTCGTAGAGGCGCTGCCCAATGCAATGTTTCAGGTAGAGCTTCCCAACGGCCATAAGATTCTGGCGCATATCTCGGGCAAGCTCCGCATGAACTTTATCCGCATTCTTCCCGGCGACAAGGTCACCGTTCAGATGTCGCCTTACGACCTGACCCGCGGTCGTATCACTTGGCGTTCCAAGTAAGATAAAAAGCGGGCGGAGGTACGCATGTGACCTGCGCGCCAGTGGTCGCCGGACAGGTTTCCGGTGTCCCATCCCACCAAAAGAGGAGCCGTTTACGGTTCCGCAAAATCTTGATGGAGGTAAAATAACATGAAGGTAAGACCGTCTGTAAAGCCGATCTGCGAGAAGTGCAAGATTATTCGCCGTAAGGGCAAGGTTATGGTTATCTGCCAGAACCCGAAGCACAAGCAGAAGCAGGGCTAAGAGCACCTGACGGTGCTTATAGGGACTTTCAAAAAGTCCTTATATACGAAAATCAGTTCCAGTAGAAACTGATTTTCGATACCGAAATGACGCGATCCAAGATCGCTGAGTCAAGGTATAAAATGAACGGGCAAATCTCGTCCATTTTATGATGACTGCAAGCAGTCATCGAATAAATGCGCACCTTGGGGTGCGGATCATGGTTTACGCGAGCACGACAAGCACGCACGGCGAGTGCGGCGCTGCAGGAGCGGAGGCGGCTCCTATACTGTGTTTGCAAACACGCCTCAGTGTGTAACTATGGAGGTTATAATAGTATGGCACGTATTGCCGGTGTTGACCTTCCCCGCGAGAAGCGCGTGGAGATCGGCCTGACCTACGTTTTCGGCATTGGCCGCAAAACGTCCAACGAGATCCTTGCTAAGACCGGTATCAATCCGGATACCCGCGTTAAGGACCTGACCGAAGAAGAGGCTGCTAAGCTGCGTGAAGTCATCGAGCGCGACTACAACGTCGAGGGTGACCTGCGCCGTGAGATCGGCCTGAATATCAAGCGTCTGGTTGAGATTGGCTGCTACCGCGGCCTGCGCCATCGCCGCGGCCTGCCGGTTCGCGGTCAGCGCACCAAGACCAATGCTCGTACCCGCAAGGGCCCGAAGAAGACCATTGCGAACAAGAAGAAGTAAGGAGGGGAACGTATAAATGGCTAAGGTACAGAAGAAGGGCGCTGCGACCCGTACTCGTCGTCGTGAGCGCAAGAACATTGAAAAGGGCGCGGCACATATCCGTTCCTCTTTCAACAACACGATCGTTACCATTACCGACCTGAACGGTAACGCTATTTCCTGGGCTTCCTCCGGCGAAATGGGCTTCCGCGGTTCGCGTAAGTCCACTCCGTTCGCTGCTCAGACTGCGGCTGAAACCGCTGCTGCTGCTGCAATGGAGCACGGTCTGAAGACTGTTGAAGTATACGTTAAGGGCCCGGGTTCCGGCCGTGAGGCTGCAATCCGTGCACTGCAGGCCGCTGGCCTCGAGGTTACCATGATCAAGGACGTAACCCCGATCCCGCACAACGGCTGCCGTCCGCCCAAGCGTCGTCGAGTTTAATAGAGGAGGAACCAATAAATGGCTAAGAATACCCAGCCCGTTCTCAAGCGCTGCAAGACGCTTGGTCTTTCCCCTGCGGTACTTGGTTACTCCAAGTCCACGAAGCGTCAGCCCAAGCAGAGCCGCCGCAAGCAGTCCGAGTACGGCATGCAGCTGAACGAAAAGCAGAAGGTAAAATTCATCTACGGCGTACTCGAGAAGCAGTTCCATGCTTACTACGAGAAGGCTGAGCGCAAGCAGGGCATCACCGGTGAGATCCTGCTGCAGGAGCTCGAGCGCCGTCTGGACAACGTAGTTTTCCGCATGGGCTTTGCTAACACCCGCCGTGAGGCTCGTCAGCTGGTTAACCATGCACACTTCACCGTAAACGGCAAGCGCGTTAACATTCCGTCTTACCAGGTTAAGCCGGGCGACGTAGTTGCAGTTTCCGAGAAGTCCCGTTCTACCACCAAGTTCAAGTCTCTGCTGGAAGAGAACGGCAAGAAGGCTTGCCCGAAGTGGATCGAGAAGGCTAACGATTCCTTCGAGGGCAAGATCGTTGCGATGCCTGCACGTGACGACATCGACTATGATGTTGCCGAGCACCTCATCGTCGAGCTGTACTCGAAATAATAGACCCTCGCTTTTGGAACAGGCGCGGCGTCTGCTTCGCCTGTTCTATCTTAAGTTTCCAACCAACGTGAAGGAGGGTACCACATGATCGAAATCGAAAAACCGCGTATTGACTGTGAACAGCTCGCGGAGGACGGTTCCTACGGCAAGTTTGTTGTAGAGCCTCTTGAGCGCGGCTACGGCACCACGCTGGGCAACTCTCTGCGCCGCATCCTGCTGTCGTCTCTGCCTGGCACGGCAGCGTCCAGCATCAAGATCGCTGGTGTGCAGCATGAGTTTTCTACGATTCCGGGCGTTAAGGAAGACGTTACCGAAATCGTGCTGAATGTTAAGGGCATTATTGCCAAGCTGCATTGTGATGGTCCCAAGACGGTCTACATCGAGGCCGCCGGCGAGGGCGAGGTCAAGGCTGGCGATATTCATGCAGACGGCGAGGTTGAGATCCTCAACCCGGATCTGCACATCGCTACCCTGATGAGCGACGCGCGTCTGTCCATGGAGATTACGATGACTTCCGGCCGCGGCTATGTTCCGGCTGAGAAGAACAAGCAGCATCAGACCTCCATCGGCGTCATTCCGGTGGATTCGATCTACACGCCGGTTTACAAGGTAAACTACACGGTTGAAAACACCCGTGTACGCGACCTGACCGACTATGACAAGCTGACGCTCGAGGTATGGACCGATGCAACCATCAACGCACGCGACGCGGTTTCGCTCGGTGCGAAGGTTCTGCGCGACCACCTCGATCTGTTCGTAGACCTGTCCGAGGAAATCGGCTCCAAGTCCACCGTTGTTGAAAAGGCTGAAGCGCAGCACGATAAGGTGCTTGAAATGACCATTGAGGAGCTTGACTTCTCCGTGCGTTCGTTCAACTGCCTCAAGCGCGCAGGCATCAACACGGTTGAGGACCTCATCAACACCTCCGAGGAGGACATGATGAAGGTTCGTAACCTGGGCCGCAAGTCCCTGGAAGAGGTTATCGGCAAGCTGGAGGCAATGGGTCTCCACCTCGCCAAGTCCGAAGAATAATCTGCGTCTTTCCGCCCGCAGCTTCGTCAGAAGCACGATTGCGTACCTTTGTACGCGGCACGCGCTTCTTCCTTGCTGTGAACGAAAATACTTGATTATTTCAAAGAGGAATTACTTGAACTGTTGCGGCGGTACGATTACCGCGCCGCCGCTTTACTTTAATTTGGAGGTAAACTCACATGGCTAACAATCGCAAGCTCGGCCGTGCTACGGATCACCGTATGGCTATGCTGCGTGCGCTGGTAACCTACCTGCTGGAGAACGGCAAGGTTGAGACCACGCTCGCTCGTGCCAAGGAAGTAGGCCCGCTGACTGAGAAGATGATCACCCTGGGCAAGAAGAACACCCTGGCATCCCGCCGTCAGGCTATGGCTTTCGTAACCAAGGAAGCTGTTGTTGCGAAGCTGTTCTCTGAGATCGCTCCGGAGTACGCTAACCGCAACGGTGGCTACACCCGCATCATCAAGACCGGCCCGCGTCGTGGCGACGCAGCTGAAATGGCGATCATCGAGCTGGTTAAGTAAGTTAAATTTTAACTTCTGACGACTCGATCTGTTCCAAAACAGAAAAATGATCCTAAAAAGGTTATCCAGTAGCGTGCTTATTGGATAACCTTTTTCTTTTTGCCTTTTTGGAATACCTATGATACTATGTAGGTAGAACGTAAATTGTCCGATCGAAAATTGGAACGCCGAAGGAGGGCCGGAAGATGTTTGTAATGTTTGATATATTGAGCTTCATCGTCCCCATCATGTTTATTGTCGTATTTGGCATCATCATTTTTTCTATCATACAGGGGATAAGCACATGGCATAAGAACAACAATTCGCCCAGATTGACCGTACCGGCGGTGATCGTTGCAAAGCGGACAGATGTATCACATCACCAGCATGCCAATGCAGGCGACATGAGCGGAGCGCACGGCTTCCACACAACGTCGAGCACGACCTATTATGTCACGTTTCAGGTGGAAAGCGGGGACCGGATGGAGTTCCATGTTTCCGGCTCGGAATATGGTATGCTTGCAGAGGGTGATACCGGCAGACTGACCTTCCAAGGGACGCGGTATCTGTCGTTTGAGCGATAGTTTTTATTCGAGAGGGGCCTGCGTATGCCGGAAAATATTCAAATAATCTGTTTGGTGCGGCTGTCTGCGGTCTGCTGCGCGGTGTCGAGCGGCGAGAAAAAATGCAGGTGACCGAGCTTGCGGTCGGTCTGACAGACGGCAAAGACGAACTTGTGCGTCTGTACGACTGGCTGGCACAGAGGAAAATCACCGTGCGCGAGATCAATCTCAAGCGGAAGGAAGGCAATTCGGTAAAAATCGTGCTGTTTATCGCCATGCCGCGGCATTTTGATAAAGTGGATTTCCTGCGGCTGCAGGAGGACATTCCGGGTGTGCAGTCGGTTGAGATATAAACGGAATAGCAAAGCCGTTCGGCAGAAATGCCGGACGGCTTTTGTGCTGATTAGATAATATAGCATTGAAATATAAGGAATTGTTTGGTATACTGTAACAAATAAATAAAGGGAGGTCACAATATGAAAAAGAGAATCCCCGCAATCATCCTGATGTTTGCCCTGTTTCTGACCACATCCTATGCGGCGAACACCTATCGTAAGACGATTGCCGTCACGTCCGGCGTCAATGTGGAATTTAACAACGAAGCGATCGACATGACAGACGCCAACGGCAAAGCGGTCGAGGCGTTTATCTACAACGGCACGACCTATGTGCCGATTCGTGCGGTGTCCAATGCGTTCGGCGCGGATATCGGTTACGACCGTAATACGCAGACGATTTCGATTTATGATGATTTCTCTGAAGTATGTGCAGTTGCACATGAAATGAGTAGTATTCTTTCTGATTATTATAGTATTGTACTAATGGAACTGACAGGTGTGGCGAATGAAAACGCTGCAAATAGTATGAAAGATGCTGTTGCAGAATTGGATACACGTATTGATAACATGTATGATACATTCATATATCTTAATTCGGAAGATGGCAGTAATACGAATTTTAACCTTTTGAGTGAGCCGATTAACAAATATCATACTGCTATTATGTCTTGCCTTACAGCTACACAGTCATACGAGACATTTGTTGGTAATCAGAATAGTTATAATGCTAACAAGTTCATTGATAATTTTCATGTTGTAGTTGATGACTATGCGGCAGCACAAACAGCGATTTCTGATGTGTTTGAAGAATATTCGCTGTGGAGAGATTTAGGTTTCTAAAGCGATTATTGATGAAAGGAGATAGAGATCATGTACCTAAAAGCAACCGCACTCACTATATTAGGCTGGTTCATCGGCCTGCTGATGGATGCAAACATCGATTTCGGTGACCCAATGGGTTTCCTCAGTCTGCGCATCCTGTTTCCCATCTTGGCCATGGGACTGTGCATCCTGCATGAGCTGAGACACGGCAGCAGCCGCTAATCCGCAAAATTTGCGGCTCACACGCCTAAATTTGTGCATTTTCACGGTAAAAACGGATATTTTTATTGCAAAAACGCTTGCAATGTACGGCAATGCGTGATATACTATCAGTGTAAGATGATAAGTAACCGTAAGGAGTGGCCAAGTGCCACTCCTTACGCTTTGCTCGGAGAAAATTTTTCAGTAAGGAGGGACGGCTTTGCAGGCAAAGCAGATCGTAGCCCGCGTAGAGGAACTGGTAAAGCCTTTGTGTGAACAGGCTGGTGTTTCCCTGTGGGATGTGGAGTTTGAAAAAGAGGGCGGACAGTACATGCTGACCGTCACCGTGGATCGTCCGGAAGGCGTTAATATCGACCAGTGCGAGCAGGTTTCGCGCGCACTCGATCCCATGCTGGATGAAAAGGAATTTGACGATATGCCGTCCTACACGCTGTGCGTTTCCTCGGCCGGTATGTCGCGCCGCCTTAAGCGTCCGGAGCATTTCCAGGCGTTTATGGGTCAGACCGTCGAAGTAGGCTTTTACAAGCCGATGAACGGCATGAAGCAGATCGAGGGCACACTCGCCGGCTATGACAACGGTGCCGTAACGCTGGAAGTGAACGGCGAGCAGACCGTATACGAACCCAAAGACATTGCCGCAGTTCGACTGGCGGTAGAGATATAAGAAGGAGCTGAATAGGAAAAAATGGTTAACGCAGAATTTTTTGACGCGCTGGAACAGCTGGAAAAGGAAAAAGGCATTCCGGTAGACTATATGCTCGACCGTGTAGGTCAGGCGCTGATCACCGCCTACAAGCGCGATAACGACGGCATGACCGACAATGTTTACGTTGAGCCGGACCGCGACAAGAAGACCATTCACATGTTTGTCCGCAAGACGGTTGTCAAGGCGGAGGACCTGTACGAGCCGTACGAGGAGATCACTCTCGAGGAGGCTGCTGAGTACAAGAATAACCCGATGGTAGGCGATATCATTGATATCGACATCCCGACCAAGTCCTTCGGCCGCATTGCTGCCCAGACTGCAAAGCAGGTTATCATCCAGGGCATCCGCGAGGCAGAGCGCGGCATGGTTATCTCCGAGTTCGAGAGCAAGGAGCACGAGATCCTGAACGGCGTGGTTGCCCGCATCGATCCGCGCTCCGGCACTGCTTATCTGGATGTTGTTTCCGGCGGCGAGAAGAGCGAGGCTGTTCTGGCCGCTTCCGAGCAGGTGCGCGGTGAGGTTCTGACCGAGGGTCAGCGCCTGAAGGTTTACCTCATCGAGGTTCGCCGCGGCACCCGCGGCCCGCAGGTCGTTGTTTCCCGCACCCATCCGGGTCTGGTTAAGCGTCTGTTTGAGCTGGAGGTGCCGGAGATCCACTCCGGTATCGTCGAGGTCAAGTCCATCGCGCGTGAGGCAGGCAATCGCACCAAGATCGCTGTTGTTTCTCACGATGAGAACGTCGATCCGATCGGTGCATGCGTTGGTACCCGCGGTGCGCGTGTTGCCAACATCACCGGCGAGCTGAACGGCGAGAAGATCGATATCATCAAGTGGAACGAGGATATGGCGCAGTTCGTTTCTGCGGCACTCGCTCCGGCTGATGTTATCAATGCCACCATGCAGGCGGACAACAAGTCCTGCCGCGTCATCGTTCCGGATGATCAGCTGTCCCTCGCCATCGGCAAGGAAGGCCAGAACGCGCGTCTGGCTGCCAAGCTGACCGGCTGCAAGATCGATATCGCTCCTGAGTCTCAGGGCGAATAAGCAAGCGGAGGTGCGGCAGAATATGGTACAGAAGAAGATTCCCATGCGGCAGTGCCTCGGCTGCCGTGAAATGTTCCCGAAACGGGAGCTGATCCGCGTGGTGCGTTCGCCGGAAGGTGAGCTTTCGCTGGATTTCAAGGGCAAGGCACCCGGCCGCGGCGCATACCTGTGCGGCAAGCCGGAATGTCTGAAAAAGGCCCGCAAGAGCCGTGCGATCGAGCGTGCGCTCAGTGTAGAGGTGCCCGAGTCGGTTTACGATCAGCTTGAGCAGCAGATGGAACAGGAGGGTGCAAATGGCAACTGATCCGGTTCTGAGAATGCTCGGTCTGGCACGCCGTGCCGGCAAGCTGGCCTACGGTGACGAGCTGGTGCGTGAAGCGTGCTTCGACCACAAGACCCGCTGTGTGTTCATCGCGGGCGACGCAGGCGCAAATGCAGCGAAAAAGGCCGCATTTTACGCCGATAAGGCCAATGTTCCGTGCGTGACGCTGCCGCACGGCAAGCTGGAACTCGGCAGCGCGATCGGCAAGGCAGGCTGCGCGATGTGCGCGGTAGCGGACATCGGTATGGCGGCGGCAGCTGTAAACAAGCTGGCGGAGCAGGATCCTGCATACACCGAAGTGGCGCAGCAGCTTAGCGAAAAAAACGCAAAGATCCAGTCCCGCAGGGGCGTCAAAAAGCATAAGGATAAGGCGGAAAAGACCGAGGAAGCGCCGGTCAAGACCGAAAAATCGGCAGAGGAGAAGCCCAAGCGCACCTACCGTAAGCCGGCCGGCGATCGCCCGTTCCGTAAGGACGGCGAATACCGTCCGTATCGTAAGAACGACGGTGAGAAGCGCCCGTTCCGCAAGGACGGCGACCGTCCGTATCGCAAGAATGACGGCGAGGAGCGCCCGTTCCGCAAGGACGGCGAATATCGTCCGTATCGTAAGAACGATGGCGAGAAGCGCCCGTTCCGCAAGGACGGCGAATACCGTCCGTATTGTAAGAACGATGGTGAGAAGCGTCCGTTCCGCAAGGACGGCGAACGCCGCCCGTACCGTAAAAGCGGTGCCGGCAAGCCGAGCTTCAACAGCGGCAAGCGCAGCTTCCGCAATAAAACGTAATTTCCCGCGCCGCAGCGCGCATTCCAATAGCAAAGCATAGCTTTGCATCAAATGTGCGAGCTTTGCCCGTGCATTTGATACCAGAGCGGAGAAAAGTTTCGACACAGGAGGAACTTTTTGCAGCTTTGGACGTATCCGAACATTGTTCGGTACGTCCTCTCTCGTTCAAAACCGTGGTTTTGAACGAAGTGTGTAAGGAGGTTATTGCCCATGGCATTAGACAATAAATATCGGGTACACGAGGTTGCAAAGGACTTCGGCGTATCCACCAAGGAGATCACCGAAATCCTGACGAAGTATCGCTCTGCACCGAAGAATCACATGCAGGTGCTTGACGATACCGACCTGTCGGTCATTTTCGAGTATCTCACCCAGCATAATCAAGTAAGAGACATGGAAGGTACGCTGAACGCACAGGGCGCATCCCGCAAGAAGCCGGAGCAGTCCAAGGCGGAAACCAAACAGCAGACCGAGTCCAAGAGAGAGGAGCCTATCGTGCAGCAGCAGCCGACACAGAGCAAGGTAAAGCAGGTTCACCGCATTGATACCCGCGGCACCGGCGACGTAAACCTTGCAAAATATGATGATCATGTAGATAAGCTGGTTGACGCAAAGGCCGAGCGAATGGAGTCCAAGGGCAGCAAGAAGCAGAAGCTGACCAAGAAGTCCGACCAGCGCTCCAAGCCGTTCGGCAACAAGCGCCGTCAGGAGGAGCAGGAGAAGATGCGCCGCCTGCAGCGTCAGCAGCAGATGGCAGCACTTAAGAAGATTCCGGTTAAGGTAATGATTCCGGAGGAGATTTCCGTCGGTGAACTGGCTTCCCGTATGAAGCGCACCGCAGCGGATGTTATCAAGGGCCTCATCAAGCTGGGCGTTATGGCGTCCATCTCCGAGGTGATCGACTACGATACCGCAGCCATCGTTGCAGAGGAAATGGGCTGCAAGGTGGAGAAGGAAGTACACGTTACCATCGAGGAGCAGCTGTTCGACGAGCACGAGGACAAGGAAGAGGAGCTGCAGCCGCGCGATCCGGTCGTTGTTGTTATGGGTCACGTTGACCACGGCAAGACCTCTCTGCTCGACGCGATCCGCAAGACCAAGGTCATCGAGGGCGAGGCCGGCGGCATTACCCAGCATATCGGCGCATACCGCGTTGAGGTTGACGGCAAGCCGATCACCTTCCTCGATACCCCGGGTCACGCTGCGTTTACCTCCATGCGTGCACGCGGTGCTCAGGTAACCGATATCGCTATTCTGGTCGTAGCAGCCGATGACGGCGTTATGCCGCAGACCATCGAGGCGATCAACCACGCCAAGGCAGCAAACGTGCCGATCATCGTTGCCGTAAACAAGATCGACAAGCAGGGTGCAAACCCGGATCGTGTTCTGCAGCAGCTCACCGAGTACGAACTGGTACCGGAGGAGTGGGGCGGTCAGACCATCGTCTGCAACATCTCCGCAAAGTTCGGTCAGGGCATTGACAACCTGCTCGAAATGGTACTGCTGACCGCTGAAATGGCTGATCTCAAGGCAAACCCGAACCGCAAGGCGCACGGTACCGTCATCGAGGCAAAGCTGGATAAGGGCCGCGGTCCGGTTGCAACCCTTCTGGTACAGAACGGCACCCTGCATGCAGGCGATACTGTTATCGCGGGTACCTCTGTCGGCCGCGTTCGCGCAATGACCAACGACGACGGCAAGAAGATTGAGTCCGCAGGCCCGTCTGTTCCGGTCGAGATTATCGGTCTGGCTGAGGTTCCGGGTGCAGGCGACATCTTTGATGCCGTAGACGACGAGAAGATGGCTCGTGAGCTGGTTGAGCAGCGCAAGGACAAGGAGAAGGAAGAGCGCAACAAGCTGTTCCACAAGGTAACGCTCGATAACCTGTTCGATTCCATCCAGCAGGGCGAGATGAAGGAGCTGAATATCATCGTCAAGGCAGACGTTCAGGGCTCTGTCGAGGCGGTTCGTTCCTCTCTCGAGAAGCTGACCAACGAAGAGGTTCGCGTGCGCGTTATCCACGGTGCCGTTGGTGCCATCAACGAGTCCGACGTTATGCTGGCTGCTGCTTCCGGCGCGATCATTGTTGGCTTTAACGTTCGTCCGGACCGCACCGCTACCGACTCCGCTGCACAGCAGGGCGTTGATATGCGTATGTACCGCGTTATTTATGATGCCATCGAGGAGATGGAGCAGGCCATGAAGGGCATGCTCGAGCCGAAGTTCAAGGAAGTTGTTCTCGGCCACGCAGAGGTTCGTCAGGTGTTCAAGATCACCGGCGCAGGCGCGGTTGCAGGCTGCTATGTACAGGACGGCAAGATTCAGCGTAACGCTGAGGTTCGCGTAGTCCGTGACGGCATCGTATTCCACGAGGGCCACCTGAATACCCTCAAGCGCTTCAAGGACGATGTGAAGGAAGTTGCAACCTCTTATGAGTGCGGCATGAGCATCGAGAACTACAATGATATCAAGGAAGGCGATATCATTGAGTGCTTTGTTATGGAAGAAGTGAAGCGGTAAAGCGCTTCTTCTAAGGGGGACGCTGTCCCCCTTAGATACCGCCAAAGTTCCCGAGGAAACTTTGGCGGATATCCCCCTCGCCTTTGCATGGCAAAGGCGGTTCTGGACACGCGTCCAGAAGCAGTGGTATAAAAGTCCGGCGGAGCTGGACTTTTATGGGGGATTGAATCACGCACTGCGGTGCGTGTGAAAATGCGTATCGCATTTTCTGTACAAGCAGATTTTAATCAATCCTCAAAGGAGGAAAGTTATGTCTACTCGAATTGATCGTATTTCCGAAGAAGTGATGAAGGCTCTGGCAGAGGCGATGCGCTCTGTCAAGGACCCGCGTGTACAGGAGGCTATGGTTTCCGTGGTACACTGCGATGTTACCAACGATCTGCGCTATGCGAAGTGCTATATTTCCGTACTCGGCAGCGAGCAGCAGACCAAGGACGTGATGAAGGGCCTGAAGTCTGCGGCAGGCTGGCTGCGCCGCGAGGTTGGCCACAAGGTACAGCTGCGCTACGCGCCGGAGCTGGTATTTGAGCTGGATCAGTCCATCACCCACGGTGCACACATCTCCGAGGTGCTGCACGAGCTGAAAAATGAAGGCAAGCTGGGCGAGGAGGACGCAGAATGATCGTTGACGTTGCTGGCGCTGCTGCTGCGCTGCAGGCAGCGGACGACATTCTCATCCTGACTCACCGCAGACCGGACGGCGACACGGCAGGCTGTGCCGGTGCGCTCTGCCGCGGTCTGCAGCAGATTGGCAAGCGCGCATATATTCTGGAAAATCCGGAGATCACCAGGCGTTATGCGCCGCTGATCGTGCCGTATTATCCGCCGGAGGATTTCGTTCCGGCGTATGTGGTTTCGACCGATATCGCTGAGGAGAAGCTGTTTCCGGACACGGCCGAGCCGTACAAGGGCAAGGTCGATTTGGTCATTGACCATCACGGCTCAAACGACGGCTTCGGCAAAAAAAACCTCATCCGGCCGGATGCAGGCGGCTGTGCCGAGGTGCTGTACGATGTGCTGACGGCGCTCGGTGTTAAGTTCACGGCCGACATTGCAGAGAGCATTTATATCGGTGTTTCGACCGATACGGGCTGCTTTAAGTTCTCGAATACGACCGCGCATTCGCATGCGGTAGCGGCGGCCTGCCTGACTGCCGGTATCGACGGCGGTGAGATCAACCGCGTGCTGTTTGAGACCAAATCGCGTCCGCGGTTTGAGATGGAGCGCATTGTATTTGATACGATGGAGTTCCATGAGAACGGCGCGATCGCGGTTGCCGTGCTCTGGCGCAGGGATATCGACCATGCAGGCGCGGATATGGACGATCTGGACTCGATTGCATCGCTCACGCGCCAGATTGAGGGCGTACAGATCGGCATCACGCTGACCGAGAAGCCGGACGGTACGGTTCGCGTTTCCGTCCGCACCACCAAGGAGATGGACGCGGCTGCTATCTGCAAGAAGGTCGGCGGCGGCGGTCATGTCCGTGCGGCAGGTGCAAGCTTCACCTGCGGCATGGCGGAAGCCAAGGCTGCTATGCTGAAGGCGGCAGAGGAGCAGTTTCATGCAGCAAAGTGACCTGAACGGCATCCTGCTGATGAACAAGCCGCAGGGCTTTACCTCACATGACGTGGTAGCCAAGCTGCGAGGCATTCTGCATACGCGCAGGATCGGTCACGGCGGCACACTGGACCCAATGGCGACCGGTGTTCTGCCGGTATTTGTCGGCGGTGCGACCAAGGCGGCAGATTTTGCCGCAGCGCAGGATAAGGAATACGTTGCCGGGTTTACGCTCGGCTACTGCACAGATACACAGGATGTCACCGGCGAAATGCTCCAGACCAGCGAACGCTACGCCGCGGAATACGCAGTAAAGCAGATGGTACGGCGCTTTGTCGGCCCACAGCAGCAGGTACCGCCCATGTATTCGGCGGTCAAGGTGAACGGCCAGAAGCTGTACGATCTGGCCCGCAAGGGCAGGGAAGTCGAGCGTCCGGCACGCGATATCATTGTGCACGAAATGGACCTGCTCGACTTCGACGAGAATGCCCAGAAGGGCACGCTGCGGTGTAAGGTCAGCAAGGGCACCTATGTCCGCACACTGGTCAATGACCTTGGCGAAAAGCTGGGCACGCTGGCCGTGCTGCACAGTCTGGAGCGCACCCGTTCGGGCGCATATGAGCTGGCGCAGTGCCATACCTTTGCCGAGTGTGAGCAGGCAATGGCAGAGGGCACCATGCAGCAGCTTCTGCTGCCGACCGACAGCCTGTTTACCGATAGACTCGCTGTTTCGCTCACCGACGAGGGCGCGGAGCGCATTGCGAGAGGTGCAGTTGTGTTTCCGCGCCAGACCGACAGTCTGCCGGAGACCGCAGATACCATCTGCCGTGTGTACCATCAGGACAGGTTCCTTATGCTCGGTCAGGTGAGAGAGCTGGATAAGGGCGGTTTAGGTCTGTTTGTATACAAAAACTTCCGATAAGTTTTTGCATACAAGCAGAAATGGAGAATTGAAAATGGAAAATGGATAATGAAGGTATCGCGCCTTGCGCGATGATTTAATAAGCGCGAAGCGCCACATTCATTCTCAATTCTCAATTTTCAATTATCAATTTTTTCAGGGGGATTCCCTTATGATAGAAGTTACAAAGCCGCGTGCCATCGCGCTCGGCTACTTTGACGGTGTGCATCTGGGCCATCGGGCGCTCATGCAGCGTGCGGTCGAGCGTGCCAAGCAAATCGGCGGCACGAGTGCGGTTTTTACGTTTGATGTGCATCCGGATTCGGTCGTTATGGGCCGTCAGGTGCCGCTGCTGACCGCAAATGCATATCGCACCGAGGAGATCAAAAAGCTCGGCGGTGTGGACGAGGTTATTTTCGGCCACTTTGACCATGAAATGCAGCACATGGACTGGCGCGACTTTATCCACAAGCTGCTCATCGGCCGCTTTAACGCGGGCTGGATCATCTCGGGGCGCAATAACCGTTTCGGCTATAAGGGGCAGGGCAACGCAGAAGGCATGGCTATTGAGTGTGAAAAGGCCGGCATCGGCTATGACTGCATTGAGGATGTCAAGATTGGCGGCATTGTGGTGTCCTCCACCTATATTCGTCAGCTGATTTCGCAGGGCGATATGGAAGGTGCGGCTAAGTTTCTCGGTCATCCGTATACGGTTTCCGGTATTGTGGAGCACGGACGGCGTGTCGGCACAAGCGTGCTGCAGGTGCCGACGGTCAATCTGCGTCTGCCGACCGAAATGGCGCTGCCGCCGTACGGTGTGTACGCAACCCGCGTTCTGGTGGACGGACAGAGCTATATCGCAGCGACCAATATCGGTGTAAAGCCGACATTTTTAGACGGCGGTGCACCGACCATCGAGCCGCATCTGCTTGACTTTGCGGGCGATCTGTACGGCAAGATGATCCATGTGGAGCTGCATAAGTTCCTGCGTCCGGAAATGCAGTTTGAATCGGTGGAGGCGCTCAAGACCGCCATCGAGGAAAATGTGCAGCAGACCAGAGAATTTTTCAAAGAGAAATAAGAAAAGGCGGTATCGCTGCATAGCGGTACCGCCTTTCTGTATCTCAGGGAACAATTTGGTTGACAATCAAGGGATCGTTCGGTATCATCAAGGTACAAGAATAAGGATAGAGAATCGGGAGGAAGACAATATGAAGAAATCGGTCAAATGTGCAGTGACAGCGGCGCTGCTCCTTCTGCTTTGTGCGGTTGGGATCTATGGCATATTCTTTGCACCACGGAAGATCGGCTGTGCAGTCGATGATTCGTTTTCGTGGAAGGCGTACAGCTATACGCCGGTGACGAGCAAAACGATTTATAACTATGCGTTCCCGTCCGAAGAAATTACACTTTCTGCGGAAAATCGGGAGACGATCGTGCAGCTGCTTGCAGACAGTAAGGGCAAGCGGCGCTTTCCGGGCAGATGGACACCGTACGGCACGAATACCAGGATTCCGTGCGTCGTTGCAGTGCAAATAGACAGCGCGGAAGCAGATTATATGCTCTTTCTGTGCAGGAATGATTCGGAAGAATTGCTGCTGCTGAAAACAGAACTACATGGCAAGGACAGATGGTATACGCTGGAGAGTCCGGCGCTTGCGGCGGCTCTGAATACCCTGTATCCGTATGATACCACAGGCAGCGCTGTAACGCATACTGTCGGAACAAACTAAAAAAGCTGCGGTTAAACCGCAGCTTTGAGGCTGTCGAAAAACTCCGTTTTTCGAGCAGCCTCTCGATTGAAACCACGCTTTCAATCGAATCTTGACGAAAAGCCGCGCCCTACGGGCACAATTTTTCGTCCCTTGTATAATTCCCGAGGTACACGCCCCCGGGAATTATGAATTTGCTGTGCAAATTCTATTTTATGCATGCTGCCGCACGAAAAGTAAAAACGATAGATTGACTTTATCGACAGACTGAAAGCTGCGGTTAAACCGCAGCTTTTTTGCCGCAAGGCGGAAAAAAGCCGCCTGATGAATCAGACGGCGATTTTCCCTCAAAGAGCAGGTAAAGAGTAAAGAAAGAAAAAAGAAAAAAAGAGAGCAAATGAAATATAAAAACCAATGTGGTTGTTGGTTATTGTCGATTTGTTGTGTTCCTTAGAACAATTATTATTATAGTCGTTTTAGATAAAAATGCAATAGATTTTTTGTTTAATGTTCCAGAGAAAACGCGAAAGTTTTTGTGCATATATCACAAGAATAACCTCTGTAAATTGTAGGCAAACACAAAGCAAAGGGAAAATAGGCCGAAATCTCAAAAAATCCGGCGGCAGCGGGAACGATTTGCCGCTGCAAAACGTGTTGGTGGTGAAAGGAGGAGAGAGCAATGCAGACAACACTCAGGTCAGACGCATTTCTGCAGCAGGCGATGGTCACCTGCGGCGACGCGGTCTATCGCTTAGCTTTGTGCAGACTGAACAGCCGCGCGGACGCAGAGGACGTCTATCAGGAAGTCTTTCTCCGGCTGCTGCGGGACGACACCGATTTCCGCGACACCGAACACCTGAAAGCATGGCTGCTGCGCGTAACGCTCAGCCGGTGCGCCGATCTTCGCCGGTCGGCGTGGTTTAAGCGCACCGCACCGATGGAAGCTGCCGCGGATGCTGCCGCTCCGGAACCGGAAAGCAGCAGCGAGCTGTGGCAGGCGGTACACGCACTGCCGGACGATCAGCGAATCGCGGTGTGGCTGCACTATGTGGAGGGCTACCGCACAGAGGAGATCGCGGAAATGGTCGGCTGCCGTCCGGCAACGGTACGCACGCGGCTGCATCGCGCAAGAAAGCAATTAAAGCTGGATTTGGAGGGATCTTACGATGAAGAACAACTGGAACGAACTGAAGGACATCAAGGCTCCGCAGGAGCTCAAGGAGCGCACGCTGGCAGCAGCTCGTGAAGCGCGTAAGCTGACGAACGAACCGCTGCATGCGGTGCCGCGCCATCCGTGGGGAATGGCAAAGCGCCTTCTGGCGGCAGCCTGCGCGTTCGGTATTGTGCTGGGCGGTACGGCGGTTTATCGCACGCATAATGGCACCGCGCAGACCGGCAGTGCAGTCGTAGCGGATGCCATCAGTCACACATTCGGCTTTGCAGCCTATGCTGCCGATACCGGCGAGCTGCGTCAGCCGAAGGACAGCAAAATCGTGTTCGATACCGGCAGCGGCGCAGACGATCCGGAAAAGGGTTTCTACTCCGGCTGTCTGTTCAAAGTCACCGGTGAGGATATCAAGACCGTATCCGCAACCATTGACAAGGGCGCAGTCTACCGCACGAAAACCGTCAAGGATACATCGGCCGACCGCGACGAGTGGGTGCGCTCGATGCATCAGGGCACAAACCCCGAACTCGACGGCGCAGACCGGATCATGGTCTGGGGCAGTGACGAGATGCATATGTACGCCGACCTGTGCTGGAAGCTGGACAACGGCTTCACCGACGCGTACGACCCGGACGCCAGCTACGGTCTGTGGCTGTCGAGCATGCCGGAAACCACGGACGATGATCTGCAGGATTCGTGGCACGCGGCCGTGGACGGCTTTGAGGGCGCAAAGCTGACCGTTACCATCACCTTTACTGACGGCTCGGAGCAGACCCGCTCGATGACGCTGCACACCGGCAAGCTGGGCGTGGAATACAAGGACGATACGTCCGGTCCGAGCCTTACCGGCGAAGTGCTGACCGATGAGCAGGCCGCAGCGGAAGGCTATATCTATGGCGTCTATGCGGATATTGAGTAATTGAAGATATGTGCCGTTCATCCAAAATCATCAGAAAATTAGCATAGTGCATGAAAATTTCCTCTGAATCTTGTGTTCAGAGGAAACTTTTTTGCGAAAAAATGGGAATATACCTTGAAAAATACGGTGTTATCGCATAAAATAGAAGAAGTTTAGTTCGTAAATGAGGCGAAAGTATGCTCAACATTGTTTTGGTCGAGCCGGAGATCCCGCAGAACACCGGCAACATTGCCCGCACCTGTGCGGCGACAGGCTGTGTGCTGCATCTGGTCGAGCCGCTCGGCTTTGCTATCGACGATAAGCGCATGAAGCGGGCCGGTCTGGATTACTGGCACCTGCTCGATGTGCGTATGTATAAAAATCTGGATGAATTTTTTGAGAAAAATCCGGACGGCCGCTACTTCTATGCGACAACAAAGGCGCCGCACGCCTATCATGAGGTGGAATACCGCGACGGCGACTACCTGATGTTCGGCAAAGAGACCCGCGGTCTGCCGGAAGCGCTGCTCATCGAGCACCCGGAACGCTGCGTTCGCATTCCCATGAGAGAGGGCGCGCGCAGCCTTAATCTGTCTAACTCGGTCGCTGTTATTGTGTTTGAGGCACTGCGGCAGACCGGCTTTGAAAATCTGAGACTTGCGGGACCGTTTCCGCAGGCATAAAGGAGTAAAGCATGGAAAAGATTCATATTTTGACCGATTCCTCGTCGGATATCCCACACGAGCTGGTGGAAGCCCACGGAATCGAGATCGTTCCGATCATGCTGACGCATGAGGGACGCAGCTTCCGCGAATACTATGACATTACGTCCGAAGAGTACTGCAGGCTGCTCGAGACCAGCAGCGAGATTCCCGGCACGGCCATGACTACGCCGACCGTATTCCTCGAGTCCTACAACCGTGCATTTGAGCGCGGCTGCACGCATCTGCTGGCAGTGCTCATCAATGGCGGCGGCTCGGGTACCTATCAGGCGGCCTGCCTTGCAAAATCCATGTTTGAGGAGGAGCAGGGCGAGGGCAAAATGACCATCGAGGTCATCGACTCCAAGACATACACCTATATTTACGGACACATTGTTGTCAAGGCTGCCGAAATGCGCGAGCAGGGCGAGAGCTTCGACGCGATCGTCAGCGTGGTAAAGAGCCGTCTTAACCGCGTGGAAGCTTACCTCGGCGTGTACAGCCTCAAGTTCCTCAAGAAGTCCGGCCGTATTTCGGGCGGCGCGGCTTTCGTGGGTGAGGCGCTCGGTCTCAAGCCCATCAGCCATGTGTATGACGGTGCGGTAAAGGTGTGTGACAAGGTGCGCGGTGAGAAGGCACTCGTTGCCGGAATGAGCAAAAAAGTCTCCGCCCGTGTGGTGCAGCCGGATAAGCAGACGGCTATCCTGCTCTACGGCGACGTACCTGCCGAGCGTCTGGATGAAATGGAAAAGCGTCTGCGTACCGAAATTGGATTCCGCGATGTGGAACGCGTAGTGATCGGTCCCTCGGTTCTGACAAATACTGGTCCGCTGGCGATGGCTGTAGCGTATTATGGAACGCCGCGGGATTGATGCAAAAATTGTGAATGTTGTTTAATATTTCGCAACTTTTTGGCGAAAAACGCAAAAATCCTCTAAAAGCGAGTTGGAATGTGATGATTTTCACAATTTTGCTTGCGAATGACACGAATTACGAGTATAATTCTGTATTGGAAACGGAATTATTGTAGTAATAACAACCGTGCTTTTGTTCCTTATCGTAACTTTATAATACATCTTAAAGGAGAGGGATATTTATGCAGTATAACAAGAAGAGCGTTGAGGATATCGACGTATCCGGCAAGAAGGTAATTGCCCGCTGCGATTTTAACGTACCGCAGGACGAGAACGGCAACATCACCGACGACAAGCGCATCCGTGCTTCGCTGGAGACCATCAACTACCTGCTGGATCACAACGCTGCTGTAATCCTGTGCTCGCACCTCGGCCGTCCGAAGGGCGAAGTAAACATGAAGTATTCGCTGGCTCCGGTCGCTAAGCGCCTGAGCGAGCTGCTTGGCAAGGAAGTCAAGCTGGCAAAGGACGTTGTAGGCGAGGACGCTAAGAAGCTGGCCGCTGAGGTTAAGCCGGGCGAGGTCGTTCTGCTTGAGAATGTTCGCTTTGAAAAGGGCGAGACCAAGAACGACGCTGCACTGGCAAAGGCTATGGCTGACATGGCTGACATTTACGTCAACGACGCATTCGGCACCGCACACCGTGCACACGCTTCCACCGCAGGCATCGCAGATTACCTGCCGGCTGTATGCGGCTTCCTGATCAAGAAGGAAATCTCCATCATGGGCAAGGCTCTGAGCGACCCGGCTCGTCCGTTCGTTGCAATCCTGGGCGGCGCTAAGGTTTCCGACAAGATCGGCGTTATCGAGAACCTGATCGACAAGTGCGACACCATCATCATCGGCGGCGGCATGGCCTACACCTTCTCCAAGGCAAAGGGCGGCGAGATCGGTACCTCTCTCTGTGAGGAAGACAAGATCGAGCTGGCACTTGGCCTGCTCAAGAAGGCTGCTGACAAGGGCGTTAAGCTGCTTCTGCCGGTTGATACCGTTTGTGCAGATCACTTCGGCGCGGACGCTGCTCCGGTCGTATACGAGGCTGGCAAGATCCCGGCTGACATGATGGGCATGGACATCGGCCCGAAGACCGTAGAGCTGTTCTCCGAGGCTGTCAAGGACGCAGGCACTGTTGTTTGGAACGGTCCGATGGGCGTATTCGAGTTTGACACCTTCGCAGTCGGCACCAAGGCTGTTGCCAAGGCAATCGCTGAGAGCAAGGCTGTTTCCATCATCGGCGGCGGCGACTCCGCAGCTGCTGTTGAGAAGCTGGGCTTTGCTGACAAGATGACCCACATCTCCACCGGCGGCGGCGCTTCTCTGGAGTTCCTCGAGGGTCTGGAGCTGCCGGGCATCGCATGCCTGCAGGACAAGTAAGTCCATTAGGAACGCTTTATATCGGAGCGCGTTCTGTTGAGCGCTCCGTATAAATACATAAAGATTTAAGACGGAAATGTCCGTCCGAATGTTTGAAAGGGGTAAAACCAACATGAATCGCAGATATCGTAAGACCATTATCGCCGGCAACTGGAAGATGAACAAGACTCCGGCAGAGGCAAAGGCTCTGATCGAAGAGATGAAGCCGCTCCTGTCCAAGACCAAGTGGTGCGAGATGGTTCTTTGCGTACCGTTTACCGATATTCAGGCTGCTGTAAAGGCTGCTAAGGGCTCCAAGATTGCAATCGGCGCTGAGAACATGCACTTCGAGAAGTCCGGCGCGTTCACCGGCGAGATCTCCGCTGACATGCTCAAGGAGCTGGGCGTTAAGTACGTTATCATCGGCCACTCCGAGCGCCGTCAGTACTTCAACGAGACCGACGAGGCTTGCGGCAAGAAGGTTCAGGTCGCTCTTGAGAACGGTCTGCGCCCGATCCTGTGCGTAGGCGAGTCTCTGACCGAGCGCGAGCAGGACGTTACCATGGAAGTTATCCGCAAGCAGATCAAGATCGCTCTGCAGAACGTAGCTGTTGAGGACATCAAGAAGGTCGTTATCGCTTACGAGCCGATCTGGGCAATCGGTACCGGCAAGACCGCTACCGCAGAGCAGGCTAACGAGGTTTGCTCCGCTATCCGTGACTGCCTGCGCGAGAAGTACGGCGCACGCGCTGCACGCGGCATCACCATCCAGTACGGCGGTTCTATGAACGCGAAGAACGCTTCCGAGCTGCTGGCTCAGCCGGACGTTGACGGCGGCCTGATCGGCGGTGCCTCCCTGAAGAGCGCTGACTTCGCTACCATCGTAGAAGCAGCTAACCAGTAAGATAAGGATACGGGAAAGGGAAACGCTCCCTCACCGTTTTGCGGAGGGGGACATGGTGCATATCGTGTCCCCTTTTATTCTCTTATCGTTCGCTTCTGTAAAGGAGTTTTATCAGTATGAAAAAAACCACTATGCCGGGCATGCCGGAGGTAGAGGTAGTCGAGATCAAGACTTCCGCACCGGTTAATGTTCTGGCAGATCCGGCTCCTGCAAAAAAGCCGGCGGCAAAGCGTACTCGCAAGACCGCTGCTAAGACTGCCGAGGAGAAAAAGCCGGCAGCAAAGCGCGGCCGCAAGCCCAAGGCAGCCACCGCTGCTGCCAAGAAGGCAGAGGGCCCGAAGAAGCCGACCGCTCTGATCATCATGGACGGCTTCGGTCACCGCGAGGAGACCAAGGGCAACGCCATCGAGGCTGCTAAAAAGCCGAATCTCGATAAGATTTTCGCAGAGAACCCGCTCACCTATATCGGTGCATCCGGTCTGGACGTTGGTCTGCCGGACGGCCAGATGGGCAACTCCGAGGTTGGCCACACCAACATCGGTGCAGGCCGCATTGTATATCAGGAGCTGACCCGCATCACTAAGGCCATCCAGGACGGCGATTTCTTCGAGAATCCGGCTCTGATGAGCGCTATCAACCAGTGCAAGTGGTTCGATTCCACCCTGCACATTTTCGGTCTGCTGTCTGACGGCGGTGTGCATTCCCACATTGACCACATGTTCGCGCTGCTCGAGCTGGCACGCCGCAATGGTCTGCGCAAGGTTTGCTTCCACTGCTTCATGGACGGCCGTGACACGCCGCCGCAGTCCGGTATTGAGTATATCGACCGCCTGCAGGCCAAGATCGACGCTGTCGAGGTCGGCTGCATCGCAACCGTATCCGGCCGTTACTATGCAATGGACCGTGATAACCGCTGGGATCGTGTGCAGAAGGCGTACAACGCCATTGCACTCGGCGAGGGCGAGCACGCTGCTACCGCACACGAGGCCATGGAGCAGTCCTACGCAAACGGCGTAACCGACGAGTTCGTTGTTCCGGTTATCGTTACCGAGGGCGCGACCGTCAAGGATGACGACGCGATCATCTTCGCAAACTTCCGTCCCGACCGTGCACGTGAGATCACCCGTGCATTCGTTGATCCGGAGTTCACCGGCTTTGAGCGCGTACAGCCTAAGATTCACTACGTCTGCATGACGCAGTACGATGCTACTATTCCGGGCGTGGAAATCGCCTTCAAGCCGCAGAGCCTGAAGAACACGTTCGGCGAATATATCTCCGATCTGGGTATGACCCAGCTCCGCATTGCCGAGACCGAGAAGTACGCACACGTTACGTTCTTCTTCAACGGCGGCGTTGAGAAGGAGTATCCGGGCGAGGATCGCGCTCTGATCCCGTCCCCGAAGGTTGCAACCTATGATCTCCAGCCGGAGATGAGCGAGCCTGCCGTTACCGAGGAGTGCGTAAAGCGCATCCTGTCCGGCAAGTACGACGTTGTTATCCTCAACTTCGCAAACTGCGATATGGTAGGTCACACCGGCGTATTCGAGGCTGCCGTAAAGGCGATTGAGGCTACCGATGACGGCGTAGGCAAGGTCGTTGACGCCATCCTCAAGATGGGCGGCCAGTGCCTGATCACTGCCGACCACGGCAACGTCGATCAGATGCTCGACGCTGATGGTGTGACTCCGTTCACCGCACACTCCACTAACCCGGTGCCGCTTGTAATGGTCGGTCACGAGGGCAAGCTGGCAGACGGCGGCGTACTGGCTGATCTGGCTCCCACCATGCTGGATATGATGGGCATTCCGCAGCCTGCAGAGATGACGGGTCACAGTCTGCTTGTTAAGTAAGTCTCCAAGGGGGACGCTGTCCCCCTTAGATACCGAAAAAGTTCCCAAGGAAACTTTTTCGGATATCCCCCTCATCTTTGCACGGCAAAGACGGTTCGGGACACGCGTCCCGGAGCAGTGGTATAAAAGTCCGGCAGAGCTGGACTTTTATGGGGAATTTTATCGCCGCGTGCGCGCGGCGCAGCAAAAATGTGATTTTTGCTGTTTCGTTAGCCAACCATTTTATTTTATAATAAGAAGGAGAAAGAATTATGAAGGGCTACATTGAAATTGTTGATGTAATCGGCCGCGAAGTTATGGACTCCCGCGGCAACCCGACCGTTGAGGTTGAGGTTTACGTTGAGGGCGACACCGGCGCATACATGGGCCGCGCTGCTGTTCCGTCCGGTGCTTCCACCGGTATCTTCGAGGCTTGCGAGCTGCGTGACGGCGACAAGTCCCGCTACAACGGCAAGGGCGTACTCAAGGCTGTTGACGCTGTAAACGGCGAGATCGCTGAGGTTGTTATCGGCATGAACGCTCTCGACCAGCAGGCAATCGACAAGGCTATGATCGAGGCTGACGGCACCCCGAACAAGACCAAGTTCGGCGCAAACGCTATCCTCGGCGTATCCCTGGCTGTTGCCAAGGCTGCTGCAGAGGCTCTGAGTCTGCCGCTGTACAACTACATCGGCGGCTGCAACGCTAAGACCCTGCCGATGCCGATGATGAACATCCTGAACGGCGGCGCACACGCTACCAACAACGTTGAGATTCAGGAATTCATGATCATGCCGGTTTCCGCTCCGTCCTTCCGCGAGGCTCTGCGCCGCTGTGCAGAGGTATTCCATCAGCTGAAGACCACCCTGAAGGAGAACGGCACTCCGGCAGCAGGTGTAGGCGATGAGGGCGGCTACGCTCCGAACCTGAAGAAGGACGAGGATGCTCTGAAGGTTATCGTTCAGGCAATCGAAGAAGCTGGCTACAAGCCGGGCGAGGACTTCATGATCGCGATCGACGCTGCTTCCTCCGAGTGGTGGAACGACGAGGAGAAGTGCTATATCCAGCCGAAGTCCGGCAAGAAGCTGACTCAGCAGCAGCTGGTTAAGATGTGGAAGAACTTCGCTGAGAAGTACCCGATCATCTCCCTCGAGGACGGCATGGCAGAGGAAGACTGGGAAGGCTGGGCTATGCTGACCAAGACTCTGGGCGACAAGATCCAGCTGGTTGGCGACGACCTGTTCGTAACCAACACCGCTCGTCTGTCCAAGGGCATCGAGCTTGGCGTTGCTAACTCCATCCTGATCAAGGTTAACCAGATCGGCTCCCTGACCGAGACCCTGGATGCTATCCAGATGGCTAACCGTGCCGGCTACACTGCAGTTGTATCCCACCGTTCCGGCGAGACCGAGGATGCTACCATTGCTGACATCGCTGTTGCACTGAACGCTGGCCAGATTAAGACCGGTGCTCCGTCTCGTACCGACCGCGTTGCAAAGTACAATCAGCTGCTCCGCATCGAGGAAGAGCTGGGCGAGGATGTTGCACAGTTCCTGGGCAAGAAGGCTTTCTTCAACCTGAAGAACAAGTAAGTCTCCGTCCTTACCGTTACTGCAATATGAGAAAACCGCACGCTTTTGCGTGCGGTTTTTTTATGGCTCAATCATAAAAGCTGTGGGATGAAGGATTTCTGATGTAATGATTGAGCCTTTTTATATAGAAATTTCTTGCGAATATATAGTAAATTCTTGCGCTTGGGTTGACGGACGGACAAACCTGTGCTATCATAACTGCAGTAACATAGCGAATTCTCTGTGCTGAAACGGAGAATCTGGCTGTTTTGGTTAAAATTGCTCACATTTTCATTTCTTTATCATAAATCACCTCTGCACCTTGTGTGCAGAGGTGATTTGTTTTTTCGGATAGACGCGACTTGAGAAAATCAACCGCCGTAGCCGTTCTTCCATCGCTGCAGCGCAAGTGCTGCGTTCTTGTAGCTGACATCGGCGGTCGGCGTTCCGGCAGGCACACCGAGGATCGCCGCGTCACCCTGCCGTACGTAGCCGCTGGTTTTCCAGCGCTCAAGCGCCTGCTCGTAGGCACGGGTCTGTGCATTCGCCGCCGCACTGCTGACATTCAGCTGATAATTGCGCCAGTTCAGTGTCGGCGTGCCGTTCAGGAAGCCGGTCAGACCGGCTACGGACAAGCCGTAATCGCGGTCGGCGTTAAACTGGCTCAGCGCCGCCTGTGCCTGCTGGAGCGCTGCATTTTCCGATGCGGTATAGTAGCTGCTCTCGGCGGCTGCGGTCTGTTCATCGGCAGCATTCTGCGCCGCCGCACGCGCGGACAGACGCGCCTGGCCGAGCGCATTCAGGTCGCTGCGGTACCGGTTGTCCACCGCGATACGGCTGGTCTCCGCCATGCCGCTGGTGGTCGCCTGCTCTCGTGCGCCCATGTTAAGTCCGAGCGCCGCCAGCTTTTCCTCGTTATTCACTGCGGACTGTCGGGCATTGATATCGGTCTGACGCATACCGGCGGCGTAGTCGTTCTCGATGGATGCGAGATTGCTCTCCAGCTGCCTTGCAATGCGGCTGCGGGCGGTCTCAAATCGCTTGAAACGGGCATTTTCCGCCGCATCATACAGGCTGCTGACGCGGTTTGCACCGGTTGTTGTGCTTGAAACCGAGTACGGACGGTAGGTGCCGTTCCACGTCGAAACCGCGTCGTTGGATGCAACCTTGCCGCCGAGACCGAGTGAGTCAATCTTGTTCTGGCGTTCGCTCAGCAGCTGCTGGCGTTTCGCTGAATCAGTCGTGCCGGCGATCGCCGCCGAGTAGTCAAAATTGTCGCGGTAGCCATTGGAATTGAGCGTGCCGGAGGACTTGCTCGACGTCGATTTGCTTGTCGCCGTCTTAGTCGAAGTGGACTTGGATGCGGTTGACTTTATCGTTGATGTTCGGCGTGTGGAAGTTGATTTGATGATTGCCAAAGGGGAATCCTCCTTTCTAAATTACGGTCTGACCCTGTGTCCAGCGGATGGTGAGCGCGAGCAGACCAAACGGCTCATCCGGCCGGTCGTTGCCGATGCGCACGGCAAACAGCGGACTGCGGTGCTGCTTCCATCGGGTGCGGTACGTCACCGCACCCGGAATGCACCGGAAGGAGAACCGCGAAAAATCCAGTGTGCGGAAGGAAAACAGGTCCATATTGCGGGAAAGCGCAAGCTGGGCACCGTTTTCGTTCTCGTACTGCACGGTCGCGCCCGAGCGCGAATGCGGCATGAGCGTCGGAATCACGTCCCGCACGGTCTTGAAGCGGCTCCAGTCGGAGAGCGGCAGGGTAGGCGTGCGCCAGTACGCGGCAATCGCCGCCGTGTCATCAAGATAGGCGTGCTCCTCCTCGCTTTTGGCAAAGCGGCACAGCCGGCCGTCTGCCGTGCCGAACCACAGCTGACCGTTCAGCACCGCCAGACACTGTGCAGGCACATTGACCCAGAAAAACCACGCCGGATCGCCGTTTTCCTCGGTCAGAGAGCCGTCCGCGACATAAATGTGTCCGTTTACTGCCAGATAATATTTGCCCTCAAATACCACCGCACAGGCGTTTTGGAGGTCGGCCTCCTGCGATAATTTCGGCACAATGGCATCGGATACCGAGCGGATCGTCCGCTGTTCGGCAACGGCGGTGCCGTACACGCCCTGCACACCTCTTGCCGAGAGATACAGCGGCAGGTCGTTCAGCACGGCGAAGCAGCGGCTCGAAATCGCGCCTTCACCTTGCGCGCCCTGCTTGAGCGGATACAGCGCGGAACCGTCATCCGCCATCATGTAGGTGCGCAGATAGCTGGTCGCCTCTTGTGCGCCGCCGGACTTGACCACGACCTGACTTTCGTACTGCTTGAGATAGCCGACGATCGCAGATGCGTCCGTGCCCATGCGGGTGTAGCCGGTGTCCGGAAAGTAGGTCGGGTCGTATAGGCCGCTCTGCCAGTCACAGTCCGGCTCGTCCGGGTTGCCGGAGAGGAACACGCGCGTGTCGTTTTTGCCGCCGTACAGCCCGGCAAAGCGGCATTTGTTGATCTTGTCCGCATGCCCGCTGACGGTTTTGGCAAACGCGATGGACACATTTGCCAGACCGTTTCCGTTTGCCGGAGCAGCGGCCAGCGTTACCAGACCGGTCGAGCGGTTGACCGCCGAAACGGTAACCGCCGAGCCGTTTACCTCAGCCGTGACAGCTGTTGCGTCGAGGTCGGTCGCGTCCACCTTGAACTGGGTCGCCGTGCCGTCCCCGATAAAGGTGTTGATGCGCTTAGGCGTCAAGAGATTTACTGCCTCGTAGCTGGTGCCGCCGCCGGTCGGCGCCGCAGAGATGGTCGTGGTCGGCACATAGGCTGTGCCGGATACGGAAACGGCTTCCCAGGCCGTATTTTTGCTGCTTTTGCGCACCGCACGATAGGTTTTGCCGTCCATCAGATAGAGTACACCCTTCATCGTAAACGACTGGGAAAACGCCTCGTTCATGTCTGCGCACAGCTCGGTCTGCGTGCCGTCCGGCGCCCGAAAATACAGCTTTGCACCCGCATGAACGGCACAGCCCACACCGTCCGGCATGGCGAATAACCCGTAGATGGGTGCGTTAAACTGCGCCTGTGTGCGCCATCCGGTGCGCTTTACCAGAAAATCGTTCTGGTCGCAGATCATGTTCTGCATATCCGGCGAGCGGGAGAGGGAAACCTTGGTCGGATGCGTGCGGCAGTCGATGCCGCCGAACCGGCTGACCACGGTCTGCTGCTCGGCCTCCGGATAGGGAAATTCATAGCTTCGCATTAAATCATCTCCTGCACGGCGGTAAACTGCGCGGGACAGTGACTCAGCAGGCGTTCGCTGTACTCGGTTGCCGCCCAGTTAAACTTGGCCTTGTCGTCATCCGCGACAAGCAGCGCCGCCAGTCCGTACGGAAAACATTCGCGCGCCAGCCAGTCGCCGGCGGGCAGCTCCTCGGTCAGCGCCGTCATGCGCGGCGGCACAAGCAGCACGTCTTTGCCGTCAGACGCACGTTCTGCGTTCATCTCGCGCAGGCTGTTCGCTAACAGCTGGTTGAGCGCACCGAGCGCAAACTGCTCGTAATACACGCCGCTGTCCGGTGTTTCGGATAAAATATTCAGCGCTGCACGAAAGCATTCGGTTCCGGTCATAGGGTTACCTCCTTTGTGATGGGTTCATTGGATACAGTGAGAAGTTAGGAGAAGGAGTGAGAAGTAAACGAAGAAAAACTCCTATATCCTCACTCCTAACTCTTATCTGCTATTTGAATTTAGCCTTCCGCTACCTCGGACGGATACGCGCCGGACTGCACGCAGTATGCGCGGATCTTGCAGCCGGTTTCAGGCGTCAGCACGGTGCCGGCAACATAATCCTTCGCGGAATCCGAGTAGCGCGGATCCGAGCCGTCCAGGGTGTAGCGCACCTTGCCGAACGCGGTGATCTTGCCCTGGCTGATGGTCGGTGCGCTCGAGCGGCAGTCCTCATCGACCAGTGCATATACGCCGCCGCACTTTGCGCCGAGCACATACGCGTCGTAGTAGTGACGGCCCTCGATCAGCGCACCGGATACGCCGACCGGGTCCTCGTGCACCTTGGCATCCGCGATCTTGTACGGCATGAGCACGGCATCCTTGTGTGCAACGAGGAAGTACACGTCCTCCGGCAGATAGCTCTTGGGAACGCGGACGACATTCATGCCGAATACCTCGCCGCACACGCCCTTGGCGATGGACTGACGCGCCAGCACGTCCACACCGGCAAACTCGTCCGAGGTGCACACCAGCTTGTACATTTCGCTGGTCAGGTACAGATAGCGGTTGTCGTCCGGCACAAGCGCATCGTCAAGTGCCTGCGACGCATCCGCAATCTTGCTGATGATATTCGCCTTGGTCGGCTTTGCACTTTCCACAATGCTGCCCGCCATGGTGACAAAGCGCTTGAATGCGTACTTGTCCGCCGCCGGCGTGGACTTCTCATTCAGCTGCAGGCGCAGCATGTCGGCGGCGTTCTTGACCAGATTCTGATCGAGGTTGTTGCCCTTGTCGATGGTCAGGGTGAACGCCTTGTCCTGCGTCATGGTCAGTTCCTGCACCACGTCCTGCATTTCGGTCACATCGCCGTAGCGCTTGAGACCGCCGTCACGGTCGTAATCGACCTCCTCCACCGTGATCGGGGTGTAAACCTTGAGCGTTTTCACGCCGGTCAGGTCATACGTCTCCGCGGTTTTGCCCTTGATGAAGGACGCACGGGTGAATACCTCCGCAATCTGGTCGGAATACTTGCTTGCGAGATTGATAGCCATAAAAATTTACCTCCTATATAAATGTTAAATCGTGAAGTAATGAGAATGTTACTTGCCGAGCAAAGCGAGGGTGACCGGATCCGCTCCCGTGGGTTCCCCGTCCGACTGCGCCGGACCGACCGCCGCACGGCGGTTCTTCTGGTTCATCTCGAGGGCGGCGAGTTCGTCTCTCAACTCGGCAATCTCCCACTTGCGGTACGCGGATACGAGCGAGCCTTCCTGCTGCGCCCACTCCCATACCTGCTGCGGAATGTCCTCGGGACGGACATCGGGATATTCCTCGACGAATGCGGCGTAGATCTGGCCGTTCGGCATGGCGTTTGCCGCGCGGTTGCGGCGAATGTACGCGTTGCGCTTGGAAAGTCCCTGTGCGGCTGCGTCAATCAGCTCTTCGAGCGTCAGTTCGACGATATCGCCATCCACCTCGACCGGATAGGTCTGTGCATTTTCCTGCGGCTGGATTTCCGCCGCCTGCTCCTGCGCGAACGGATTGACCGTCATTTCCTGCTCAGGATTGGGATTCACTGTGGTTTTCTGCATTATTGTTTGCCTCCTTTTGCTGCTGTTGCTGTACGCGGAGTGCGTGCAGCAGGTCGTGTTTGCCGCGTACCTGATAATCCGGTACGTTTTCCAGATATACGAGCGGGTCGGAAATAACGCCGCTCTCCAGCAGATGATCGTTTGTCATCGTCTGCATGGTTTCGGACCAGTAGCTTGCCGCGCCGACATCCACCTGCAGGCGCATGTCCTGTCCGGCGAGTGCGGAGAAGTCGAACGTGCATTTTTCGGGTTCGCCGCCGTCCTCGTTCGGCAGAACGAGCGTGCGCACACCGTAGTGAGCGCCCATCAGATCGAGAAACACGCGCGCCCAGTCTTCGGTAAAGCGGTAGAACTCCATTTTTGTCAGCTCGAGCGGAGCCGCCGTTGCGTTCTGCACCGCGATAATTGCCGAGGTGTTGTCCGGATTGACCGTGCCGAGTGCGGCTTCGCTTGCGCCCATGAGTTCCGCGGTATCGGTCATCATTTGCTTGAGCAGCTGCAGCACCTGCGCCGAGATATCCGGTGCACGGAACGCCGCCGCGATGGCGTCGTTCGGGTTGCCGCGCATGCCGATTGCCTTGCCGACGTCATTCGACCAGCCGTTCGGGAACCGCGTCATGTCGTACACGATCTTAGGGAACGCCACCTGCTTGATGCACTGGACGTACATCGAGTACAGCTTGTTGATGGCGATCTGGTTCGGAATGGCCTCGGTCAGCGGACTTTCGCCGTGGCACGAGCCGCGCACGCGGTTCCAACACAGATGCGTCACCGGATACAGCCGATAGGGAAGCACCTTTTCGGGCATGACAACGGCATTCCGCGTGGTCTTGCAGAAGGCAATGCCGTTCTCGGTCCTGCGCATGTGCAGGAGTAAGGTCACGCGCTCGCCGTCCGCCGAGGTACGGTAACGGTGGTATTCGCCGCTGTCATCCGGCCGGATGGCTTCGATCTCGTCCGCGGAGAGTCCGTTCTCCCGCGCTTCGCGGCGCACCTCGTCCGCATCGCGCCGCATGGCAATGATAATGTACGGCTGGCGCTGTACCTCATCGCAGGCGGCGTTGCCGAAGCAGATGTTCGTGGAATCGATCAGCTCCACCGCAATATCGCCCTTAACCGCCTGACCGGTCTCAAGCGCCGGATCAAAGTGCATGTAGAAGCAAGCATCACCGTCCACACAGGCGTTTTTCAGCAGCGGGCGGCCGAGTGCCTTGACACCCGAACGCTCGATCGCGGATGCAAACGCGCGTTCGAGCACATGCGCGGTCTGCCGCCCGTCCTCATCCATGTCAAACGGCTGGGCGCGTACCGCCACATCGTCGGAGACCAGCATGGCCACAAACAGGTTGACGCAGCGGCGCAGCACGTTGAAGATCAGCGGGTCGAGCGACTGCACGCGCAGCCCCTCCCACTGCCTGCCGAGGTAAAACGCCTCGTTGCGCCGAACACGGTCGTATAAACCGATTGAGCGCTTGTAGTCGCGGTCGCGCTCATATTTCTTCCAGATTGCCGTCGGTGACGGATCAAATTTCATCGTTGTCCTCCTCTCGTCCGTAGTTCATCAGCGCCGCCAGATCGCGGCTGAGCGTATCCTCCGGCGTAGATTCTGCCGTGTGCTCCTTTGGCAAACGCCGCGGCAGAACCACACCGCCGGAGATGATTGCACCGGTCAGGACCAGTATCGCCGCAGACAGCGTGTAACATAAAATTTCCATCAAATCCTCCTTTGCTGTGCTAAAACCTGAGAAATTCGCCTACCTCGCAGTCATACGCTGACTGAGGGACAGCCTTAACCGGCTCGTACACGGTCGCGGCGTACCCGCGGAGCGCATCCGGCGCATGGGTCAGCTCGTGCGGCGTGTTCGCTGTGTCGGACGGATTGCGTTTGTCGTGCTGCAGTGCAGGCAGCGTGCGGATCAGATTGCGGCAGGTGTCGAAAATCGTCAGTCTGGGACGAACGGCGCCGTCCGTATCCTTGCGCGGCATGAGCAGCTCGTGCAGCGCCAGCCATCCGGCGACGCGTTCATTGCTGCTTTTAACAAAATCCAGTCCGCTGTCCGCGAACAGCTCTACCGCGCTTCTGCCGGTTTCCTGCCGTCGGTTCCACAGATCGGGCGGCGCGAGACGGCAGTCAATGTGTTCTCCGGCCGTCTCACAGGCAAGTATCTGCGCCGCTGCATCCGAAATGATGAGTCCCGGACGGTAGAGCTCGCGGTAGACCACGCTGTGTCCGTCCGGACTTTGCGCAATCCATAGCGCTGCCAGCATGTCCAGACCGTAGTCAATGGTCAGGCAGCGCCGCCAGTCATGCGGGATGGCATACGGCTTTACAACATGCAGGTCGCGCGAAAATTCGCTGAAATACTGTCCCTCGTTCAGTTCCCACACGCCGTCGAGCAGTGCTTTCCGATCGGTGGGAGAGAGCAGCTTCAGGCGTTTCTCGTAGCCTGCATCCGCCTTGCGGAGAAACGGGTTGTCACCCAGTCTTGCGGGCAGAAACAGCCGCGTGCCGCCGTCGAACTCGCGCACGGTGTCCGGCGGCATGGAGTCGATAAAACGGCTCTTCACCCACTGGTGACCGACACCGCCGGGATTGGTCGTCGCCTTGACCTGCTTGGGGAATCCGTTCGTGCCGCGGATACGCGACAGCAGATAGGTGAACTGGCTTTCGGTGAAATGTGTCAGCTCATCGAACCGGATGACATCGTATTCCGCGCTCTGGTACCTGGTCACGTCGCTTTCCGCGTCGCAGTACCCGAATTCCAGCGCTGAACCGTTTGCAAAATCCCACCGGTGCTCACTCACCTTGTACTTTGCAATGCACTGCGGATACAGCCGCAAAGCCGCCGGTACAAGCGAGCGCTCCAGCTCCGGCATGGTCCTTCGCAGCATGAGCTGCCGTGAACCCGGATAGCACACCGCAAACCGCAAAGCATCGAGCAGCTGACCGTGGCTTTTGCCGCCGCCTGCCGCGCCGCCGAACAGCGTTTCAAGCGTGTCCGACTGCATGAACGCCGCCTGCCGCCGTGTTACGGGGAATTCGTATCGTCTACGATCCGAAACACGATCTCCACTGGCTGAGCTTCGGTCTGCTCGCCGCCCAGCATCACGCCCTTGCCGACCGTCCGGTCGAGGATTTCCTTGATCGCGCTGAGCCGGCTGTTCGCGGGTGCTTCCGCATCGTCTGCGATGTCGTACAGCATGCGGATCAGCTGATCCGGCTTTTCGTTTTCGCTGCACATGGCCTCACCTCCTTTCGATGAGCCATAGAATAGGAGCAAAATCCGAATTTGTCAAGAACAAATGTTCGATTTTTTATTTGCTTGCAATTTTTGCCCAGCTGCGGTATGCTGAATAAGATGGGAAATATGCGGCGCAGCAGCGCCAGTATCAGGAGGAAAGAAGATGAAAAAAATCGACCTTATCGCGCTCGATTTAGACGGAACCGCGCTCAATCCGCAGAATCAGGTCTCTCCGGCGACCGCCGATGCCGTGCGCCGTGCCCGCGAGAGCGGTATTCATGTTGTGGTCTCCACCGGACGAATCTGCGGTGAGGCACGCGACTTTGCACTCATGCTCGGCACGGATGACCAGATGGTCACCTCGGGCGGCGCGACGCTGTCGAGCGTGTCGCAGGAGCGCTGCACCATGCGCATGTCCATGCCGTGGGAAGCTGCTGTGCGTGCGTCTGCCGTGGTGGAGCGCATCGGCATGATCACAATGGTGTATGCAGGAGAGACGCTGCTCATTACCCCGTATGATGATATTGAATTTGGCAAATATAAGTCGAATGAAGGCTATTTAAGCTCGAAAAAGGTTGTGCCGTCTGTTGCGGAATATATTGCCACAAACCATGTTTCGGTCGATAAAATGTTCATCCGCAGCCATGACCCGGTCATGCTCGTGCGCGCCCGTGCGCAACTGGAACAGATTCCGGGTATCCGCGTGATGAGCAGCGCGGCTGACAACCTCGAGGTCATCACGCCGGCCGCGGACAAGGGCGTTGCTCTCGGCATGCTGTGCCGAGAGCTGGGCACCGACCTCGACCACGCCGCGGCCATCGGCGACAGCGAAAACGACCTCGAAATGCTGAACGCCGTAGCCCTCCCGATTGCGATGGGAAACGCAAGCGCAGCCGTTAAAAATCTGTGCCTGCGCGAGACGCTCACCAACGCACAGGACGGCGTAGCAGCAGCCATCGACCGCATCATCGCGGAGAACGGCTAAACGAGCAGACCGGCCGCTGTTTTCCGGAAAAACAGTGGTAAAAATCGGATTTCTATGCTATAATATACTTGCAGAGTATCCGCAGAAAGCGGAAAAACGGCGCAGAACGCCGTCAGATTGAATCACAAAGAAAGTTGAAGGATAAAAGTTTTGGCTGCAAGGAAAACCACAACTAAAAAATCGACGAAAAGCGCACCCAAGGGCAAGCGTGCGGCACAGCCGCAGCCGGAGGAACTCGGCCCGATCCTGTCCCGTCCGGTCTGGGGCGCGATCTGGGGCATTGTCGGTCTGCTGTGCCTGCTGTCGATCCTGCCGATCGACGGCGTGCTGCTCAAGTGGCTGCACCGCGGCATCGGTGCGCTCATCGGCAAGGGCGCGTATGTCATGCCGTTTGCGCTGATCGGCATCGCCGTGCTGCTGTTTGCGCGTCCCAAGGGTCCTGTGCGTCTGCGCGGAACGTGTATCGCGCTCATGCCGCTGCTGATCGGCAGTATCATTCACGCCTTTTCGTGTGCAAATGAGTACGACCTGTCCATGAGCACGCTCAGCGGTCTGCTCTCTACCGGTATGGAAGGCTCGTCCGGCGGTCTGCTGGGCGGCGGTCTGTACATCCTGCTCGAGTGGGCGCTCTCGTCCATCGGCGCACTGCTCATCCTGCTGGTGCTGTTCATCGTGACTTTGCTGGTGGCCTGTCGCATCACGCCGCAGGCGCTGTACGACATGGTTCGTCCGCCTGAGTATGAATACGAGGATGAGGAGGAGCGTGAGCGCTACGAAGCGCCTGTTCAGCTGCCGAACATCCACGAAGCGGCAGCTGCGCATGCACAGCGCCGAGAAGAGCGCCGTGCGCACCGTAAATCCGACTTTGACATCCCGATCGACGCCGATCCGCCCGGAGAGGATAAGCCGGGCGAGGAACTGATCGACCCGAACAAGCGTCACGGCAAGGCAATCGCGCCGGACGAATATCTGCGCTCACTGCGCGATAACGTGAAGAAAAAGGCCGGAAGTATTATGGATCTGGTCGAAAACAAGCAGCCGGAGGAAGAACCGGCGCACGTTTCCGAGCCGGAGCCCGAGCATGAGGCGGCTCCCGCACCGGCATCCAAGCCGAAAAAGACCGAGAACATCTCGGAAATCGAGCAGGCGGCCATGAACGAGCAGATCGACGAGAGCCAGAAGGCTCCCGCGCCGGTGTACGACTACCCGCCGATCGACCTGCTGACGCAGGGCAGGCACGCTTCGGTAGCCGGTGCGGAGACCGAGCTGCGCGAAAGCTCGGCGTGCCTGCTCGATACGCTCGACTCGTTCAACATCGAGGCACAGATCATCGGCATTGTCCGCGGACCGTCGGTCACCCGCTTTGAGCTGACCATCCCGCGCGGCATCAAAATCTCGCGCATCACCGCACTGGCGGACGATATTGCGCTGTCGCTCGGCGCGGCGAACGTGCGTATCGCGCCTATCCCGGATAAGGTCGCGGTCGGCATCGAGGTGCCGAACAAGACGGTCAATACCGTCTTTATCCGCGAGTGTATCGGCTCTCCGGCGTTCGCGAATGCGAAAAGCCGCCTGTCCTTTGCCGTTGGCAAGGACATCACCGGCAAGCCGGTCATTGGTGACATTGCCAAGATGCCGCACATGCTGATTGCCGGCACCACCGGCTCCGGTAAGTCGGTGTGCATCAACTCCATGCTGATCTCGCTGCTGTACAAGTCCACGCCGGAGGAAGTCCGCCTGATCATGGTGGACCCGAAGATGGTCGAGCTGGGCAACTATAACGGCATTCCGCACCTGCTGATTCCGGTCGTTACCGATCCGAAAAAGGCCGCCGGTGCGCTCAACTGGGCAGTCGGTGAGATGGAACGCCGCTACAAGCTGTTCGCAGACCATCAGGTGCGCAATCTGGTCGGCTATAACGACCTCATGCGTTCCGAAAAGGCCAAAGCCGAGCAGACCGAGGACGGTCATCCCGAGCAGTATCAGGTGCTGCCGCAGATCGTCATCGTGATCGACGAGCTGGCTGACCTGATGATGGTCGCCGCCAAGGAAGTCGAGAACTCCATCTGCCGTATCGCACAGAAGGCACGAGCCGCAGGCATGCACCTTGTTGTAGCAACGCAGCGTCCGTCGGCTGACGTTATCACCGGTATTATGAAGGCAAATATCCCGTCGCGTATCGCGTTTGCGGTAGCCAGCCAGATCGAATCCCGTATCATTCTGGACACGACCGGCGCAGAAAAGCTGATCGGCAAGGGTGATATGCTGTATGCGCCGCTCGGTGAGGGCAAGCCGACCCGTGTACAGGGCTGCTTCATCTCCAACGAGGAGATCGAAGCTGTTATTGCCCGCATCAAGGAGACCAGCACCGCCGAGTATAGCGAGGAGATCCTTGAGCACATCGAGCAGCAGGCCGAGCAGGTGGGCAATAACAAGGGCGGCGGCAGCAGCGGCACGAACGATTTGGGCGACGATGAGGATGAACTCATCGAGGAAGCCATCGAGGTCATCATGGACTGCCGTCAGGCATCCACATCCATGCTGCAGCGCCGTCTGAAGCTGGGCTATTCGCGTGCCGCGCGTATCATCGACCAGATCGAGGACCGCGGTATCATCGGCCCATCCGAAGGCTCCAAGCCGCGTCAGATCCTCATCTCGCGTGAGGACTGGCAGGAGATGAAACTGCGCCGCACAATGCCGCTCGACAAGCAGCAGTAATGGAAAATGAACGCTATCTTTGCGCGCGAAGCGCGTATTGAATCCGGCACTTTGTGCCGTTCCATAATTCTTCATTCTCCATTTTCAATGCTCAATTTGCTAAACAAATCTCTCAGGAGGTAACATATCATGAAGAAGATCAACATTGCCGAAAAGTCTTTCAATCCGTTCGACCTGATCGGTCAGAAGTGGATGCTGATTTCCGCAGGTACCGAGGACAAGTGGAACACCATGACTGCAAGCTGGGGCGCCGTAGGCGTTATGTGGGGCAAGCCGAGTGCGACCTGCTATATCCGCAAGAGCCGCTTCACCAAGGAGTTTGTAGACGCAGGCGAGTATTTCACCCTGACCGTGCTCAAGGACGGCAACCGTCAGGCACTGAACACCCTCGGCTCCAAGTCCGGCCGTGATATGGATAAGATGCACGAGAGCGGCCTGACGCCGGTATTCGTAGAGGGTCAGCCGACCTTCGAGGAGGCTGAGCTGGTACTCATCTGCCGCAAGCGCGGTGTGACCGACATCGCACCGGACGATATGGCTCAGGAAGTGCAGGACAAGTGGTACGGCGATCACGACTACCACACCATGTATATCGGCGAGATCGTAGCCGCTTACGAGAACTGATTTCACAGAAAATTCACCAATTCCTCACGGTTTTGGTGTATCATCAAGAAAGAAGTACAGGGTCGCTCTGCGGCCCTGTATCCCAATCCACAAACCCACGCCTCAAAAGGGAGGAATGCAATTCGTGAAAAAACGATTGCTCAGTCTGATCACAGCGGCTGCGCTGATGGTCGGCATGCTGCCTGCGGCTTTTGCGGGATATGAAAACTTTACCTCGAAAACAACATATCCTGCCGGACAGTTCACCGACGTGCCCTCAACCGAGTGGTACGCGCAGAATGTTCAGGCGGCGTATGAATACAAGCTGGTGGACGGCGTAAACGCCACCCAGTTCAAGCCGAACAGCAACCTGACGATCGCACAGGCGATCAAGCTGGCGGCGTGTCTGCACAGCACCTATGTCAGCGGCAGTGCGGATTTTGACAAAGTTCGTCCGTGGTATCAGCCGTATGTGACGTATGCATTGGAAAATGGTATTATTAACACGACTTATGCGGATTACGATCAGCCGGCGACCCGAGCACAGTTTGCGTCCATCTTTGCAAACGCGCTGCCGGAGGACGCCCTGACCGCGATCAACGACATTGCGGACGGTGCGATTGCGGATGTGGACATGTCGGCAGGCTATGCCGCTGATGTGTACCGTCTGTACCGGGCGGGCGTGCTCACGGGCAGCAACAACGCGCATGATTTCAAGCCGAACACCAACATTCGCCGCAGCGAGGTTGCGGCTATCGTCACTCGTATGGCAAAGCCGGATCTGCGGCAGAGATTTACTGTGGAAGCACATATCGGCATGACGGCGGACGAGGTGTTCAGTGCCTGTGTACCGGCGATTTTCAAGCTGTACGCCTACGATTACAAGAACAACATCCTCGGCATCGGCAGCGGCGTTGTGCTCAGCGCACGCGGCGACGCGGTGACCTGCGGACACCTTGTCAACGGCGTTTACCGCCTTGTGGCCGAGATGTACGACGGCACCAAGCGTGAGGTCACGATCTACAACTTTGACGCGGACGCGGACATCGCGCATATCCGTGTAGTCGGCAGCACGCTGCCGTACCTCGGTGTTACCACCGAGGTCGAGAAAGGCGACACGGTCTACGCGCTTGGTTACCCGGGCGGCGGCGCCGCAACGGTCACGACCGGTAAGGTGACCGACCCGGAAAACGACGATTACCTTGCACCGATGATCGAAAGCACGGCGCAGGTCATCAGCGGCAATTCCGGCGGTGCGCTCATCAACGATGAGGGCAAGGTTGTCGGCATTACGGTCAGCAGCCATTCCGGCGGCGTACCGTCTTACTCGGTGCCGATCCGCTACCTGAACAACCTGATCGGAGACGGTACGGCGTACTCTCCCGGCGAGTATAACCGCAACCACAAGCCGGATGCGTCGCGCTGCTACAGCAAGCACTATCCGGTGCCGGATTTCGGCACGGTGACCGGTGTTGCGCTGCTTGGCACCATCCGGGAGGGCACCACGACCACCTACTACTACGACAGGGGAGAGGTAGAAGCCGGCGACAAGATTCTGCTCCGCTACTATGCCGCACTGGGCGAAAATACCTTCTACCAGTTCACCGGCGGCTCGTTCACCTCGTCCTCGACGTATCCGTATTCGGTCAAGCTCTACGAGACCAGCTACGACGGCATCCCTGCGATCAGTGTCGTGGTTTCCAGCAATTCCTTCGCTTCCATCGGCGGTCTGCCTCAGACCGCCGATTTTCTTTGCAGGAATTTGTGCATTACGCCTAATGAAATGAAGGCTGATGGGCATGAAACGTATTTACGCCCAAAACACCGTAAAAATCGAGAAAAACAGGAAAAGATAAAATAAAAATCGGACAAAATTTCTGATAAATTAAAAAGATGGATTTTACGCAAACGTTTGAGTTTTGGTTAAAAATACATAATTGGTCAAAGTGCACAATATATTCGTGGGAAATCGGTATAATACTACAATGGAATATTTCACCGCTAACGTGCTATAATGTGCTTGCGTGATAAAGAGAATGAGTATTAGAGAGAGCATCAATCGAAACGGAGGAAATACCCAAATGAAAAAGTATGTTTACATGTTCCCGGAGGGCAACGGAAAAATGCGTGAGCTGCTTGGCGGCAAGGGTGCCAATCTGGCTGAAATGACCGGACTGGGCATGCCTGTGCCGCAGGGTTTCACCATCACCACCGAGGCCTGCACCCGTTATTATGAGGACGGCAAGACTATTTATCCGGATATTCAGGATCAGATTCTGGAGTACCTCGATAAGCTCGAAAAGACCACCGGCAAGACTCTCGGCGATCCCGAGCGCCCGCTGCTCGTATCCGTTCGCTCGGGTGCGCGCGCATCCATGCCCGGCATGATGGATACCATCCTTAACCTCGGCATGAACGACGAGATCTGCGAAGCAGTTGCCAAGCTGACCAATAACCCGCGTTTCGCACGCGATTCCTACCGCCGTTTCATTCAGATGTTCTCTGACGTTGTTATGGAGCTGCCTAAGTCCACCTTCGAGCAGTTTATCGACCAGGTAAAGGACAAAAAGGGCGTTAAGATGGATAATGAACTGGACGCGGACGATATGTCCGAGCTGATCGTTCTGTTCAAGGATCACTACAAGAAGTCCCTCGGCGAAGATTTCCCGCAGGACCCGAAGAAGCAGCTGATGGAGGCTGTCCGCGCGGTATTCCGCTCGTGGGATAATCCGCGTGCGAACACCTACCGCCGTATGAACGACATCCCGCACAGCTGGGGCACTGCTGTAAACGTACAGTCCATGGTATTCGGCAATATGGGCGAGACCTCGGGCACCGGCGTAGCCTTCACCCGCAACCCGGCCACCGGCGAAAAGAAGCTGTACGGCGAGTTCCTGATGAATGCACAGGGCGAGGACGTTGTAGCCGGCATCCGCACCCCGCAGCCGATCTCTGCGCTGGCAGATACCATGCCGGAGGTTTATCAGCAGTTTGTTGACATTTCCAGCCGTCTTGAGAAGCATTACGGCGATATGCAGGATATGGAGTTCACCATCGAAAACGGCAAGCTCTACATGCTGCAGACCCGTAACGGCAAGCGCACCGCACAGGCAGCGCTCAAGGTAGCGGTTGATCTGGTGGACGAAGGCGTCTGCACCAAGGAGCAGGCGGTTATGAAGGTCGAGGCAAAGCAGCTTGACGCACTTCTGCACCCGACGTTCGATCCGGCAGCTCTCAAGGCAGCTACGCCGATCACCACCGGTCTGCCGGCATCGCCCGGTGCAGCCTGCGGCGCGGTTTACTTCACCGCAGATGATGCAGCTAAGGCCCACAAGACCGGCATCAAGGCTGTCCTTGTCCGTCAGGAGACCTCTCCGGAGGATATCGACGGCATGGCCGTATCCGAAGGCATCATGACCGCCCGCGGCGGCATGACCTCGCACGCAGCCGTAGTAGCCCGCGGCATGGGCACCTGCTGTGTAGCAGGCGTAAACGGCATCAAGGTTTCCGAAGAGGATAAGACCCTGACCTTTGCCGACGGCACGGTAGTGCACGAGGGTGACGTTATTTCGCTCGACGGCTCCACCGGCAACGTATACCTCGGCGCGATCGCAACGCAGGAGGCTGAGCTGACCGGCGACTTCGGCCGCTTCATGGGCTGGGCTGACGAGATTCGCACCCTGCACGTTCGCACCAACGGCGATACCCCGCGTGATGCAACGCAGGCCCGCAAGTTCGGCGCAGAAGGCATCGGCCTCTGCCGTACCGAGCATATGTTCTTCGAGCCGGCCCGCATCAAGGCGGTTCGTGAGATGATTATTTCCGATACGCTCGAGCAGCGCAAGGCGGCTCTGGCCAAGATCCTGCCTATGCAGCGCGGCGACTTTGAGGCAATTTACCGCGCGATGGGCGGCCTGCCGGTTACCATCCGTCTGCTTGACCCGCCGCTTCATGAGTTCCTCCCGCACGAGGATGACGAGATCAAGGAGCTGGCCGATGAGATGGGCGTATCCTTCGACAAGCTCAAGGGCAAGGTAGAAAGCCTGCACGAGTTCAACCCGATGCTGGGTACCCGCGGCTGCCGTCTGGACGTTCTCTATCCGGAGATCGCCGAGATGCAGACCGAGGCTATCGTATCCGCAGCTATCAACGTCTGGAAGGAAGACGACCTGCATATCACGCCGGAGATCATGGTTCCGCTGGTATCCGAGGTCAATGAGCTGCGCTTTGTAAAGAAGGTTATCAAGGCTAAGGCTGACGAGCTGATCGAGCAGTCCGGTCTGAAGATGAAGTATATGGTCGGCACGATGATCGAGACGCCGCGTGCCGCAGTCACCGCAGGCGATGTGGCCAAGGAAGCGGAGTTCTTCTCCTTCGGCACCAACGACCTCACCCAGATGACCTACGGCTTCTCCCGTGATGACGTGGGCCGCATTCTGGAGACTTACTTCGACAAGAAGATCCTCGAGTCCGATCCGTTCGCTCGTCTGGACCAGAACGGCGTAGGCCGCTTGATCCGCTTCGCTGTTGCAGAAGGCAAGCGCACCCGTCCGGACATCAAGCTCGGCATCTGCGGCGAGCACGGCGGCGACCTGTCCTCCGTCGAGTTCTGCCACAATGTTGGTCTGAATTACGTTTCCTGCTCGCCGTTCCGCGTGCCGATCGCACGTCTGGCAGCGGCACAGGCTCGCGTAAAGGAGCTTGGACTGGCATAAACCTCCCCAAACTTGACATACAGCGCGAAAGGCTTCGGAGCATTGCTCCGAAGCCTTTCACGTTTGGGCTGTCGCGGAACCACGGTTCCGCCGACAAGCAGGAACGGACCGTGAGCCGTTCCAAAGTCGTCCGAAAGTTCCTATTCAGAAACTTTCTCCCTCCAGATGTAAAAAAACCGAACGCTATCCTTGCGCGGCTTTTTTTGGCCGCGCTGCGTGGCGCATGTCCTCGGTTTTCTTGCATTTGCAGAGCAAATGCTATTTTATGCGCGCTTACGCGCGATTTTTAGAGAACCTTCTCCACATCCTCCGCAATCTGTTCTGCGGTGAGGTGATTGTCCTTCAGTACCTCGTCTGCGTCATAGCGGTCGAGGAACTCCTTCTTGAGACCAAAGTTCAGTACCTTCATGTCAGAGTCACCGTAGAAACGCGCAATCTTCTCACCGAAGCCGCCGTCCTCGAGGGTGATGACCACATCGTGCTCCGCCTTGAGGCTCTCGAGCAGGTCAGTATCCACGCCGGTGATATAGTACGGGTTGATAAGGGTCGGCTGTACGCCGGTCTTTTTCTTGATGAGCGCCGCCGCCTGCTCGCCGAGCGGGTAGAACGAACCCAGACCGATTACGGCAACCTGGGTACCTTTCTCTTTAACCTCGTAGGTGTTCAGCCTGCCGAAGTCCTTGGTAACAGCCTTTCCGTCCGAAACCAGTGCGCCGCCCGGCATGCGGATAACGACCGGGTGCTCGTTCTGCTCAATGCTCCAGTCGAGCATCGCCAGATATTCTTCCTTGGTAGTCGGCGCCAGATAAACCAGATTGGGGATGTTCGCCAGCATCGGAATGTCGTACAGACCGAGATGCGTTACATCGTTCATGCCGTAAACCGAGCCCCACGCAACGGTAATGGTAGCTGCGTTGCTGTTGATGCACAGGTCCTGCGAAATCTGGTCATAAGCGCGCTGAATGAACGTGCTGTACACGCCGTAGACCGGCTTGCCGCCGTTTGCTGCGATACCGGACGCCAGTGCAACCGCGTTCTCCTCGGCAATGCCTACGTCGATGAACTGCCTGCCTGCCTTCTTACGCATCACCTCGGTGAAGCCGAGCACGGTCGGCGTACCCGAGGTGATCATGCACACAGACGGGTCATCCTGCATCTTCTTCATCATAAAGTCGAGCGTAATGCTCTCATAGCACTCGCCGCTCATGTCCATCAGCGGCTCGCCGGTCTCCGGATGGAACGGCGCACAGTAGTGCCATGCCTCCTTGTGCTGCTCGGCAGGCGCGTAGCCCTTGCCCTTCTGGGTGACGATATGCACAATAACCGGCTGCCTGCTGTCCTTTACGGCCTTAAATACCTCGATCAGCGAAGCAATATCGTTGCCGTCGGCTACAAAGCGGTAATCCAGACCCATCGCACGGAACAGGTTGCACTCGGCCTTGCCGCCCGTCTCGCGCAGCAGGCGCAGGTTCTGATACAGACCGCCATGATTCTCCGCGATGGACATATCGTTGTCGTTGACGAGGATGATCAGGTTGCCGTCCAGTTCTGCCGCATAGTTGAGTGCTTCGAGCGCTTCGCCGCCGCTGAGCGAACCGTCGCCGATGATAGCGACCACGTTGCCGTCCTCACCCTTGAGGTCGCGGCCCTTGGCCAGACCGCAGGCCAGACTGACCGAGGTGGAGGTGTGGCCGATGGTGAAATGGTCGTGCTCGCTCTCGTGCGGGTTGCTGTAGCCGGAAACGTCGTCGTAGTGCTCCTCGTAGAGAAAAGCGTCCTTGCGGCCGGTCAGCATCTTGTGCGGATAGGACTGGTGGGAAACGTCGAATACAAACTTGTCCTTCGGGGACTCGAAGACATAGTGCAGTGCGATGGTTGCCTCTACCATACCGAAATTCGGGCCGAAATGGCCGCCGTGACGGCTCAGCTTGGTCAGCAGTGCATCACGTATTTCGGACGCAAGCACGGTCATCTGCTTAATGTTCAGCTTCTTCACGTCAGCGGGACCGTTGATGTTCTCGATATACATAGTTTTCCTCCTGAATATTTTTTCTAGACTCACTCTATCACTTGGAGTGTGCTCCAAGTCAAGCGGTTTTACGAAAAATTATGCAAAAATAAAAGCACCTGATCCCAGGTGCCCTAAGGCAACACCGCACAATTAAAGCGGCGGTGCTTTGCGGAAATTTTGTGTCCTGACTTTGTTGCAGTTTCACGGTAATACATCAAGTATTACCGCAAAACTGGGCCTCGTCAGTACGCAAAATTTACTCGCAAATCACTCTTGTTCAATTATGCGGTATTGCCTTAATGCTCAAATAGATGCGGAAAACGCTTCTCCATTCACCGTCCAGTGCGCTTTTCCGTCCTGCACATACAGCTCGGCGCCGCCGCGTTTGCAGCCGGCGTTCAGAAAAACAGCTGTGCCGTCCGGATTCAGGCGATAGAGATTGTAGCCGAAGTCCTCGGCAGCGCGGTAACGCGCGGTGTGCCCGAACACAAAGCCGACCATCGTGCCGTCGTCCAGAGAAACATAGTTGGTAAAATCAAAGCCCGCATACGGCGTCGCGCCAAGCTCGGACTGCTTCATCAGACCGCGCTCGCGCTGATAGGCAGGGGACTCGAGATAAGCCATACTGTTCGGATACAGCATCGCGTACGAGGGATATTTTTTGCCGGAGGGGACAGCACCTGCGCCGACCTCACCGACCTTTGTGCCGCAGTTCATGCAGAATTTTGCGCCGTCCGGCAGCTGCGTGCCGCAGTTCATGCAAAACATGGTAATCGCTCCTTTACATATACTTTAGTATATCGGGAGAGAGACCGTCTGTCAAATAGCCGTCACAGGAAAACCACGAAAAGGAAAAAGAAAAACCGTCTTTTCAAAAAAGACGGTTTTCGGTGGCAGCCGAAGAAGGATTCGAACCCTCACAAACAGAGTCAGAGTCTGTCGTGCTACCTTTACACAATTCGGCTATTTGTTAAGTTTTGCTGTCGTTTTGATGACTCATCGCTGACGACTTGTTTAGTATATATCAGAATCCGGGATTCGTCAACCCTTTTTTCGAAAAAAATTAAAAATTTTTTCGGAAGGGGACAACCGTCGCTTTTACGGCGGCCGTCCCTCGCGTTCGAGAGCCTCCCGCAGCTTTTCGAGCGCACGCTTTTCAATGCGCGAAACATAGCTGCGCGAAATACCCAGCCGTGCGGCAATCTCACGCTGCGGCAGGGGAGATGCCAGACCGATGCCGTACCGCAGGCGGATGATCTCGCGTTCCCGCGGAGAGAGACAGCCTGCCAGCGCGCGGTGCATGGCATGGTATCGGTCCTGCTCTTCAACGGCAGAAAGACCGCTGTCCTCGCAGCAGATGATATCCTGCAGGGCAAGCGCATTGCCGTCGCCGTCCGATTCGAGCGTGTCCGAGAGCGAAAGCTCGCCCGCACTCTTGCGCTTCTGCCGGAAATACATCAGCAGCTCGTTCTGGATACATTTGGAGGCGTATGTCGCCAAGCGGATATTTTTATCCGCCTTAAAGGTGTTCACGGCTTTAATCAGCCCTATCGTGCCGATGGACAGCAGATCGTCCTGCTCCGTACTTACGGCGTAATACTTTTTCACAATATGTGCTACCAGTCTGAGATTGTGCTCGATCAGCTTTTCCCGTGCCTCGGCGTCCCCGTCCTGCTGCATGCGGCGCAGCAGAACCGCCTCCTCATCGGGCGTGAGCGGCTTGGGAAACGACCCGTCCGCGCCCTGTACACGCAGCACAAAGAAGAAAAATGCGCCGCCGAGCGCAAATAAAGCAGGGAAAAGCATGGTCAGCACCTCGTTTCGATAAGATACTGCTATTTTATGCTGCGAATAGCTTGAGTAGCACAAATAAAGAGGCAGTACCGCATAATACAGCAAGGGCGATTTACGAGTAAATTTTGCGCACTGATTAGGCGCGGTTTCGCAGCAATACGTTGTGTATTGCAAGAAATTGCGGCAGCGCGGATGGAACTCGCGCAAGGAATCGAGGCCGATATCAGGATACAAAATTTCCGTAAAGCGCCGCAGCTGAATTATGTGGTATTGCCTCCAAAAAGGACTTGTAATTTGACAGAATATCCAGTATAATATAGTGAGTATTTACAGCAAATTGCATAGGGAGGTGTAACCATGGTTATGGCATTGGACAAAATGCCGGCTCTGTCGGATTATGGCGCGATCATCGCGCAGTTTTTGCCGTTTGTAGTTCTGATCGTCGTATTCTACTTTTTCCTGATCCGTCCGCAGCGCAAGCGCGACAAACAGGAGCGCGATATGCGTAACTCCATCGAGATCGGTGATGAGATTTCCACCATCGGTGGTTTTATCGGCCGCGTAGTCAGCATCAAGGACGACGTTCTGGTCATCGAGTCTTCGAGCGACCGCACGAAGCTCAAGATTTACCGCTGGGCGATCCGCGGTAAGGAGGCTCCGGCGACCGAGACGGTCGAGGCGCCCAAGGAAGCAAAGAAGGACGCAAAGTAATAACCCCATTTCTTGCCGAATAGCATGACATATAAATAAAATTCGGCGGGAGGCTATGAAATGATGAGAAAAACCAATGAGGGTCAGTCACCGGTCGGTATCCTTTTACCGTCGGTGCTTGCCGGATTGCTCGGTACTCTGCTGCTGATGCTGCTCGGTGCGGTGCTCGTTCACCGCGGCACATTGGCAGAGGGTGCAATAGCGCCTTGTGCGCTGGTGTTCCTTGCACTCGGCAGTGCGCTTGCCGCACTGGTCGCTGCAAAGCGCGCAGGCGAAAAACAGTTTTACTGGTCGCTCGGCGCAGGTTTTGCGGTTTTTCTGATCCTGCTGATCGTTGCGGTGCTGCCGCTCGGTCAATCCATTCATTTTGTACGCACGGTGATCAGCCTGCTCTGCTCGTTGATCGCCTCGGCACTGGGCGGTTACGCCGGTGCCAATATGCGGAAAAAGAAGCGTTACAGCCACATCAAAAAATAGGAGGGAAATCAAATGAAGCATATTTCTACCCTGACTTCTGCAACTCTGAAGCAGACTGCAGCACACGGCGGCTGCGGCGAGTGCCAGACTTCCTGCCAGTCCGCATGCAAGACCTCTTGCACCGTGGCAAACCAGAAGTGCGAGCACGCAAAGTAATCACGCTTAAAAGGAATATGCAAGGCGCGCCTGCGGGTGCGCCTTGTTCCTGTATATCGGAGGAAAATAAATGATTCATCGTTATCAGAAAAAAGGGCTGAATTTCGTGCTCGATGTCAATTCGGGCGCGGTACATCTGCTTGATGATATCAGCTATGCAGTGTCCGGACTGCTGGATGAAAACATGGGTGATACCTGTCCGCAGAGCATCATTGACGCCCTGCCGGACTACACTGCGGACGAGATCCGCGAGGCATATGACGAGCTGTACGAGCTGAAAAAGGCCGGTCAGCTGTTCGCGCAGGATGACTACATCGACGTAAGCCGCTACATTCCGGTGAATGCACCGGTTAAGGCTCTGTGCCTGCACGTAGCGCACGACTGCAACCTGCGCTGCAAGTACTGCTTCGCATCCACCGGCGACTTTGGTCAGGGCCGCAAGATCATGCCGCCCGAGATCGCCAAGAAGGCCATCGACTTTGTTATCGCGCGTTCCGGTGTGCGTCACAACATCGAGGTCGATTTCTTCGGCGGCGAGCCGCTCATGGCGTGGGATACCGTTACCCAGACGGTCGATTATGCCCGCAGCCTGGAGGAGAAGTATAACAAGAAGTTCCGCTTTACCATCACTACCAACGGTCTGCTGCTCGATGAGGACAAGCGCAAGTACATCAACGAGAACATGGACAACTGCGTGCTGTCGCTCGACGGTCGCCGTGAGGTCAACGACGAGTTCCGCAAGACGGTAGCCGGTACGGGCAGCTATGACACCATCGTGCCCAAGTTCAAGGCGCTGGTGGACGAGCGCGACCCGAACCTCGATTACTACGCACGCGGTACGTTCACCTCGCACAACCTCGATTTTGCCGAGGATGTGCTGAGCATTGCAGATGCAGGTTTTGACCGTCTGTCCGTTGAGCCGGTAACGGCAGACCCGGGCTGCGGCTACGACTTGACCGAGGACGATCTGCCGAAGATTGAGGCCGAGTACGACCGTCTGACCGATATCATGCTCGAGCGTAAGAAGGAAGGCAAGCCGTTTACCTTCTTCCACTTCATGGTCGATCTGGATCAGGGTCCGTGCGTTGTCAAGCGTCTGCGCGGCTGCGGTGCAGGCTACGAGTATGTGGCCGTAACGCCGGACGGCGACATCTATCCCTGCCACCAGTTTGTCGGCAAGGATGAGTTCAAGCAGGGCAGTGTGCTCGACCAGTCCTTCAATATGGACATCGCGCAGAAGTTTGCCGGCATGAACATCTATTCTCGTCCGAAGTGCCAGAAGTGCTGGGCAAAGTTTTACTGCTCGGGTGGCTGCTCGGCAGCAAACTACAACATGAACCACGACATGAACGACTCCTACGACCTCGGCTGCGAGATGGAACGTAAGCGTCTGGAATGTGCAATTTACCTAAAGGCAATGGATAAAATTTGTGCAAATCAGTCGAAGTGATGAATTGCAAAAAGAATATGTAAAATCCGTTGCGAAACGGGCTGTTTGTGCGTATAATTGCTCTTGTATTTGTACTGCCCTGTGAAGGAGATGATATTATGCCGCAGAATGTACTGGTTTCCGTGCTTGGTGAAGGTGAATATCTTCAGAAGCTGATCCGCGCCATCCTGGAGAAGGAGGTCATACCGCAGCGCAATCTGTTCCTGTCCGCGAAGAATGCGGCGGCCTGCAAGGCTGCAGAGGGCTACGACGAGGTTCGTATCTGCGAGGACGAACTTGCTGCCGTGATCAAGAGTGAGATCGTGCTGCTCACCGCTTCCAAGCGTGAAATGCCGACCGAGCTTGCCAAGATTTCCAGCAGTTCGCAAAAGCGCGTGGTAGTTTCCGTGTGCGACAGCGAAAAGGTGGATCTTGCGTACCTGGCTGACCGCATCGCCGCTGCAACCGAGTTGATCGCGGCCGTGCTGCACCGTGACGAGGAAGGCAAGCTGTATGCAACCTACGAGATCAACAAAAAGGCACGCCCGTTCCTGCGCCAGCCCTGCAAGGACATGGTGGACGCGATGTGCGAGATGATCAACGAGGAAGGCTAAGTCCGTCTGTTGTTCTAAAAAGATAAAACCGGGAATATGCTGTTCTATGACTTTTCCAAGGGGGAAGACGTATGAACAAACAGCATATTCTCGGTTTTTTTGACGATTTGGTGCGGACGCCGGTGTTCCTGTTCCTGTGTGCGATGTTCCTGTGCGGTGCAGCGGCGGGCGGTCTGACCGGTCTGCGGGCCGGCGAAGGGGACGGCGCGGCAGTGCTTTCCGGTCTGCTGGCTGAATTGCCCGCGCATGTGGTGCAGAGCACGCTGTGCGCGCTCATCTGGGTGCTGCTGCCGCTCGTGTGCGCATTTTTGCGCCCGAGAGAGCTGCTGCTGAGTGCGGTTGCCGCGGCACGCGGCTTCGTACTTGCCATGACCGTCGCGGTCAGCGTGGGAGAAGGAAGCGTCCTCATCATCGGAGCGGCCGGCGTACCCGCCGTGCTGAGCGTCTCCGCGCTGCTTGCCGCATGCTCTATGGTCTGGCAGGGCGGTGAAGCCACCGGACGGTATTCGCTTCGAACGTGCAGGATGCCGTATTTCCTGTGTATTACGCTCGCCGTGCTGAGCGCCCTCCTGAGGGCCGCGATAGCGGCACTGTGCAATGTGTAAGTCTGTATAAAAATGCACAAATGCACAGTGAAATGATGCAGAATTGAAAATGCCCTATCCTTGCGCAAGTTTCGTTTGTGCTGCGTATGTGACGGTTTCATTTGTTCATTATCAATGGTGCCAATCCGATAGACGGCGGGGTGAGGGCGGGCTGCCCTCACCCCGCCGTTTTCCAAACCGATTCACGACCACGTCGATTTTCCATTCTTCATTATTTAGCTCGAAAAATCCTATATCCATTGACGCAATCATTCGATTGCGCCTTTTTTGTTGCAAGCTCGACAATTTTATGCTAATATTTAGTTAGATTAACGAACTAACGGAGGGACAGCACGAACATGGAAGACGCAGAGCAGCTCAATTCCTTTCTGGTCGATGTGTTCGGCCGGATCAACAAAATCGAAGAACGTGCTATGGCCGGCGGACTGGGCAGCGCGGTGTCCATCACCGAAATCCATATCATCGAGAAGATCGGTGACAGGGAACCTGTGCGTATGAGCGAGGTTGCCAGGTCAATCGGCGTAACACTGGCCACGCTGACTGTTGCGTGCGACAAGCTGGTCTCCAAGGGACTGGTGCGCCGCGTGCGCAGCCAGGAGGACCGCCGCGTCGTCAATATCATGCTCACCGACAAGGGCAGAGCCGCCTACGAGTACCACAAGGACTTTCACGAGCGCATGATCGCGTCTTTGGTGGACACGCTCTCACCCGAGCAGACCGCGCTTTTAGCGCAGAGCTTGGAGAAACTGCAGGACTTCTTCCGCCACGAGGAAGCAGCTGTGGAGGGAGAAACCAATGGATAACCTGATATTCTGTCTGAATGCCACCGTGCCGATTTTTGCGATCATCGTGCTTGGCCGCTGGCTGCGCAGCAAAAACTTTTTCACCAAGCAGACGCTGACCGACATCGACCGTCTGTCGTTCAAGGTGCTGCTGCCGATCCTGCTGTTCCGCGATATCGCGCAGGGACGCATCACCGAGCAGTTCGACCCCGTGTTTTTCTTTTTCTGCGCGGGTGCGACGACGGTGTATTTTTTTGCCGTCTGGATCGGCGCGTCCCTCTTTCTCAAGGATAAGAGCATGGTTGGCGCGTTCACACAGGGCGCTTTCCGCGGCTCACAGGCGATTCTGGGCGTGGCCTTTGTGCAGAATCTGTACGGAAATGCCGGTCTTGTGCCGCTGATGATCGTGGCGAGTGTGCCGCTGTACAACATCTTTTCGGTGCTGGTGCTGACTGTCACCGCGCCGGACGCACAGCAGGCGGACCACCGCGGTCTGGTCGGCAAAACGCTGCGCGGCATCATCACCAACCCGATCATACTGGGTATTTTCGCGGGTCTGCCGTTCTCGCTCCTGGCAATCGACTTTCCGCCGATGCTGGACAAAGGTCTGTCCATGCTGGGCAACTGCGCAACGCCTATGGCGCTGCTGAGCATCGGCGCGGGCTTTGAGGGCGCAAAGGCTATCAAAAAGCTCGGCCCGACCTGTGCAGCCGTGTTTATCAAGCTGGTGCTGCTGAGTGCTATCTTTCTGCCGATGGGCGTGGCGCTCGGCTTCCGCGAGCAGACACTGGTGGCCATCGTCATCCTGTGCGGTGCGCCGAGCACAGCGTCCGGTTATGTTATGGCGAAAAATATGGGCGGTGATCATGTGCTGTCATCGTCGATTATTGTGCTCAGCACGGCGTTGAGTGCGGTTACGCTGACATTGACGCTGTTCATTCTGCGTTCGATGGCGCTTATTTAACGTAAGGTTTTCGCCTTTGAGGCGAGGGGAACGCCGGCGGTTTCCCCGGCGGTTTCGCCGGGGAAACCAAAAGGGTAGACACCTGCGGTTTCTACCCTCTTGGGACTCCCGTTTCCCTTTGGGAGAGCACGGCGAAATTTGCAGAGCTGAGACTATGGGGGAACGGCCGTACTGTTCATCTTCCGTAGGGGCGGCCAATGGCCGCCCATTTCTCAACCGCAGATGCTCAAGCTGTTTTCTGACTGCTACACAGATCGGCGGCTCTACGCTGGGTGCGGCATAACAGTGCCGCACGAATCGTTAGTCTGGAGATTGTAGACAGCACCTGCGAATATAGACACTTGGTAACATTTATCTTCGTAGGTGCCGTCTGTGATAACACGCTAACGAATTGCGCGACACGGGTATGTCGCGCCTGCTGGAAGTAGCCGGTCTGTGTAGCAGTAAGCTATCCGGGAACTGCGAATATTTTACGAAACAAACGCAAGAGTAACCCGACTGCCGTACCCCTATTTTCGCAGCGGTCGCCGGTCTCTGGTCTGCGCCAGACTATGACAGGAAACGGGTGATTCACAAGAGGGTAGAAACCTTGGTGTCTACCCTCTTGTGCGCCCGCGCGGCGTCAGCGCAGATTTCGTTCGCTTCGCAAGCGATAACTCATAAAATCAGCACAGATTTTGCAAAAGACGCAAAGAAAGGAGCATCCGGCCATGCTGACTTACCATCTCAAACCGTACGACCAACAGCCGCTCTACGAGCAGCTCTACCACGCTGTCCGCGCGGACATCATGTCCGGCGCCTTGCCCGGCGGCACGCGCCTGCCGAGCAAACGCCAGCTGGCGGCCAATCTGCGCGTCAGCCAGATCACCGTGGAAACCGCTTACGGTCAGCTTGCCGCCGAAGGCTACATCGCCTCTGCGCCAAGGCGCGGCTACTTTGTGCAGGAGCAGCTTGCCGTGCCAGTCTCCGAGCCGCAGGAGCCATTTACACCGCCTTTGTCGCCGATTTTCGCCTCTGAGGAGACCTATCCTTACGATTTTCGCACGGATTTTGTCGATAACGGCTGCTTTCCGTTCTCCACATGGGCGCGGCTGTCGCGCAGTGTGCTGAGCGAATACTCGAGTGCACTGCTCCGTGCGACCGACCCATGTGGCGCGGCGGAACTTCGAGAGGAGATCGTGCGCTACCTGCACGACTTCCGCGGCATCAATGTCTCGCCGGACAACATCCTCATCGGCGCAGGCTCGGAGTATCTGATGCACCTTGTCATTCAGCTGCTCGGCCGCGACCGTGTGTACGCGCTCGAGAACCCCGGCTACCGCAAGCTGTATCAGATTTTCGCAGTGAACGGTGTGACCGTGCGTCCGACACCGCTGGACAAGCACGGTCTGCGTGCTGACGCGCTGGCCGCGAGTGACGCATCGGTGGTATACCTTACGCCGTCGCACCATTTCCCGCTGGGCACGGTTATGACGGCTGCCCGCCGACTGGAAATCCTCCGCTGGGCGTCGGAAGCCCCCGACCGCTACATCATCGAGGATGACTACGACAGCGAATTCCGCTATGCCTCACGCCCGATTCCGGCGTTAGGCGAGCTGGATCGGACAGGCCGTGTCGTGTACGTCAACACCTTCGCGAAAAGCCTTGCCCCCGGACTGCGCATCGGCTATCTGGTGCTGCCGAATGCGTTGATGGCGCGTTATCGTGAACGGTTTTCGCGGTACTCGTCTACCGTGCCGAGCTTTGACCAGCACACGCTGGCGGCCTTTATGCACACCGGCGGCTTTGAGCGGCACATCAGCCGCAGCCGCAAGGTCTATCAGGCACGCCGCGACGCGCTCATGGCTGCGCTTGATCGCGAGCTGGCCGACCTGCCGCATGAGGTCTCGCGCTCGGAAGCCGGTCTGCACCTGCTGCTGCACATGCGAAACGGCATGCTCGAGCACGAACTTATTGAGCGCGCAAAGACGGTCGGCGTGCGCGTTTACCCGCTTTCGGCGTACTATACGCCGCCGGTCAAGCCGCCGCGAGCAACACTCGTGCTCGGCTATGCCGGTCTGACCGAACAGCAGATCGACGAGGCGGCAAAGCTGCTCAAGCAAGCGTGGACAAAATAAATGCAACCCGAAGTGCGATAAATTTCTGCGAAAATTTGTAGCACTTCGGGTTTTTATTTCGTATTACCGGTGAAAGGAGGATGGAGCATGACCGCAAAAACACCCGAACAACTCGTCAGCGTCTACGGCGACATGGTATACCGATTGGCGTATGCGCAGACGCGCAGCCGTCACGACGCGGACGATATTTTTCAGGAGGTCTTTCTCCAGACCGTGCGTAAAAAGCCGGTTTTCGACAGCGAGGAGCACGAAAAGGCATGGCTGCTGCGGGTGACGCTCAACTGCCTGAAAAGCCACTGGCGCATGGCATGGCGGCGGCATGACACACCGCTCGATGACTGCATTCCGTTTCCCGAGCCGGAGGACAGCGCACTGGATGAAGCCCTGCGGCGGCTGACGCCCAAGTACCGCACGGCAGTGCATTTATTCTACTGCGAGGGCTACACCGCAGAGGAGATTGCGCGCATGAGCGGGGAAAAACCGTCCGCGATACGCACACGGCTGACACGCGCACGGGCACAGCTGCGCGAATTGATGAAAGGAGAACTAGACGATGGATTTTCACAAGCAGTACCGCGACATGAATGAGAATATCACGCCGAGCGACACACTGGTGCAGCAGACGATCGCCAAAATGGAGAGCGGCAGGCCGCACAGAGCGCGAAAACCGCTCAAGATCATCCTTGCGGTTGCGGCGGCACTGGCCTGCGTGAGCACCGCCGTAGCCGCCAATCAGGAGGCGGTTCTGCGGGTGCTGTACCAAATCGCGCCCGGCATGGCGGAGTACCTGCAGCCGGTCGGGCAGGTCTGTGAGGACCGGGGCGTCAAGCTGGAGGTCGTTTCGGCGGACGTGGAAGGCAGCACGGCAAAGGTTTATTTGTCGCTGACCGACACCACCGGCAGCGTGTTCGGCGATGCCGCGCCGGATCTGTATGACAGCTGGCATTTGGATTATCCGCGCTGGGGCAGAGCTGCACCGCTGTCCTGCGGCTGCTCGACGGTTGACTACGACCCAAGTACCCACACGGCAACGTATTTTCTTCAAATTGACGATTTGGGAGGAGATATTCCGGCAGGCGCGTTCGAGTTTTCGTTTAATAAGCTGCTGATTGGCAAAGTGGAACAGGAAGGCGTTCCGGTAACGGCGGATTTGTCCGCTGTGCCGCAGAATGCACCGACCGAGAACCACGATATCAACGGTCTGAGTGCGTCGGATATCTCGCTGTACGAAACCATGCACGACTATGATTTTCTTGTTCCGCAGGGCACTTTGTGGCAGAGTGAGAATGGGGTATGCGCACTGATTGCTGCCGGATGGCGAAATGGAGAACTGCATTTGCATTATCGCACAGATGGTTCGCTGACGCTGGATAATCACGCAGATTTTTCGACCTTGCACCTTGCGGACGGCACGGAACGGATGTGCGATTACACGGTAACCTACAAGGATTTTGACAACGATACCGACTACACCGAGTACGTTTTCCCGATGGCATACGAGGATGTTGCCGGCTGTACACTTACCGGTGATATCTACACCGCAAGCGACCTGATGGACGGCAACTGGGCGGTATCCTTCCGGCTGACGCAGTAACGCAAAAATGAGGACATATCCGGCAGATATGTCCTCATTTTTTATCCGTTTTATCCTTTTTCTTCACCGAATGCGCGAACATGACTGATTTATCACCGAATTTCTGCCGCAGTGCGTCAACCGTCTGGTCGAGCTTATGCTGACGGTCGCGCTTCTGGATATCCTCGGCGGCGTCAAACAGCGAAAGCTGCTCGCACGACTGATTTTCCGGCAGCAGATTGGCTGCCGTGACCGAGAGCAGGCGCACCGGCTTGTCCATCGGCCAATGTCCGAGCAGCAGCTGCATGGACAGGTCGATGAGCGCACGCGTGGAATTGGTCGGCCGCTCAAGCGTTATTTGACGTGAGCGGTTGTGAAATTCCGGGTCGCGGATGCCGAGCTGCACGGTCTGGCACACCATGCCACGTTTTCGCAAACGTCTGCCGACATTGTCGCACAGCGCCGTGATGCCCATGCGGCATTCGTCCGCGCCGAGCAGATTGTGTGCGAACGTCATGCTGTTGCCGACCGATTTGACTTCTCGTTCCGCGTAAAACGAGCGCACCGGCTCATCGTCCTCACCTCTGGCGTAACGCAGCAGAAGATCGCCGTTTTTGCCCAGAATGCTGTGGATAAATGCCGGATCGCAGGCCGCCAGCTCGCCGATCGTGCGCACGCCCAGTCGATTCAGCCGGTCGCTGGCGCGTTTGCCGACATACAGGAGTGTGTTCGCGGGCAAGGTCCACACGCGCTGCTTAAAATTTTCGCGCGAAAAGACCGTCGTGCCGTCCGGCTTTTTGTAATCGCTGCCGAGCTTGGCGAACGCGCGGTTGAACGACACGCCGACCGAGATGGTCAGTCCGACCTCCTCGCGCATGCGGCGGCGCAGCTCGTCCGCAATATGCTCGCCGGAGCCGAACAGGTGCATCGAGCCGGTGACATCAAGGAAGGATTCGTCAATGCCGAACGGATCGACAAGATCGGTGTACTGCAGGTACAGCTCGTTGCATTTGCGCGAAAACTTCACATATTCGCTCCGATGCGGTGCTACCAGCCGTAAATCCGGGCATTTCCGTTTCGCCTGCCAGATGGTCTCGGCAGTTTGTACGCCGAAGGCTTTGGCCTTCTCGTTCTTGGCGAGAATGATGCCGTGGCGGCTCTCCGGATCACCGCAGACGGCGGTCGGTCCGTCGGCAAGCGACGGGTCGAGCAGCGTTTCCACACTCGCGAAAAACGAGTTGCAGTCGCAGTGCAGAATGGTTCGGTCCATCGGTCATCATCTCCTCTCGAACGAATGTTTGCATCGTATAACTGCATTATATCCGAAAAAAATGTGCTTGACAAGTGGGAGAATGAGGTGCATACTGTATTTGCAAGCAAGGGTGCCGTGATGAGCGGCTGAGAGGGCGAGAGCCTAACCTTTTGAACCTGTTGGTTAGCACCATCGTAGGGAAGCTGTCGCATACACTTGAAATTTTAATGCTCCGGTTTTACCGCATGGTGAGACCGGAGCATTTTTTCTTGCGGAAAAGAGGATATTTGCATGAAAGTAAACGGTAAAGAACGTGCCGTTCCCGCAGAGGGCACGGTTCTGGCGCTGCTGAAGGAGCTGGGTCACGACCCGCAGCGTGTAGCTGTCGAGAAGAACGGCACCATCATTCCGCGTGCGCAGTTCGCGGAAGAGCAGCTGACCGATGCCGACCATCTGGAAGTCGTATGCTTTGTGGGCGGCGGCTGATACCGCTTCGCGCCAAACTGCAGTTTGGTGCAAGAGGGGACATGTTGCGTAAAACGCGGATATGTCCCAAAGAAATTTGCGCGCTGCGAGCGGTACACAAATTTCTTACTGGTGTGAAAACCGAGATACATGCTCCCGGTTTTCATGGAAATTGCAATGCAATTTCCGATTAAATGCACGCTGCGCGTGATTACAGGAGAATTCCCATGATTTTAACCAAAGAACAACTGCATGACGCACTGGTGGAACGCCACGGCGCGGATATTCAGGCTAAGCTGGACAAGGCGTGTGTCGGCATTGCGGGTCTGGGCGGGCTTGGCTCCAACCTTGCGATTTTTCTGGCGCGGCTGGGTGTCGGTCATCTCATCCTCGTGGATTTCGATGTGGTGGACATCACCAACCTCAACCGACAGCATTACACGATGAAAGATCTCGGCATTCCGAAAACGCTCGCACTTGTCGAGCAGCTGGAGGCCATCAATCCCTATCTCACCTACGAGACCTACACCGAGCGGGTCGTTCCGTCCAACGTGGAGCGGCTGTTCTCCGGCTGTGATGTGGTCGTGGAGGCGTTCGACAAGCCGGATCAGAAGGCTATGCTGCTCGAGAATCTGCTTACCAGACTGCCGGAAAAGCCGGTCGTATCGGGCAGCGGCATGGCAGGCTACGGCTCGGCGAACCTGATCAAGACCGAAAAACGCTTTGGCCATGTGTACCTCTGCGGCGACGGTACAAGCGATGTAGCCGACGGTCTCGGTCTGATGGCGCCGCGCGTAGCGGTCTGCTCGGCACACGAGGGAACCATGGTGCTGCGTCTGCTTATCGGAGAAACAGAACCGTAAATAGAAAATGGAGAACAGAAGCCGCAGCTTTCATTCTCCGCTCTCCATTATTCTTTCGGCTGATCGGAACCGCAGTGTGCACATTTGACAGCTTTGATTGGAATCTCGCTGCAGCAGAACGGGCAGACCTTGGTGGTCGGCTCTGCGGGTGCTTCCGGCTTTTTGCCGAGCGCAGTCAGCTTATTGACCGCTTTGAGCAGACAGAGCAGCACGAACGCCATGATCAAAAAGTTGATGATCGAGGTGATGAATGCACCGTACTTCAGCTCGACGCCGCCAATCTTGAGCACGAACGCGCTCAGGTCGGTGCTCCCGGCCGCACCGAGGATCGGGTTGATGATATTTTCGGTCAGCGAGGTGACGATGCTGGTGAACGCACCGCCGATGATAACACCGATCGCCATGTCCATCACGTTGCCGCGCAGCGCGAAGGCTTTGAATTCTTCGATAAACTTTTTCACTTTTACGTTCCCCTTTCTTATTTATACTATCAGTTTATACGTTTCCCTTAAATGGGTCAAGAAAAAGGAGTTTTTCACATGAAAGATACACTTGTAATCGGCGGACACGAGTTCAAGTCCCGCTTTATCCTTGGTTCCGGCAAGTATTCGCTCGACCTGATCAACGCTGCTGTGCAGAATGCAGGCGCACAGATCATCACGCTGGCGCTGCGCCGCGCAAATGAGGGCGGCACGGCTAACATCCTCGACTATATTCCGGAAGGCGTAACGCTGCTGCCGAACACCTCGGGTGCCCGCAATGCCGACGAGGCAGTTCGCATTGCGCGTCTGTCGCGTGCGTGCGGCTGCGGCGATTTCGTCAAGATCGAAATCATGCGCGACAGCAAGTACCTGCTGCCGGACAATCAGGAGACTATCCGCGCGACCGAGATTCTCGCAAACGAAGGCTTTGTTGTCATGCCGTATATGTATCCCGATCTGAACGTTGCGCGTGATCTGGTCAACGCGGGCGCGGCCTCCATCATGCCGCTGGCGGCTCCCATCGGCACGAACAAGGGTCTTGCCACCCGCGAGTTCATCAAAATCCTGATCGACGAAATCGACCTGCCGATCATTGTAGACGCAGGCATCGGCCGTCCGTCGCAGGCTTGCGAGGCAATGGAAATGGGTGCGGCAGCCATCATGGCAAACACCGCGATTGCCACCGCAGGCGATATTCCGGCGATGGCTGAGGCGTTCAAGCAGGCGATTGAGGCAGGCCGCACGGCGTACCTTGCCGGTCTGGGCCGCGTCCGTGAGACGGCGTCGGCATCCTCTCCGCTGACCGGTTTCCTGCAGGATTAAAGTTCTCGATTGAAACCACGCTTTCAATCGAAAAAGGATATGCCGGGCAAAGCCCGGACATATCCGGCAAGAAAATTTGCGCGTCGTTACACGGCACACAAATTTTCTTCCTTGTATAAAAACGCAGGTACACGCCCCGCGTTTTTATGAAAATTGCGCCGCAATTTTCGATTAAATGCGCGCTTTGCGCGAAAACAGAAAGGTATTTGTCATGGAAAACGAAAAAACGGAGATCATCTCCGCAAAATATATCACTGAACAAACCAATCACATGGAGTACCAGCCGGGTATGGACAACATCGGCTCCGAGGTGCAGGACGAGGTCATTTCCCGCATGAACGCCTATGACGCGGATGCCTATACGGCGGCTGACGTATTGCGTGCGCTTCGCAAGGACGTTCTCTCGCCGGAGGACTTCGGCGCACTGCTGTCTCCCGCGGCGCTGCCGTTCCTTGAGCAGATGGCGCAGCGCGCACAGGCCGAAACGCGCAAGCATTTCGGCAACTCGGTGCAGATGTTCACCCCGCTGTACATCGCCAATTACTGCGAAAATTACTGCATTTACTGCGGTTTCAACTGTCACAACAAGATTCGCCGTGCCAAGCTGGATATAGACGAGATCGAACAGGAGCTGAAGGCCATCGCGGAGACCGGTCTGCAGGAAATCCTCATTCTGACCGGTGAGAGCCGTGCCATGTCGCCGGTATCCTACATCGGTGAGGCCGTTAAGCTGGCGCGCAAGTATTTCCGTGTCATCGGCATCGAGATTTATCCGCTCAACGTGGATGAGTACGCTTATCTGCATGAGTGCGGTGTGGACTACGTTACCGTATTTCAGGAGACCTATGACGACCAGAAGTACAAAACCCTGCACCTCGGCGGTCACAAGCGCATTTTCCCGTACCGCCTGAACGCACAGGAGCGTGCACTGATGGGCGGCATGCGCGGTGTCGGCTTTGCGGCGCTGCTCGGTCTGTCCGACTTCCGCAAGGATGCGTTTGCGACCGGTCTGCACGCGTATCTGCTGCAGCGCAAGTATCCGCACGCAGAGATTGCTTTCTCGTGTCCGCGCCTGCGCCCGATCATCAATAACGATAAGATTAATCCGAAGGACGTACACGAGCCGCAGCTGCTGCAGGTCGTCTGCGCCTACCGCATCTTCATGCCGTTCGCGTCCATCACTATCTCGACCCGCGAGCGGGCGGGCTTCCGCGATAATATCATCGGCATCGCCGCCACCAAGATTTCCGCAGGTGTAGACGTCGGTATCGGCGGTCACTCCGGCGAGGATAAGGGCGATGAGCAGTTCGAGATTTCGGACGGCCGCTCGGTCGATGAGGTATATCAGGCGATCTGCGATCACGGTTTACAGCCGGTTATGGCAGATTACTTATACGTTTAATACATTTCTGCTGTATTTTGCCGAAGGCAAAACAAGCAGAACAGGCGCACCGCAGTGTGCCGCATAAAATTCCCTAAGAAAGTCGGGGCGTGTACCTGACTTTCTTACCATTGCCCGCGCCGCCGCGGCGCGGCCTTGTTTGCTGTGCAAACGAGAGAGGGATATCCGGACAAGTTTCCCTGGAAACTTGTTCGGTATCTAAGGGGGACGGAGTCCCCCTTAGAACAAGGCTTGTCAGCCGCCGAAGTGCGGCAATCTGCTGAGGACAGAGCGCACCGCATGCCACTGCAGATTTATATGAAAACCGCACTCCGGAAGCAATAAATTTTATTCCGAAGGAGTATCAGTAAGCCATGAGAAATTATGCAACGCAGATGGATGCCGCAAAGCGCGGTATCGTCACGCCGGAGATCGAAACGGTCGCCAAAAAGGAAAACCGTCCGGTCGAGTTCATCATGGAACGAGTCGCAAAGGGTACGATTGCGATTCCGGCGAACATCAATCACAAAAGCCTGTCCGCAGAGGCGGTCGGCGACGGCACCCGCGTAAAGATCAATGTCAATCTCGGCATTTCGGGTGACTGCAAGGACTACGAGATGGAGCTGCGCAAGGTGCGCATGGCCGTTGACATGGGCGCGGAGTCCATCATGGACCTGTCCAACTACGGCAAGACCAACACCTTCCGCAAGCAGCTGATCGACATGTCGCCGGCGATGATCGGCACCGTGCCGATGTACGACGCGATCGGGTATCTGGAAAAGGACCTGCTCGAGATCACCGCACAGGATTTCCTCAAGGTTGTTGAGGCGCACGCCAAGGAGGGTGTGGACTTCATGACCATTCATGCGGGTATCAATCGCTGTGCGGTCGAAGCCTTTATACGTGAGGGCCGCAAAATGAATATCGTCTCCCGCGGCGGCTCGCTGCTGTTCGCGTGGATGAAGATGACCGGCAATGAGAATCCGTTCTTCGAGTATTACGACGAGGTGCTGGACATTCTCCGCCGCTACGACGTTACCATTTCGCTGGGTGACGCACTGCGTCCGGGCTGCATTGATGATGCGTCCGACGCGGGTCAGATCAGCGAGCTGATCGAGCTGGGCAATCTTGCACAGCGTGCGTGGGCGAAGGACGTGCAGGTTATGATCGAGGGCCCCGGCCATATGGCGATGAACGAGATTGCGGCCAATATGCAGATGGAAAAGCGCCTTTGCCATGGAGCGCCTTTCTATGTCCTCGGGCCGCTCGTTACCGACATTGCACCGGGTTACGACCATATCACCTCGGCCATCGGCGGCGCCATCGCCGCACAGGCCGGCGCGAACTTCCTGTGCTACGTTACACCGGCGGAGCACCTGCGCCTGCCGGATGAAAATGACGTGCGCGAGGGCATCGTTGCCAGCAAGATCGCGGCCCATGCCGCCGATATCGCACTCGGTTTGCCCGGTGCACGTGACCGCGATAACGCAATGGCGGACGCGCGTCATAAGCTGGACTGGCCCGCGCAGTTCGCGCTGGCACTCGACCCGGAAAAGGCCGAGCGCTTCTATAATCAGGTTCCGCCGACCGAGCGTCATACTTGCTCGATGTGTGGTAAAATGTGCGCCGTGCGTACCACAAATATGATTCTTGAGGGCAAAGAAGTCAAATTCTGCTCGGAAAAGGGCGCATGCTGATGCTTCGGAATGAAAAAGAGCGGTCGGGAGACCGCTCTTTTTTGAAGCTGTCGAAAAACTAACGTTTTTCGAGCCGCCTCTCGATCAAAACCACGCTTTCGGTCGAATTCTGAAGAAAAATCGCGCCTTGCAGGCAGGATTCCGTTTGCTTCGCAAGTGTTCGATCTCGATTCGGCAATCAAACAAACAAAACCGGCACATAAGGAGAAAAACCTCTGTATGTGCCGGTTTTCGCTTGCAGCTAAGAAAAATACTGATGTCTCAGCTCCAGATTGTACGCAAGCAGCGTCCGCAGCCGCTTTTTGCCGCGGGAGCAGTGCCGCGATACCGCCGATGGACTGATCCCGAGCCGTTCGGCGCACTGCTTGCAGGATAATCCCTCCACCTCGATCATCCACAGCACCTCGTACTGCCGCGGTGTCAGCTGCTCGCGCATGGCCCGGAAGAAGGCCGTGCGGAATGCCTGCCGGAAGCCGCGGTCGTCCTCCGCGAGCAGACCGAGATACTGCCGGTAGGCCAGCCGTGTCGCTGTGTGCTCAGACAGCGCGACAGTCCGCATGCGCGTCACCTTCTTCGCTGTGGTCGTGGTAGTGCTCCATCAGGAATACGGTCTGACGGCTCTCGTTGATCAGCGTCTGTAGGAATTTTGCACGCTGCTTGAGCCGGTAGCGCACCTCCGGCTGACGCGTACGCTTCTGTGCCGCCTGAAGCTGCTTGATACGCAGCTCCAGCAGAGCGACATTTACACGGTATTCCTGCGCCATCTCACACAATTTCATGGCGGCCCCTCCTTACGATATACGAACAAATGTTCGATTCTTTATGTCCCTTATAATACAACATAAAGTATGAGTTGTCAATGAAAAACTATATTTTGTGTTATATTCCTAAAATTCGCATCATACACTGTGGTAGAGAGGGAAGGAGGAGATACCATGCACAGACTGCTGCTGACCGGTGTCGGGCTGGTGCTGGTGCTGTATTTGCTGCCGGTATTTTACCCATCGGAAACGGACAAGACAGAGCCGCAGACACCCTCAGAAAGCGTCACAGCGGCAGCGACAGGCGGTTCGGACATCACGGTTCTGGTGAACGGAAAGGCGCAGGAAATGCCGCTGGAGACCTATGTGGAAGGCGTGACGGCGGCAGAGATTGCGGACGATTTTCCGGTTGAAGCCATCCGCGCACAGGCAGTCGCAGCGCGGACGTACGCGGTGTATAAGCAGTCGAGAGGACGGCCGGCAGAGCATCCGGATGCGGACGTCTGCGACGATTACAGCCATTGTGCGGCATACCAGCCGGACGCGGTCAAGACGTTCAGTGTCGGCTATTCGCGGATACGCAAGGCCGTCAAGGACACGGCAGGGCAGATCCTGACCTGCGACGGTGCACCGATTGCGGCTGTGTTCCACTGCGTCAGCGGTCCGAAGACCGAGTCTGCCGCCGATGTCTGGGGCGAGGATATTCCGTATCTGCAGAGCGTGGTCAGTCCGGGCGGCACGCAGTACGCCGGATACGAGAGCGCGGTGACACTAACGGCGGATGCGTTCCGCGAAAAGGTCGCGCAGACTCTGCCCAAAGCGGATGTGAGCGGCAAGCCCGACCGCTGGTTTGCGTCCTCGGTGCGCTCGGCGGCTGGCGGCGTGAAAACCGTGAAGCTCGGCGGCGTGACCGTCGAGGGAACCGCAGTGCGGGCGCTGTTTGGCCTGCAGTCCACGAATTTTACCATCACAACCACCGAGGACAGTATTACGTTTCACACCATCGGATACGGACACGGTGTTGGTCTGTCGCAGTACGGTGCGAAATATATGGCGGAGCAGGGATATGATTATACCGAGATACTTGCGCATTACTACCCGAATACAGAGTTGAGATTGGAGAGTGGAGAGTGAAGAGAATGGAAAATGGGAAGATTGCGAACTATGTTCGCATATAAAATGGAGCGCGCAGCGCGACAAAAAAGTCAGGACATGTACCTGACTTTTTAACAAACAGAGAAATCCCCCGAAAACCGGGAAGTTTTCGGGGGATTTCTCTGCAATAGCCCTTACAGGCTTGTCTGGCAAGGGTGTTTCTCGATAGAAAGGACGGTTACGTCCTTTCTATCGAAGGCGAAGCCTTAGAATGCGAAGTTGGTCTTAACTCTCCAGATATTCTGTGCATACTCAGCGATCGAGCGGTCCGCTGCGAAGCGGCCGGAGTTTGCAATGTTGATCAGCGCCATGCGGTTCCACTGATCCTGATCGCGGTAAACCTCGCTTACGCGCTCCTGAGCGGCTGCGTAGGATGCGAAGTCCTTCAGGCTCATATAGCGGTCAGCCGGACCGCCGTTGCCGCCGTGCAGCAGCAGGTTGGCAATATCGGTGTAGTCCACGCCGTCACCGAAGCCGTGGATCATCTGATCGAGCACGCGGCGGATCACCGGATCGTTCTGGTAGATGACCATCGGCTCATAGCTGCCGGAAGCGGCCAGTGCCTCAGCCTCGGGCGTCTCCATACCGAAGATGAAGATGTTCTCCTTGCCGACTGCCTCGCAGATCTCGACGTTTGCGCCGTCCATCGTGCCGATGGTCAGAGCACCGTTCATCATGAACTTCATGTTGCCGGTACCGGACGCTTCCTTGCCGGCGATGGAAATCTGCTCGGAAACCTCGGCAGCCGGCATGATGATCTCAGCCAGCGATACCTTGTAGTCCTCGAGGAATACGACCTTCAGCTTGTCGCGTACTGCCGGATCGTTGTCGATCATCTTGGAGATGGAGTTGATCAGCTGGATGGTCTTTTTCGCAACTGCGTAGCCCGGTGCGGCCTTGGAGCCGAAGATAAAGGTGCGCGGAACGAAATCCATATCCGGATTGTCCTTCAGCTTGTGGTACAGGCTGATAATGTGCAGAATGTTCAGCATCTGGCGCTTGTACTCGTGCAGACGCTTAACCTGTACGTCGAAGATGGAGTCCATGTTGACTTCGATGCCGTTGTGCTCCTTGATATAGTCCGCCAGACGCTGCTTGTTGTGGCGCTTGATCTCGCCCAGCTTGTTGAGCAGCTCCTTGTCGTCCGCATAGTTGTTCAGAACCTGCAGCTCGGACGGATGGGTGCGGTAGCCGGTGCCGATCTTGCTCTCAATCAGCTCAGCCAGCTCCGGGTTGGCCTCACACAGCCAGCGGCGGTGTGCAATGCCGTTGGTGACGTTGCAGAACTTGGAGGAGTAAATCTTGTAGAAATCGGTGAATACACGCTCCTTGAGGATCTCGGAGTGCAGCGCGGATACGCCGTTGATGGAGAACGAGCCTGCGATAGCCAGATGCGCCATGCGGACGGTATCGTCGGCAACGATAGCCAGCTTGGAGATCTTCTGGAAGTCGTTCGGGAAGTAGTTCCACAGCTCCTTGCAGAAGCGCTCGTTGATTTCGTAGATGATCTGCATAACACGCGGCATCAGCTCCTGAACGAGCGATACCGGCCAGCACTCGAGGGCCTCAGGCATAACGGTGTGGTTGGTGTAAGCAACAGACTGGCTGGTGATGTTCCAGGCCTGCTCCCAGCTCATGTCGTTCTCGTCCATCAGGATGCGCATCAGCTCCGGAATAACCAGGGTCGGATGGGTATCGTTGATGTGCAGGACGTGCTTGTGCGCGAAGTTTTCGAGCGTGCCGTACTTGGCCTTGTGCTTTGCACAGATGTCCTGCAGGGTTGCGGAAACCAGGAAGTACTGCTGCTTGAGACGCAGGGACTGACCCTCGCGGTGGTTATCCTCCGGATAGAGGACCATGGAGATGGTCTCTGCCAGTGCGTGCTTCTCCAGTGCCTTCAGATACTCACCGGAGGAGAACAGCTTCATGTCCAGTGCGATCGGGCTCTGTGCCTTCCACAGGCGCAGACGCGCGATGTTGTTGGTGCCGTAGCCGGAGATCGGCATATCATACGGAACTGCCAGAACCGGCGTGTAATCGTGGTAGTTGACGATCAGCTTGCCGTTATCATCGAAGTAGGTGTCAACCGTGCCGCCGATTTTGACCTCGCGGGTCTCATCCATTGCCGGAATCTGCCAAACCTCGCCGGTAGACAGCCAGGAATCCGGCAGCTCGACCTGCTGGCCTTCTACGATCTTCTGCTTGAAGATGCCGTGCTCGTAGCGGATGGAGTAGCCGGTGCCGCGCACGCCGTCGGTCGCCATGCCGTCCATGTAGCAGGCAGCCAGACGGCCGAGGCCGCCGTTGCCCAGACCGGGATCGGCTTCTTCCTCGAAGATGTCTGCCATCTCGAAGCCCATATCCTTGAGGGCTGCGGTCAGTGCATCCAGCATACCGAGGTTGTAGGCGTTGTTGCGCAGGCTGCGGCCGACAAGAAATTCCATGCACAGATAATGCACCTGACGCTCTCCGTCGCGCTCTACCTCATTCTGGGTTTCGATCATGTGCTCTGTCAGTGCATCGCGCACTACGAGGGCACAAGCCTCGTATACCTGATCCTTGGTAGCGTCCTCTACCTCGCAGGCGAAATGTCGCTGCAGTTTACCTGCAATGGCTTCTTTCAAAGCGGTCTTTGTGTACTGGGTCTTTGGCATGGTCTTTCTTATCTCCTCACATAATTTTGGTAGGCAGTCCCACGCGGTTGCATCGGCGGTGCTTGTCGGAAATTTTGTGCCCTGATTTCGTTGCGGCTTTTTGCAATACACAAAGTATTGCTGCAAACCCGCGCCTCGTCAGGACGCAAAATTTGCTCGACAATCCCTCGCCGCTGAACCGCGCGGGACTGCCTTGGAGGTACTGCTGAGCGATGCGGCTGCCGCATTACTCGTCAGCACCTCTAAGGGTGCCGTAGATTTCAATGGGATGAAAATTACGGAATCACCGGTTACCGTCACCGTACTCCCTCAAATCGGGTGACGGGTCGGGCTGACAGGTCGGTTACTGACCCATCGCGGTCTTGTAAACCTCGATATATTTATCGGCAGAGCTGCCCCAGCTGAAGTCGCTCTGCATACCCTGCATAATCAGCTTGCTCCACGCAGGCTTGTTAAAGCGGAATACGCCGCAGGCCTCGCGGATAACGTGCAGCATGTCGTGCGCGTTGTAGCTTGCAAAGGTGAAGCCGTTGCCCGTGCCGGCGTAATCGACAAAGGCGTGAACGGTGTCCTTGAGGCCGCCGGTCTCGCGGACGATCGGAATAGTGCCGTAGCGCAGTGCGATCATCTGTGCCAGGCCGCACGGCTCAAACTTGGACGGCATCAGGAACATATCGGCGCCTGCATAAATGCGGTTTGCCAGATCGCCGGAGAACATGATGGACGCGGAAACCTTATCCGGCCAGCGGCGCTTGGCCTCGATGAACATCTGCTCATAGCGGTAGTCGCCGGTGCCGAGCACGATCAGACGAACATCATCCGCCAGAATATCCGGCAGGACTGCTTCGACGAGGTCAAGTCCCTTCTGGTCAACAAAGCGGGTAACGATGCCGATGACAGGCGTGTTTGCATCGCCCTCGAGGCCGCAGAGCTTGAGCAGTTCGGCCTTATTGACCTGCTTATCCTGCGGATTGTTCGGGCCGTATTTCTTGAAGATCTTGCTGTCGGTCTCCGGATTGAAGGCATCCATGTTGATGCCGTTCAGGATGCCGTGCAGCTTGTAGCTGTTCATGCGCAGCACGGAATCCAGACGGTAGCCGTAGTATTCGGTCTGAATTTCGTTGGCATAGGTCGGTGAAACCGTGGTGACAGCCGTGGAAGCTACAATAGCAGCCTTCATCAGGTTGACGTCGCCGTCCATCGCCATAAAGCCGGAGCGGAAGTGTGCATCGTCAATGCCGAGCACATACTCCAGGATCTCACGGCCGTAGCGGCCCTGATACTGGATGTTGTGGATGGTGAACACGGTCTTGATGTTCTCGTAGAACGGACGGGAAGCGAACATCAGGTTGTAGTAAACCGGAACGAGGGCGGTCTGCCAGTCGTTGCAGTTGATCACATCCGGCTTCCACTCCAGATCGGGCAGTACCTCGAGTACCGCCTTGGAGTAGTACGCGAAGCGCTCTGCGTCGTCGTACTCGCCGTAGATCTGGCCGCGTGCGAAGTAATACTCATTATCGATGAAATAATAGGTAACGCCGTCTGCCTCATAGCGGAAGATACCGCAGTACTGGTTGCGCCAGCCCAGACGGACGTAAGCGTTTTTGATGTAATAGAACTTTTCGCGCATACTCTGGTCGATCGCAGAATACAGCGGGCAGAATACACGCACGTCATGTCCCTTGGCAGCGAGTGCCTGCGGGAGCGAACCTGCTACATCGCCCAATCCGCCGGTTTTGATGAACGGAGCGCATTCGCTGGTAACATACATGATTTTCATAAAGCCGAGCCTCCCCAACAGAGAGTGCGGAAACAGCGCTGACCGTTTCCGCACCCGTTGTAATTTTATTATACTCGTTTCTGTCTGAATGTAATATAGCAATATTTCACGAACATTTGCGCTGCGGAAAATGCGTTTTTGCTGTGATAGAAACTTCTAAACAGAAGTTTATGCGGATTTAACAGAAAAGGATCAAACGGTTGCGTTTTTTGCGATGGTGATCGGATAATTTTCGTGTCCCATCATGGTGCGGCCATCACGGATAATAACATTGCGGTCGGTGATGACATGACGGAGCGAAGCCTCGGTCATAATGCGTCCGCCTTCCATGATGATGCAGTTATTGACCTCGGCGCCCTTTTCAATCACAACGTCGCGGAACAGAACGGAGTTCTTTACCTTGCCCTCGATGCGGCAGCCGTCGGCGATGAGGCAGTCCTCTACGTCGGCTTCATCGCCGTAGTAGGTCGGAGCCTCGTCCTTGATGCGGGTCAGGATCGGACGGGTGCGCTTGAATACCTCGTTGCGGACATCCTTGTCGAGCATGTCCATGTTGGAGCGGTAGTAGTCGAAGGTGTCCTCGACCTTGACGGCGTACTCGTTGAACAGGTAGCCGGCTACCGTGCCGTCCATCAGGGCACGGGTGAGGAACTCGCGCTCGAAGTGGATGCAGTTATGGGTTACGCAGTCGGACAGCATGTGGATAAGGTACTGGCGGCTCATGACGTAAATGCCGAGTGCCGCATGCTTGCACTTGCCCTCGTTGCAGTCTCCAACGCGGATGTCAACGGCTTCCTTTTTGCGGTTCAGCTCCACATAGGTGGTAAATGGGGAATCCTTCTGCTTCTTGGTGCATACCATGGTCAGGTCTGCGCCGGACTTGATGTGGCGGTCGATAACGTCGTCGAGCGGTACATTGGCAACAATGTCGCCGTCCGCTACGACTACATAGTCTGCACGGTTCTTCTGCAGGAAGTCAACCGCACCGGCCAGTGCGTCGATCTTGCCGCGGTACTCGCCGGTTACCAGCGGAGACGCCTTCTTGGAGTAGGAATACGGCGGCAGCATGGTTACGCCGCCGTTCTTACGGGAAAGATCCCAGTCCTTGGCGTTGCCGATGTGGTCGATAAGGGACTGGTACTTGTCCTTCATCAGTACGCCCACGCGGTAAATGCCGCTGTTTACCATATTGGAAAGCATAAAGTCGATAATGCGATACCGACCGCCCCACTGTACCGCACCGACCGTGCGGTGCTCGGTGATCTCACGGAGATCGCTGTCGGTATCAAATGCAATGATCATGCCTAAAACGCTGTTCATGTTTGTGCCGCCCCCTTACTTTACGTCCGGCAGATCCTTGTCTGCCATTTCCTTAGCGGCCAGCTTTGCGCCGCTGCCGATGCGAACGCCTTCGGCTACTACCGCAACGCCCCAGTTGTCTACGTCGCTGTCGGACGGGCTGCCGCCGACTTCCGCGCCCTTGGCGATAACGGCCTTTTCGGCTACGATGGAGTAGCGCACGGTCGCGCCTTCCTCAACCACAGCACCCGGCATCAGGATGGAATATTCCACCTTGGCACCCTTGCCAATCTTAACATCCGAGAACAGGACGGACTCGGAAACGTCGCCGTAGATCTCACAGCCCTCGGAGAGCAGGGTATGGGTAACCTTAGCCTGCTTGGAGGTGAAATGCGGAGGCGAACCGGTGGTGCGGCCGTAGATCTTCCAGCTGTCATCGGAAAGCTGCAGGCCGGAGTTCGGAGAGAGCAGATCCATGTTTGCTTCCCACAGGCTCTCGATGGTGCCTACGTCCTTCCAGTAGCCCTTGAAGCGGTAGGAAACCAGCTTTTCGCCGTTATTCAGCATCGCCGGAATGATGTCCTTGCCGAAGTCGTTGGAGGACTGTTCGTTGGCCTCATCATTGATGAGGTATTCCTTCAGCTTCTTCCAGGTGAAGATGTAGATGCCCATGGAAGCCAGCGTGGACTTCGGCTCCTTCGGCTTCTCCTCGAATTCGTAGATGGTGCCGTCCGGCTTGCAGTTCATGATGCCGAAACGGGAAGCCTCGGAAAGCGGAACGTCCAGCACCGCGATGGTCGCGTCAGCGCCGGTCTCCTTGTGCTGCTGGAGCATCTTGTTGTAGTCCATCTTGTAGATGTGGTCGCCCGAGAGAATGAGGACGTACTCGGGATCGTAATCCTCCAGGAACTGAATGTTCTGGTAGATGGCGTTTGCGGTGCCCTTGTACCACTCGGTCTTTTTGCTCTCGTACGGCGGCAGAACATAGACGCCGCCGCGCAGGCGGTCGAGGTCCCACGTCTGGCCGGAACCAATGTAAGCGTTGAGCACATGCGGCTCGTACTGGGTCAGCACGCCGACAGTATCAATGCCGGAGTTGACGCAGTTGGAAAGCGGGAAGTCGATAATACGGTACTTACCGCCGAACGGTACGGCAGGCTTAGCGACCTTTTTGGTCAGCACATACAAACGGCTGCCGCGGCCACCTGCGAGCAGCATGGCTACGCATTCTTTTTTCCGATACATGTAAATTCTCCTTTTCACAGTTTGCATCGCTGCAATCTATACGCCGTCTGGCGTATCCCCTCTGTGTATCTCTTTTGCAGCAAACTTGCGCTTGCTTATTTAGAACCGCCGGTTGCGGTTACTGCCTTGTCTGTCGGTACGGAAACCGCCTTTTCGGTGGTTTTCGCAACTGCCTTGGTTCCGGTGCGTGCCACCGCTTTTTCGGTGGTTTTCGCAACTGCCTTGGTGCCGGTGCGTGCCACCGCCTTTTCAGTGGTCTTTGCAACGGATTTGGAGCCGGTCTTGGCTACGGCCTTCTCGGTTGTGCGGGCAACGGCCTTGGTGCCGGATTTCGCAACCGCCTTAGTCGAGCGGGTGCGCTTTACCGGTTTCTTGGCAGCCGCGGCTTTTGCGGCCTCGATCTCTGCCTTGGTGCGGCGCTTGGCTCTTGCCTTGCCCTTGAGGAACAGCACGCCGAAGCGCGGAATCTTCAGAACAATGGACTGTTCCTGACCGTGCATGGGCTTGTTTTCGGTCTTGAGCTTGCCGTTTGCCATGCCGCTGCCGCCGAACTCGGTCTTGTCCGAGGTGAATATCTCTTCATAAGTGCCGGTGATCGGAACGCCGATGCGGTATTCCTGCTGCTCCTCCGGAGAGAAGTTGACAACGACTACGATATCCGAGCCGTCCTTCGCCATACGGCGGAAGGCGATGATATTGTTGCGGTTGTCCTCATGGCTGATCCACTCAAAGCCGCGCCAGTCGGTATCCTGCTCCCACAGTTGCGGAGTAGCAAGGTAGAAGTGATTGAGCGCCTTGACGTACGCCTGCATCTGGCGGTGCGCCGGATAATCCAGCAGCATCCAGTCCAGTCCGCGCTGGTACGCCCATTCGGAGAACTGTGCAAACTCGCCGCCCATGAACAGCATCTTCTTGCCCGGGTGTGCGGCCATATAGCCGTACAGCGCGCGCAGACCGCCGAACTGATTTTCATACGGAGGCGGCATCTTGCTGATGAGCGAGCACTTGCCGTGCACGACCTCATCGTGCGAGAGCGGCAGAATGTAGTTTTCGGAAAAGGCGTACATGAACGAGAAGGTGATCTTGTCGTGCATGTCCTTGCGGAAGAACGGGTCCGCCGAGCAGTAGCACAGCATGTCGTTCATCCAGCCCATGTTCCACTTGAAGTTGAAGCCCAGACCGCCGTCATAACCCGGCTTGGTCACCATCGGCCATGCGGTGGACTCCTCGGCGATCATCATAACGTCCGGATGATCGGTCAGAATGTACTCGTTGAGCAGCCGCAGGAAGTCAACGGCCTCGAGGTTCTCACGGCCGCCGTGGACGTTCGGCCGCCATTCGCCCTGCCGGTTGTAGTCCAGATACAGCATGGAAGCGACCGCGTCCACACGCAGGCCGTCCATGTGGAATTTCTCGATCCAGAACATCGCGGAGGAGAACAGCAGGTTTCTCGTGGAGACCTTGCCGTAGTCGAATACGCGCGTGCCCCATTCCTTGTGCTCCATCTTGAGCGGATCGGCGTATTCGTACAGGTGCGAGCCGTCAAACTCGACCAGTCCGCAGCCGTCCTTCGGGAAGTGCGCCGGAACCCAGTCCATGATAATGCCCAGACCGGCCTGATGCGCCTTGTCGATCAGGTACATCAGATCCTTCGGCGTGCCGTAGCGGCTGGTGGCGGCAAAGTAGCCGATTACCTGATAGCCCCACGAGCCGTCGAACGGATACTCGGTCAGCGGCATAAACTCGATGTGGGTGTAGCCCATTTCCTTGACATACGGCACAAGCTCGTCCGCCAGCTGGCGGTAGGAGTAGAAGTTGCCGTCCTCGTGCATCTTCCACGAGCCGAGGTGGCATTCGTAGATGTTGACCGGATTGGAATACGGCAGGTGCTTTTTGCGCCAGTCCAGCCACGAGGCGTCGCCCCATTCGTAGCCGTCGAGGTCATACGCCTTGGTGGCGTTGCCCGGACGGGTCTCGAAATGGAAGCCGTACGGGTCGGACTTGTCAAACACATCGCCGGACTTGGCCCATACACTATACTTGTATGCGGCATATTCCGGAATATTCGGAATAAATTTCTCCCAGATACCCTGTTCATCACGCGTCATATAATCGGCGTTGCGGTTCCAGTCGTTGAACTCACCCATGACGGAAACCTTTTCGGCCTCCGGTGCATAAACACGGAACAGATAACCCTGTTCACCATCCTGCACGAAAGGGTGGGCTCCCATGTAATCGAATGCGCGACAATCCCGGCCAGAATAGAAAAGCTCGCTTCGCTTTTCCACGGCGGGTGCTGCGGATTTTTTCTTCATACAGCATCTCTCCCTTTACAGCCGCCAAATGAAGGAAAATACGAATATTTTCCAACAGTTTGTGTACTTCGACAGAATTTTGGCGGAATACCCTCACTTTAGTTAGATATAGTATACATCACATAAATAGAAAAGTCCAGCAATTTAGCACAATTACTGGACTTTCTTTACAGAAATTTTGTTTGCTTTCCACATCATTTGAGTGGAAATGACAAAATAACGTACAATTCGATATAAATTTGTTCAGAAAATGTGGCGGCGGATGAGATCAAGCGCCGTAGAAGCGGCCTGCATGCGCACACGGTCGCGGCCGAGCGAGGACTGCATTTTGCGGGTAAAGAACTTGCCGTCGTACCAAACGCTGATATAGACCAGACCGGTCGGCTTGTCCTCGGTGCCGCCGCCCGGGCCGGCAATGCCGGTGATGCCGACGCCGATGTCTGAGCCAAGCGCATTTGCAACGCCGACAGCCATCTGCTCTGCGGTTTCGGGAGATACCGCGCCGACCGTGTCGAGGGTCTCCTTCTTCACGCCGAGCACCTTTTCCTTGACACTGTTGCTGTACGAGCACACACCGCCGAGGTAGTAATCGGATGCGCCTGGGATGTCGGTCAGACGCTTGGACAGCAGACCGCCGGTGCAGCTTTCGGCTACTGCGAGGGTCAGCTTGCGCTCGCGCAGGCCGTCGCCGACTACCTGCTCGAGAGAGTCAACATCTACGCCGTAAACATCGTCTCCGAGCAGCTTCAGGATTTCGTCAACGACCGGATCGAGCATCTTCTCGCATTCTGCCGGGGTGTCCGCCTTGGCGGTAACGCGCGCGAAGCACTCCGAGGTACGGGCATACGGCGCGATGGTCGGGTTTGCGCTTTTTTCCATCATGTCATGCAGGATATTCTCCATGTTGCTCTCACCGAGACCGAATACGCGGATGTTGCGGGATACGATGCAGCCGCCTGCCAGCTTGTACAGATACGGCATTGCACATTCCTTCCACATCGGGTTGCACTCGCGCGGAGGGCCGGGCAGCATGAGAACGTGCTTGCCGTCGGCCTCAAACGCACAGCCGGGTGCCGTGCCCCACAGGTTGGTGAATACGGTGCAGCCCTCCGGCAGCCATGCCTGCTTTTCGTTGTTCTTGGTCATTTCGCGGCCGATGGTCTTGAAAAAGTCGGTCAGACGGTCCATGGACGGCTGATGCAGTACCATCTTTTTGTCGAAAACGGTCGCCAGCGTCTCCTTGGTCAGATCGTCAAGGGTTGGGCCAAGGCCGCCGGTGGTGATGATGATGTCAGCACGGTCCTTTGCCTCGCGGACTACGCGCTCGAGACGCGCCGGATTGTCACCGACAACAGTCTGGTAGAATACATTGATGCCCAGCTCGGACAGACCCTGCGAGATGAGCTGTGCATCGGTGTTTACGATGTCGCCCAGCAGGATCTCTGTGCCGACTGCGATAAGTTCTGCGTTCAATGGATTTTCCTCCTTTGGAAAACGTGATAGAGGTTATATTGCAGGGCGGGATGTCCCCGCCCTGCGGCATAGCGAATACCTGTGTTTACGGCAGATGAATAATCTCCACACCCTTAACCGCCTCGTCCACGAGTGCTTCAACGTCGAGGTGGCTCTCCGCCTCGAGGATTTTCGGCATCTTCGGCTTGGTATTCGGGTGCTTCGGGGTGAATACGGTGCAGCAGTCCTCGTAGGGGAGGATAGAGGTCTCGAAGGTGTCGATCTTACGGGCGATCGTCACAATTTCCTCCTTATCCATGCCGATGCAGGGACGGAACACCGGCAGGTCGCACACCGCGCCGGTAACGGCCATGGCGGGCATGGTCTGGCTGGCAACCTGACCGAGCGACTCACCGGTGATGAGCGCACCGCAGCCGTACTCAACAGCTACGCGCTCGGCAATGCGCATCATAAAGCGGCGCATGATGAGCGTGAACAGCTCCTCGTGGCACTTGTCGCGGATCTCCTCCTGAATGTGGGTGAACGGCACGACCATAACGCTCATGCGGCCGCACCATGCGGTCAGCTTGCGGCCCAGCTCAAGCACCTTCTCCTTGGCGCGCTCGGACGTATACGGATAGCTGAAAAAGTGGATGCCGCACAGCTCCAGACCGCGCTTGGCCATCATCCAGCCGGCAACAGGGGAGTCGATGCCGCCGGAGAGCAACAGCGCTGCACGGCCGTTCGAGCCGATCGGCATGCCGCCTGCACCCGGAACCGGACCGGCATGAACGAAGGCGTACTTCTCGCGCATCTCAACGTGTACGGTCAGGTCGGGATGGTGCATGTCCGGACGAACATCCGGGAACAGATCAGCAAGCTCGCCGCCGACGTGCTGGCTGATTTCGGTGGAGGTCATCGGAAATTTCTTGTCGCCGCGCTTGGACTCGACCTTAAAGGTCTTAGCCGCCGCAAAATTGGGTGCCAGATAGTCCTTTGCGGTCGCAATGACACTCTCGAGCGTCTTTTCTGGGCAGACCGCTGCACGGGAGATGGTCGCAAAGCCGAACACACGGCTTGCGCACTCCATAACTGCATCTGCGTCCGTATCGTCCGGAATCTCCACATAAACGACCGACTGGCGCATGGTGATCTCGCAGTCTGCAACGTGCGCCATGCGGCGCTTGAGGTTTTTCAGCAGACGATCCTCAAAGGTTTTGCGGTTGAGTCCCTTGAGGACGATCTCACCGCACTTGAGCAGTAATACTTCTTTCATTTATTGTCTCCTTGATGGTAAATTTATTTGTTTGCGCTGATGATTTCCTTCTCCTCGGCGGTCATCAGGCTGTCGCGGTCGGCGCTGTCCGAGCCGAACTCCAAGCGGGTCTTGACGTAATCATCATCCGGCAGGTTGAACACCTGTGCCAGATAGTTTAAGTAAACGTCCGCCATGATTTCCAGCTTGCCGTAATCGGTCTCCCACGGTACGAGCGACTGCGTGCCGACGCTGACCGTGCCGTCCTCCCGGCGGTCAATCTTGACCGGCAGACTGCATTCCTCCGCACGCTTTTCGGCAGTGTCCGGCAGGCTGTCGTAAATGCCCTCCATCCAGAAGCGGCATTTTCCGTCATATACGGCGAGCTGCTGCTCCGAGCCGTCCGGCCGGGTGATGGTTTTGTATTCCATGTTATTCTCCTTGTTTTTCCTGTACTTCAATCTGTCCGCGTGCCGCCGAAACGACCACGCAGTATCTTTCTCCGTCTTTGAAGGCGCGGAAACCGTACCAGCCGAGCGGATCTTTTTCCTCCGGCATGGTGCAGCCGATAATCTCCGTATCATTGTTTATCACCTGCGCGAACCGGATCGCGTCCCAGTCAACGGACTGAAAACGGTACAGGTCAGTGTAACCGGCCTGCTCGACCAGATTGCGTGCCTGCGACACCGTGATCGGATGCACGATCAGTAGAAACGCGCCGAGTGTGAGCAGCATCCAGAGCATCATGAACGTCGCAGTCCACGGTTCCGCGCCGTTATCTCCTTTGCGCAGGAAGAAAATGACGTAAACCACGCCGTATACCACGCAGAACCAGCACAGAACGTTATACGGGTCCACGATGGTGGCGAACAGAGCGTTGCCTAAAAGGATGCAGTATAGCAGCTGCCACAGACGAACGCGCACAGCGGTATGCGGACGAATCTTCGGCTCCAGCGTGACGGAATAGCCGGCGGCCTGCGCGATCCAGACGGCGCAGAACAGCCCGGTATAGCCCGGACTTTTCAGCAGCACGCCGCCATACACAATAAAGTGCAGCAGGAAAATCAGTGCGGTGCAGCCGCAGCAGATGAGGGTGTTGAAAACATACGATTTCTTCATAACTCGCACCTCCGTCCACGTTTCTAACGGTTAACGTCTGAACATTTTCACGCCCTTTTTGACCGCAGCAACAAACGCATCCACATCTTCCTTTGTGTTGAACGGTGCAAACGAAACGCGCAGCGCGCTGTCCGTGCGCGCCTTCGGCAGACCGAGTGCCTTGAGCACACCGCTCTGCTTGCCCTTGGAGCAGGCTGAGCCGCTGGAAATGTAAACCTCGTCCCCCTCGAGTACATGCAGCATGACCTCGCTCTTGCAGCCGGGCATGGAAAGATTGACAACATGCGGGATATCGCCTTCGCCGTTAATCACAGCGTCCGGCAGCTCGGCGCTGACCTGCTGCTTGAGGTAGTCGGCGAGCTCCTGCACATGGGTGTAATCCTCTTCAAAATGCGCCATGCGGATCTCGCACGCCTTGGCAAATGCTGCGATATTCGGCACGGCTTCGGTGCCCGGACGCATGCCGCGCTCCTGACCGCCGCCGAAGGTCAGCGGCGGCAGACGCAGACCCTTCTTGACATACAGTGCACCGATGCCCTTGGGTGCGCCGATCTTGTGGCCGGAAACGCTCATCAGGTCACAGTTCCATTTTTTCGGTGTCAGGCGTACACGGCAAAGACCCTGCACGGCATCAATGTGGAACAGTGCCTTGGGTGCCTTGGCCTTGAGCAGCTTTCCGAGCTGTTCGACCGGCTGCACCGTGCCGATCTCGTTGTTGACCAGCTGGCAGGAGAGAAGAATGGTGTCCTCGGTCAGTGCTTCGCTCAGCACCTCGGGCGTGATGTGACCGGTTGCATCCGGTGCAAGAAAAACCACGTCGAAGCCGTCCGCAGCAAGCTGCTTTGCGGTGTTGACGGTTGCCGCGTGCTCGATCTCGGTCGTGATGATACGGCCCTTTTTATGTCGGTTGAGGTGAGCGGTACCGCGCAGGCTGATGTTGGTGCTCTCCGTGCCGCAGGCGGTGAAATATACTTCCTCGGGCAGACAGCCGAGCGCAGACGCGACCGTCCTGCGGCTGTCCTCGAGCAGATGCGAGGCCTCCAGACCCATGCGGTGCAGGCTGGACGGATTGCCGAACTCCTCGCACATCGCGTGAACGGCCGCTTCGGCTGCTTCGGGCAGCACGCGGGTCGTCGCTGCGTTATCAAGATAATGCATAGAAAAACGAACTCCTTCATCGGGGCAGACCGCCGTGCGGCCATACTTCCCGCTATTATAAAATATTTTACAACGGCGGGCCGCCTTTTACAAGACAAAAACGTGCAAAACGGCATTGAAAAGTAGAAAAGGGTATGCTATAATTTTAAGGGTATGGCTGTTACCTATTATAAGTATACTGCGTGACAAGAGCACGTTGCAGATAGAAAGGGAGGAAATCCTAATGCCAGGTAAGGTAATTCTCGGCGCTCAGTGGGGCGACGAAGGCAAGGGTAAGTTTATTGATATTTTCGCAGGCAAGGCGGATCTGGTTGTCCGCAGCCAGGGCGGCAACAATGCCGGTCACACCGTTGTAGCCGGCGGTGAGAAGTACAAGCTGCAGCTGATTCCGTCCGGCATCCTGTATCCGGAGTGCGTCAACGTCATCGGCCCGGGTGTTGTTGTCAATCCGAAGGCTGTCCTCGGCGAGATCGACGGCCTGCACGAGAAGGGCGTTTCCACCGACAAGCTGTTCATCGACGCACGCTGCCACTGCATCATGCCGTGGCACCTTGAGCTGGATGCGCTCAGCGAGGCAGAGAAGGCCAAGGAAGGCACCGCGATCGGTACCACCAAGAAGGGCATCGGCCCGACCTACATGGACAAGTCCGAGCGTAGCGGCATCCGCATGCACGATTTTGTAGACGCAGAGCGTTTCGAGGAGGTTATCCGCGAGACCTGTGCCCGCAAGAACCGCGTGATCACCGGCGTTTACGGCGGCGAGCCGATCGACGCGGACGCCGTTATTGCAGAGTACAAGGTTTACGCAGACCGTCTGCGTCCGATGGTGCGCGACACCACCGTTATGACCTATGATGCTATCAAGTCCGGCAAGGAAGTGCTGTTCGAGGGTGCACAGGGCACGCTGCTCGACCTCGACATGGGCACCTATCCGTATGTTACCTCGTCTCATCCGGTAGCAGGCGGCTGCTGCATCGGTTCCGGTGTCGGCCCGACTGCCATCAACGAGATCATGGGTATCTTCAAGTCCTACACCACCCGTGTGGGCGAGGGTCCGTTCCCGACCGAGCTGTTCGATGAAACCGGTGACTACATCCGCAATGCAGGCGGCGAGTTCGGTACCGTTACCGGCCGTCCGCGCCGTACCGGTTGGTTCGACGCAGTCGTTGCACGCTATGCGGTTCGTGTAAACGGTCTGACCGATGTTGTCATCAACAAGATCGACCCGCTGCGCGGCCTGCCGAAGCTCAAGGTCTGCGTTGCATACAAGCTGAAGAACGGCGAGACCGTTACCGAGTTCCCGGCAAACTTCATGGATCTGGTAGGCTGTGAGCCGGTTTACGAGGAGTTCGACGGCTTTACCGAGGATATCACGGACTGCCGTTCCTTCGAGGAACTGCCGGCAACCGTGCAGTCCTACATCAAGGAACTGGAGCGCATCATCGAGTGCCCGATTACCATGCTTGGCGTAGGCCCTGCTCGTGATCAGGTTATGACCATCAAATAATTCGTCCGAAACCACGCTTTCGGACGAGAGGGACGTACCGAGCCAATGGCTCGGATACGTCCTATAAGGGATTTTGCGCGTCCGCCTTGGCGGGCACACAAAATCCCTTTTTTCTTGTAAAAAAACGCAGGCGCTATCCTTGCGCGGCTATGTCCGCGCTGCGCGCGCATGTCCTGCGTTTTTTTGCATTTGCACGGCAAACGCGATTGAATGCCGCCGTGAAACGGCGGTCGTGCACGGCACGGGACAATGACTCAGATTTCTGAACGAAATCCTGTCATGTAGTTGCGGTTTGCAAGCAAACCGGAATTTTATATGTGCTTTCGCACGAAAAAAGGACGCATATTATGCGTCCTTTTTGGAACGGATTAAATAGCTGCGTTCATTCTCCATTCTCCATTTTCAATTCTCAATTCGGCAATCAGTCGCCCATCGACAGTCCGAGCGCTCTTGCCTGCTTAACCAGTTCGCCATCGGGCGGAACGGTTTTCAGCTTGCCTGCGACCTCGGTCAGCGGAACCGGCACGATATGGTTATCCTGCAGCGCGACCATATAGCCGAATTTTTTCTGCGTGATAAGCTGCGCTGCCGCTACGCCGAACCGGCTTGTCAGCACACGGTCGGCCGGGCAGGGAGCGCCGCCGCGCTGGTAATGGCCCGGAATGGTAACGCGAATTTCCTGACCGGTCAGCTCCTTGAGTTCGTCCGCAATGCGGTAGGAGATGGACGGATAGGTCATCGCCTCGCGCGCCGCCTTGAATTCCTTTTTGCTCATTTTCGCCTCGTCTTGACTGATGGCACCCTCCGCGACCGCGATGATCGAGAATCGTTTGCCCGCCTTGGCACGCTTTTCGATCGCTGCGGCAATCTTTTTTGCGGAGTAGGGAATCTCCGGAATGACGATGACATCCGCGCCGGAGGCAATGCCTGCGTACAGCGTCAGCCAGCCGGCTTTATGTCCCATAACCTCTACGATGAACACACGCGAGTGCGAAAATGCGGTGGAATGGATGGAATCAATAACCGTGGACGCAATATCAATCGCGGACTGGAAACCGAACGTCAACTCGGTGCCCCACAGATCGTTGTCGATCGTCTTGGGCAGCGTTACTACGTTGACACCCTTCATGCTCAGCAGGTTTGCGGTCTTGTGCGTGCCGTTGCCGCCGAGGATGACAAGGCAGTCAAAGCCCGCCTTTTTCACCGTGTGCAGCATTTTATCCAGCTTGGTCTCCTCGCTGTCCTCGATGGTCTTGCGCATTTCCTTGAACGGCTGGCGCGATGTACCGAGAATGGTGCCGCCGACGGTTAGAATATCCGAAAAATCCTCGGGCAGCATTTCGTGGTAATCGCCCTCGATCAAACCGCGGTAGCCGTCCCGAATACCATAGATGGTTACTTTATCTCCCAGTTCGTTATACAGTGTTTTCGCTACACCGCGCAGTGCCGCGTTCAGACCCTGACAGTCGCCGCCGCTGGTCAGCATACCAATCTTCAACATACTCGTCTGCCTCCTGACTCTGTTTTCCGCACTCTATATGTGTACAATGCGCAGTATCATATTTTTTACTATACCCTATTTTGTGTAAATTGAAAAGATACTTTACACAGATTCCACCGTTTTTTCACATGGATTTTTTGTGACTTTCGGCAGTTGCATATTGAGCGGCAGATGTGTTATGCTAATGCCAGACAGATTCCCTGCAACTGACGGACACAGGTGGAGCGCAAACCACCGGGGAGCAGGGAGTTCCGTAATCAGATGCACCGTGAAGTGTATCTCAATGCCGACCGTCTGGGCAGTGTCGCAAGTAATACGCGATGCTGTCCTTTTTTGTTACCATAAAAAAGGACAGCAGACAGCACAAACAGGAGGAAAAGAACATGAACGCATGGAACAACTTTAATGGCGGCAACTGGGAAAACGAGATCAACGTCCGCGATTTTATCCAGAAGAATTACACCCCGTATGATGGTGACGGCGCTTTTCTGGCTCCGGCTACCGCACGCACGACTGCGCTGCGTGAGAAGTTCGATGCACTGCTCGCGGAGGAGCGCGAAAAGGGCGGTGTCCGCAATATCGACACCGAGACCGTTATCACCATCACGGCGTTCGGCCCGGGCTATCTCGACAAGGACAACGAGGTAATTGTCGGCCTGCAGACCGATGAGCCGCTCAAGCGTGCATGCAATCCGTTCGGCGGCATGCGCATGGTCCGTGATGCGTGCAAGCAGTACGGCTATGAGGTTTCTCCCAAGATCGAAGAGGAGTTCAAGTACCACAAGACCCACAACGACGGCGTATTCTCCGCATACACCAAGGACGTTCGTGAAGCGCGTCACGTTGGTCTGCTGACCGGCCTGCCGGATGCTTACGGCCGCGGCCGCATCATCGGTGACTACCGCCGCGTGGCACTGTACGGCGTGAACCGTCTGATCGAGGAGAAGCAGAAAGACAAGGATGCGCTTGGCGATGTGCCGACCACCGAGAAGGAAATCCGCTGCGCTGAGGAGCTGAGCGACCAGATCAAGGCCCTCAAGGACATGATCGCAATGGCGGCGTCCTACGGCTTTGATATCACCCGTCCGGCGGAGAACGCAAAGGAGGCCGTTCAGTGGCTGTACTTCGGCTATCTGGCCGGCATCAAGGAGCAGAACGGCGCCGCAATGAGCCTTGGCCGCACCTCCACCTTCCTCGATATCTACTTTGAGCGCGATATCAAGGCAGGTCTCATGACCGAGTCCGAGGCGCAGGAGATCATGGACGACTTCGTTCTGCACCTGCGTATGGCGCGTCACCTGCGTACGCCGGAGTACAACGAGCTGTTCGGCGGCGACCCGATGTGGATTACCGAGGCAGTCGGCGGCATCGGTGAGGACGGCCGTCACATGGTTACGAAGAACAGCTACCGCATGCTCAACACCCTGTACAACCTGAACGCTGCCGCAGAGCCGAATCTGACCGTTCTGTGGAGCGAAAACCTGCCGGAGAACTGGAAGAAGTTCATCGCAAAGGTATCCATCGACACGGATGCCCTGCAGTACGAGAATGACGACGTTATGCGTCCGTACTACGGCGATGATTACGCCATCGCGTGCTGCGTATCCGCGATGCGCGTCGGCAAGGACATGCAGTTCTTCGGTGCGCGTGCCAACATCGCAAAGCTGATGATGATGGCGATCAATGGCGGCCGTGACGAGAACAAGTTCGAGCAGGTCGGCCCGGAGATGCCGGTCATGGACGGCGATGTGCTGGATTATGAGGAGGTTCTGCGCCGCATGGACTTCTACCGTCCGTGGCTGGCTAAGACCTACGTTTCCGCGATGAACACCATCCACTATATGCACGACAAGTATGCCTACGAGAAGAGCCAGATGGCGCTGCATGACACCGAGGTTCGCCGCCTGATGGCGTTCGGCATTGCGGGCATGAGCTGCATGGCAGATTCGCTTTCCGCGATCAAGTATGCCAAGGTAAAGCCCATCCGTAATCCGGAGAACGGCATTATCGTGGATTTTGAGATCGAGGGCGATTTCCCGAAGTTCGGCAACGATGATGACCGCGTGGACAGCATCGCGTGTGAGCAGGTCGAGAAGTTCTATCAGGCACTGACGCAGTTCCCGCTGTACCGCGGCGCAATTCATACGCTGTCCATCCTGACCATCACCTCCAACGTAATGTACGGCAAAAAGACCGGCAACACGCCGGACGGTCGCCGTCACGGCGAACCGCTGGCACCGGGCGCAAACCCGATGAGCGGCCGTGATGTTTCCGGCGCACTGGCATCGCTCAACTCGGTTGCAAAGCTGAGCTACACCTACTGCCGCGATGGTATCTCCAACACGTTCTCCATCACGCCGGGTGCGCTCGGCAAGACCGATGAGGAGCAGGTGAACAACCTTGTTGCCATCATGGGCGGCTACTTCGCGCAGAACGCGCATCACCTGAACGTAAACGTGCTCAATCGTGAAACCCTGATGGCGGCTTACGAGCATCCGGAGCAGTACCCGAACCTGACCATTCGTGTTTCCGGCTACGCGGTCAACTTCTACAAGCTGAGCCGCGAGCAGCAGCGTGAGGTTATTTCGCGTACCTTCCACGAGGCGATTTAACCTCTAAGGGGGACGCTGTCCCCCTTAGATACCCAACCGGTTCCTTGCGAAACCGTTTGGGATAACCCCCTCTCGCCCGCACAGCGGACGAGGACGCGCCGCCGCGGCGCGGGCAGAGGTATGGTTCCGCGGCAAAGCCACGGAGCCATTTATTTTTCCCGAATAGAAAGGAAAGTGGCAATATGATCGGAAACATTCATTCCATTCAGTCCCTCGGCGCGGTGGACGGCCCCGGCGTGCGATACGTCGTATTTATGCAGGGCTGCCCGCTGCGGTGCGTCTATTGCCATAATCCCGATACTTGGCTGACCGAAGGCGGCACACCGACCGACGTGGACGAGCTGGTCCGCAAGGCTCTCCGGTTTCGTCCGTACTGGAAGAATGGCGGCGGCGTAACCGTCACCGGCGGCGAACCGCTCCTGCAGGCCGAATTTGTTGAGGAGTTTTTCGCCAAGCTGCATGAGCACGGCGTACACACCGCGCTCGATACCTCCGGCGTGGGCAATCTCTCCAAAGCGGAAAAGGTGCTCGCGCACACGGATTTGGTTCTGTGCGACCTGAAATTCCTCACTAAAGCGGATTATCTCAAGAACTGCCGCGCGGATTTCGACCAGATTGAGCGTTTCCTGCAGCTGACCGCGATGAAAAACGTGCCGCTGTGGATTCGGCATGTGGTCGTGCCCGGTCTGACCGATGGTATGGACCATTTACACCGCGTCAAAGCCAAGGCGGAAAGCTATCCCAACTTTGAAAAGCTGGAGTTTCTGCCGTTCCACAAGCTGTGCATGGAAAAATATGAACGGCTCGGTCTGGAGTTTCCGCTGAAGGACACGCCTGCCATGAACCCGGATGCCCTGAAAACCATGGTCGCACAGCTGTAACACGGTAAAACGGGAATCAAGCGGCAAATTATGAACTTTAGGCAACACCGCGTCTTGTCAGTACGCAAAATTTACTCGCAAATCTCTCTTGTTCAATTATGCGGTGTTGCCTTAGAAACAAACCTTTCAAATTCTGTTCAAAATTCGTTCACACATTTTGCGGCAAAGTGCGGTATACTAACATTGTCGATGAGGGAAGCCGCAATCCCGAACGACACAGCCTACTGATTTTTTTTATTTCTCTTTTACCCCCTTTATTTTGTGAAATGACCGAAAACACCCTGTTTCCGTTCCCCCTCGGAGGCAGGGTGTTTTCCTGTCCGAAACCGGGCTTTCGGCAGTACACAAACCTTTCAAATTCTGTTCAAAATTCGTTCACACATTTTGAAGCAAAGTGCGGTATACTAACATTGTCGATAAGGGAAGCCGCAATCCCCAATCGATAGTCATCTACAATCTTTTATTTCTCTTTTACCCCCTTTATTTTGTGAAATGATCGAAAACACCTCGGTTCCGTTTCCCCCACGGAGCCGGGGTGTTTTCCTGTCTCGGAGTATCTTTGAAATGGTTAAGCAGGGTACTTGTTTACATTGTTAAAAATATTTCAAGGTCTGTTCACGATTTGTTCACAATTAAAGGGTGTCTGCGCGATATACTATAGGTGTCAGTAAGAGTTCCCCCTTTTCTCAAGCTGACAACCTCTTTTCTTTGATTTTATCACCTTTTCTTAAACTCTTTTCATTTGCATCAACGAGAACGCCCTGTTTCCTTCCCCCGGGAAACAGGGCGTTTCTCTTTTGGCTGCCAAACTGCGGTTTGGACGATATGCTGTTTTCTTTTCATATCCTTCACAGCATATTCAAATTTCGTTCACACATTCGGCATAAAAAGACGGTATACTGTACTTGTCAGTGAGGGAGAGCCGCAAATCCCGCATTGACGTCATCCGATTTTTTTCATTTCTCTTTTTCCCTTTTTTCAATTTGTGTTATTAACCGAAAGCACCGCTGTTTCGTTCCCCCACGAAACAGCGGTGCTTTTCTGTTTTTGGCATTTGTCAATAAATAAGCCGGTGCTATGCTTGCGGAAAACGCTTTTTTAGGGTATACTGTTTTTTAGGCAAGATATATAGGTAAGGAGTTGTTTTTTATGGGTTGCTCGCATAATTGCGATAGCTGCTCGTCTAACTGCGGCGGCGAAAAGAGCCTCAAGGTTGCAGCCAATCCGGCGGCCTCTGTTAAAAAGGTTATCGGCGTTGTTTCCGGTAAGGGCGGCGTAGGCAAGAGCCTGCTCACCTCGATGATGGCGGTCGGCATGACGCGCAAGGGTTATTCCTGCGGTGTGCTGGATGCCGACATCACCGGTCCGTCTATCCCCAAGACTTTCGGCGTACACGGTCAGCTCGAGGGCTGCGAGGAGGGCATTCTTCCGGCACGCAGCGAAGGCGGCGTACAGATGATCTCGATCAATCTGGTGCTGCCGCATGAGGACGATCCGGTTATTTACCGCGGTCCGATCATCGCGGAGACCGTCAAGCAGTTCTGGTCGGACGTTGTATGGGACGACGTAGACTTCCTGTTTGTCGATATGCCTCCCGGAACGGGCGATGTACCGCTGACGGTATTCCAGTCCCTGCCGGTGGACGGCATCATCGTTGTCACCTCGCCGCAGGATCTGGTCTCCATGATCGTCGGCAAGGCGGTTAAGATGGCGAAGATGATGAACATTCCGGTGCTCGGCATCGTGGAGAACTACAGCTATCTGGCGTGCCCGGACTGCGGCAAGCACATTTCGGTGTTCGGTGAGAGCCACATTGACGAGGTAGCCGCGCACTATGAGCTGCCGGTTCTGGCCAAGCTGCCGATCGACCCGAAGCTGGCTGCGGCGGTTGACGCAGGCAAGATCGAGGATGCAAAGCTGCCGGACGAGCTTTCCGGTGCGCTTAAGACCGTGGAGGGTCTGTTATGAACATTGGCGTAGCATATGAAAACGGCCGGATCGCCAAGAATCTGGGCGACTGCCGTGAGGTGCTCATTATCACCACCGAGGGCCGGGAACCGGTCGGCAAGCGCATTGCCGGGATTGCCGGCACATCCGCGACCGACCTGATCAAGTTCGCCGGTCTGGAGCAGATCGACGTGCTCATCTGCGGTTCGCTCGGTCTGGCAACGCGCAACGCACTCGAGATGCTCGGCGTGCTGCTCGTGCCCGGCTGCGAAGGCTCGGCGGAGGAATCGGTTGCAAAGTTCCTCGTCGGTGAAAAGCAGGGTGACCCGACCATCCTCGAGATCGGCCGTGAGGAAGATCCGGACGATCCGATGGCATGCATGCACGACTGTGCCAAGTGCTCCGGCTGCGGTCCGAGCGAGCTGCTCAAGCAGATTCCGGTCGAGGAGATCAAGTAAAACTATAAAAACCACCGAATTTCGGTGGTTTTTATGGTTTTAATGGAGAATTGAGGATGGAGAATAGAAAATGATTGTTAAGATGAAGCGAGTGCCGCTCCTTTTGCGGAAAGGTAATTCTCCATTTTTCATTCTCCATTCTCAATTTGATGAAACTGTGTTATAATCAAATGTATCATTATAATATAAGGAAAGAAGCTATTATGGATACCGAAAATCCGAAAACGGCAATCGAATACATACACTCTCTCGGCAGATTTTCCGGCAAGCCGGGTCTGCACCGCATCAAGGCGCTGTGCGAGGCGCTGGGAAACCCGCAGGACAGGCTGAAGTTTGTTCATCTTGCGGGCACGAACGGCAAGGGCTCGACCGCGTGCATGATCGCCTCGGCACTGCAGGCGGCCGGACTGCGCACCGGACTGTATACCTCGCCGTATCTGGTGCAGTTTTACGAGCGCATCCGCGTGGACGGTGTGATGATCTCGGACGACGATCTGACGCGCCTGTGTGAACGGGTAACGGTGGCGTGTGAATCGCTTACACTGCCCGAGGGTGAGACTATCGGCGAGTTTGAGTTTACGACCGCACTGGCGTTCCTCTTCTTTGTTGAGCAGGAATGCGACATTGTGGTTCTCGAAACCGGTCTGGGCGGCCGCTGTGATGCGACAAATGTCATCAAAAATGCGGAGGTCTGCGTTATTACGCCGATTTCGCTCGACCATATGGCGGTGCTTGGCAACACAACGGCGGTCATTGCGGCCGAGAAGGCAGGTATTTTCAAGCCGGGTACGGCGGTTGTCTGCGCGGACGGTCAGCCGAACGATGTACAGCGGGTGCTGCGCCGTGCCTGCGACGCGGCGGGCGCTGTCTGGTTCGGCGGAGCGGAGGACTGCCGCGTACTGCGGTGTGACATCGGCGGTTCGGCGTTCGTGTACGAGGCGCAGGGCTACACCATTGCCATGCCCGGACGGCATCAGCTGCAGAATGCGCGGACGGCTCTGCGGGCGCTGAACGCACTGCGTGAGCGCGGCTGGAGCATTCCGACCGAAGCCGCCGTGCGCGGTCTGGCGCGGGCGCGTATCGCAGGCCGGCTGGAACGCGTGGTCGATCAGCCGCTCATCCTGCTCGACGGCGCACACAATGCCGCAGGCGCGGATGCCCTGTGTCACGCGGTGGATGAGCTGCTCAAGATGAAGCGGCTGCACGTTGTGATGGGCATGGTGCGCGACAAGGACTACGAAACCTGTGTTCACGAGGTAGCCAGCCGCGCGGACGACTTTTACGCCTGTGTGCCGGATGCGGGTGAGCGTTCGCTGGATGCACACACGATTGCAGAGCTGGCGCGGCAGTCGTGCAAGCGCGTGTACGAATGCGAATCCGCCGAGCACGCCATTGAGCTTGCGCTGGAGCATGCGAAGATGAACGACTGTATTCTTATCTGCGGTTCGCTGTACCTCATCGGTGAGTGCGAGAAGATTTTGCGCGGGCGACCGAAAGCGACAGATTAAAATGGAATAAACAGGTAAAATAAGGCTTGTACTTTGAAAGTACAAGCCTTTTATTTTTGTGTCAGTTGTTTTCAATAGGTATATTGTTTGGTATATCGCAGGGCGGGGTACCATGCGAAATAAGAGGTAATATTTTGCTGATTTCGAGGTGACATATATGCTGCAAATCACGCAGAGAAGGCAGGAGGGCACGTTGATCGCGGTGTACACCGGTGAACTGGACCATCATGCAGCACGGGCGGCGATCGAGCAGACCGAGGATCTGCTGGTGCTGTTTCCATGCGAAAAGCTGGTGCTCGACCTGTCCGAGCTGACGTTTATGGACAGCTCCGGTCTGGCGGTCGTCCTGCACCTGTACCGCACCTGTGCCCGCAGCGGACGCGAATTTGCGGTGCGCGGCACACCGCCGCAGCCGATGCGGGTGTTTGAGGCGGCCGGTCTGCCGCAGGTGATGGTTTTTGAAAGGGGGAAGGAATAATGCGGGCGGTCATCAACAAAATGAGCCTGAAATTCGAGAGCCATTCGGTCAACGAGGCGTTTGCGCGGCAGGCGGTCGGCGCGTTTGTTGCGCAGCTGGACCCAACGATGGAGGAACTTGGCGACATCAAAACCGTGGTCTCCGAGGCGGTGACGAATGCCATTGTGCACGGCTACGCGGACAAATGTGGATTTATCACGGTCACGGTGCGGCTGTTCGAGGGACGAGCCCTAGAACTGAAAGTAAAGGACGCCGGATGCGGCATTGAGAATGTCGAGCAGGCGCGCCAGCCCATGTTCACCACGGGCGACGACACGCGCAGCGGCATGGGATTTACCATCATGGAGACATTCACGGACAAAATGCGCGTGCGCTCCACGCCGGGGAAGGGAACGCTGGTTGCGATGGTCAAGGTGCTGAAGGAGCGGCAGACGTGACCGGAGAAATGCGCACGCTGCTCGAGCAGGCGGCTTCGGGCGACAGGGATGCGGAAGCGCGGCTGATCGAGGACAACAGCGGTTTAATCTGGTCGATCACGCGGCGGTATTACGGGCGTGGCACCGAGCCGGACGATCTGTATCAGCTGGCGTGTGTCGGCTTCATCAAGGCCGTGCGCGGTTTCGATGTGTCGCTCGGCAACGAGTTTTCTACCTATGCGGTGCCCAAAATCGCGGGTGAGATTCGGCGGTTTCTGCGGGACGACGGTGCGGTCAAGGTCAGCCGGGCGGTCAAGGAACGCGCGGTTCGTGTGCGCCGCCTGCAAAGCGACTGGGAGAGCCGGAACGGACGGTCACCGACTGTATCAGAACTGGCACAGGCCGCCGGATTGACGGTCGAGGAAGTAGCGGCCTGCGAGCAGGCGGACGTGTCGGTGGACTCGTTCGAGCGGGAGCTGTCCGGCGGCGGACGCTTAGGTGATCTGGTCGGTGACGAGGGAATGGAGGAGAGAACCTGCCTGCATCTGTCGCTGCATGACGCACTGCAGGACTTGCCCGAGCGCGACCGGCAGGTGCTCAGTCTGCGCTATTCGCGTGATTTGACGCAGCAGCAAGTCAGCCGCATCGTCGGTGTGTCGCAGGTGCAGGTCTCGCGCATCGAAAAACGCGCCATAGAGAAGCTGAGGGAAATGCTGAGAGAGTGAAAAAGGAGTTCTCGTGAGAGAACTCCTTTTTGCATGTGCATATCGGTATGATAAATGGAGAATTGAAAATGGAGGATGGAGAATGGATGTAATCGTAGGGGAGCACAGTGTGCTCCCGCGCTCGGTTGACAATGCTGTGGGCGCACACTGTGCGCCCCTACGGTTACACATCTGCAAATGATTTACAAACGGCGGGCTGAGGGCAGCCTTATCAACCTGCTTTCGCCAGTAAAATCTGCCCCATCATCACACAGATTTCAACCAGATACGCTGTATAAACCGCAAGTATCACTCGGCCGAGCCGTAATTCAGCTGCAATCGAGCAGTACAGCAGAAACGGAAAGCTGACGAGTGTCAGAAGCACGATCAGCGCCGCAATCTGAAATTTACTGCGCGGCAGTCGCCCCAATCGGAATACAATCATACCGATAAGAAAAATAACGGTAAATACCGCAAACAGAATCGCGAGCTGGCGGCGGCCTGCATGCAGTGCGCCTGCACTGACATCCGGTGGAACATCGGATAAAATCCCCGTGAGATACCACAGCGGGAGCGCACATATCACGAAAAACGTGAGCGCGAGATGGTGCAGCGCCAGGCAGAATTCCTGTCGTTTGGTCATAATTTGTGCATAAACTGTCCGGCCGACTTGGCCATCAGCCGCTTGGTGCCTTTCTGGTCGAAGGCGATTTCGAGCAGGGCATCGCCGCCCATCGGCTTTACCGATACGATCAGTCCATCGCCGAAGGCCTTATGGAACACGCGGTCACCGGCGGCAAAGTTCGGCAGCGGCTTGCTTTTAGCTGCCGAGGCCAGCGACGCGCTCGGCGCAGTATTTGCAGCAGAGACATACCGCGCGCGCGCCACCTGCGGACGGGAAAGCGTTGGATCGGGTGCAGTTGCGTTTGAGAACCGGCGGCTTTCGGTGATATTGCTCTCAAGCAGCTCCTCCGGCATCTCATCAACAAAGCGCGACGGATGCGAATACTGCGTGCGGCCATACAGCAGGCGGCGCTCCGCACAGGTGAGATACAGCTGCTCCTTTGCGCGGGTGACGGCAACGTAGCACAGGCGGCGTTCCTCCTCCATGTCCTCGTCCTTCTCCATTGCGCGGAAGCCGGGGAACAGCCCGTCTTCCATGCCCGCGAGGAACACGACAGGGAACTCCAGACCCTTGGCGGCATGCATGGTCATCATGATAACCGCGTCATCGTCCTCGCCGGACTGGTCGGCATCCGTGTACAGCGCCATGTTCTCGAGAAAATCACCGAGCGACGGCGTTTCGGTCTTGTCCTCGTAATCGACAATATAAGATTTTAACTCTTCGATATGCTCAATGCGGTTTTCCTCTTCTACACCGCCCTTGAGCTGCAGCGCACGGATGTAGCCGCTTTTGTCCATCAGTTCATCGTACAGCTCGGAAAGCGAAACAAATTCCCGCAGCTTGCGAAGATTTTCGATCATCTCGCCGAACTTCTCCATTGCCGCGGCGCCGCGGGACAGGGCTGGGTACTGAGAGGCATGGCATACCACATCATACAGCGTCGTGCCGTACTCAACGGCAAGCTGCATGGCGGTTTCGACCGATTTATCGCCAATCTTGCGGGCAGGCGTGTTGATAATACGGCGCAGACGCAGCTCGTCCGCCGGATTTTCGATCACCCACAGGTAGGCGAACATGTCCTTGACCTCGGCGCGCGAGAAGAAGTCGCGGCCCTTGTACACGCGGTACGGAATGCCCGCGCGGATGAATGCTGCGGCAATGTTGTCTGAAAGCACGTTGTTGCGGTACAGAACGGCAAAATCTCCCCATTTCCGGCCCTGCTCCACGCCATCGCGGATAGTATCCGCGATGTAGGCGGCTTCGCCCTCCTGGCTGTCCGAGCGATGCAGACGAATCTTTGCACCGTCACCGTGGTCGGTCCACAACTCCTTGCCCTTGCGGCCGACGTTGTTGCGGATAACCTCGTTTGCGGCATTCAGAATGTTGCCGGTCGAGCGGTAATTCTGTTCCAGACGGATGGTTTTCGCGTCCTTGAACTGCTTTTCAAACTCCAGAATATTCGTGATCGTTGCACCGCGGAACTTGTAGATACTCTGGTCGTCATCACCGACCACGCAGATGTTCTCATAATAACCTGCCAGCAGGCTGGTGAGCACATACTGCGCGTAGTTGGTATCCTGATACTCGTCCACGAGAACATAGCGGAACTGGCGCTGATAGTATTCCAGCACCTCGGGGTTGTTCTGCAGCAGCAGCACGGTTTTCATGATAATATCGTCGAAATCCAGTGCACAGGCCTTTTTCATGGCCTTTTCGTAATCGCGGTAGACGTCTGCGACCTTTTCACGGAAGTAGTCACCGGCAGCATCCGCGCTGAACTGACGCGGGGTCATCAGCTTGTCCTTCGCGCGGGAGATCATGCCCATCACGGTTCGCGGATCGAAATCCTTGGGGTCGAGATCGAGCTTTTTCATTACGTTGAGAATGACGCGCTTCTTGTCGTCCTCATCGTAGATGGTGAACGCGCTCTCAAAGCCGAGCAGATCAACATGCTTGCGCAGAATGCGCAGGCAGGCGGTATGGAAGGTGTACGCCCAGACAGCGGACGCGGCTTCCTCGTCACCGAGGGCAAATTCCAGACGCTCGCGCAGCTCACGCGCGGCCTTGTTGGTGAACGTGATCGCAATCACCTGCCACGGGCGGGCGGGATTCATCGCGCACAGGTGCTCCGCGCGGGCGCGGTTTTCCGGCTTGGGATCGGTCAGGTATTCGGTCAGGAACAGAAGATCGTCTTCGGTCGCCCAGTCGGGCGCAAATTCACTTTCCAGTCCGTCGCCGAACTTGAGAATGTTGATGATGCGGTTGATGAGCACGGTCGTCTTGCCGCTGCCTGCACCCGCCAGGATGAGCAGCGGACCCTCGGTCTGATAGACAGCCTCGCGCTGCTTGTCGTTTAACTTGGAAAAGCGCTGTTCGATGATCGCACGCCGGACAGCGGCATATTTCATATCAAATTTGGTCGGTTCCATAGTTTTCCTCGTTTCGTTTGAAGATACACAGATAGTATACCATATTATATGGAGCGGAACAAATGTTCTTTTTTCGTTGACTAAGACAGGGGATCGTGTGTAAAATAAGAGCGAGGTGAACCGTTATGACCGAACAACAGCGGCAGGAAACCTATGCGCAGATGCTCGTGCGGCTTTCGCGCTCGAATTTCCGCAGCCGCTTTCATTTGAAGGCGCAGGACAAGCAGTACATCCGCGATAAGGGATGGAATACGATTGCTGACCATGCGGCAGACTTCGTCTCCAAACGGCTTGCACCGGCTGCGCCGAAAAACGACGGCAAGCAGACACCCATGCGCGGGCATCCGGTGTTCATCGCGCAGCACGCGACCGCCTGCTGCTGCCGCGGCTGTCTGGCGAAATGGCATGGCATCCCGCAGGGCGTGCTGCTTTCGGCGGAGCAGCAGGTCTATATCGTTGGAATGCTGATGAGCTGGATGAGGAGAGAAATGGAAAATTGAGAATTAGAGTGAGAGTGAAGAGAGACTTGCGGTTTACCGCTCTCCATAGAATAAAAAAGAGACGCAGTTGCGTCTCTTCTGCTATTTTGGCATATAGCTGCGGATAATACATAGTATGAGTGCGATTCCGCTGGAAACACCAATCAGGTATTGATGGTTGATATAATCGTCCATCGTGTGCGGTGTGTGGGCAGTCAGAGTGATCTAAACCGCAATTCCGACAGCAATCATGGCCGACAGGGCACAGAGAATATTGATAACGCTTTTTCGATTCATCACAGTAGCCTCCCATCATAAACGAGGTTAGTCGGTATATACACAGCATAGCACAGCGATAGGAAGAACGCAATAAATGTGATGCAGATGGTTACAGTAAATAGCGGTTATATAAAAGGTAAGAGGTACTAAAGATAAAACTCTCAGGTGCCGTCCGTAACCACTGGGCCAACGAGTTGCCCGCTGACGCGGGTGCGGCGAACCGCCCAGTCGTCCGGACGGCGCCCGCTCCATATCCGATAGTGGACAATTTGGTGAGGATTTGTATAGTTGCAATAATCTTCATGTTAAAAAATCTACATTTCGTACAATCAATCTCTTGTCACAAACGACACGATTTGATAATATATAAAGTGTATTGCTGTTTTGCTTGCCAAATGACAAAACAGAATAATTGATTCTCTGCCGGGCGGCAGGGACAAGGAGGAAATTGAGGTTTCATGAGTAAGGTTGAGCAGTATATCACCAGCATTCCGGATTTTCCGAAGGAAGGCATTATCTTCCGCGATATTACCACCGTGCTCGGTGACGCGGACGGCTTCCATCTGGCGGTGGACGAGATGACTGCGCTGCTGGACGGAGTGGAGTTTGACGCGATCGCCGGTCTGGAATCCCGCGGATTCCTGTTCGGTGCACCGATGGCGTATAATCTGCATAAGGCATTCATTCCGATCCGCAAGCAGGGCAAGCTGCCGCGTGCAACGTCCCGCATGTCCTACGAGCTGGAGTACGGCATGGAGACCATCGAGGTACACCGCGATGACATCAAGCCGGGGATGAAGATCGTCGTTGTCGATGACCTGATCGCTACCGGCGGTACGCTTGAGGCGGCTGTTCACCTGTTGGAGCAGCTCGGCGCAAAGGTCGTCAAGGTTGTCTGCCTGCTGGAGCTCAAGGGTCTGCACGGACGCGACCGCATCAAAACCTGTCCGGCGGAGACGGTTGTCGCTTACGAGGGGAAGTAAGCAAGGGCAATACCGCATAATTGAACAAGAGTGATTTGCAAGTGAATTTTGCGGTGTTGCCCAAGACATTTCACAGTAATCAAGGCGAAAGCCTGAAAATTAAAAAGGGGGTTATTCGATGTTTGAACGTGTATTCAAGCTATCGGAACACAAAACCACAGTCAAGACCGAGGTCATGGCCGGTATCACTACCTTTATGACCATGGCGTACATCCTTGCCGTAAACCCGAGCGTACTCGGCTCCACCGGTATGGATACCACCGCGGTATTGCTGGCAACCGCCCTGGCATCCTGCCTGGGCACGCTGTGCATGGCGTTTATGGCAAACCTGCCGTTCGCGCTCTCTGCCGGCATGGGTCTGAACGCCTTCATGGCGTACACCGTTGTTGCAGGCTATGGCTACAGCTGGCAGGTTGCGCTGCTGGCCGTATTCATTGAGGGCCTGCTCTTCATCGTCCTGTCGCTGACCAATGTGCGTGAGGCCATCTTCAATGCCATTCCGCTGACGCTCAAAAAGGGCGTTTCGGTTGGTATCGGTCTGTTCATTGCCTTCATCGGTCTGCAGAACTCCGGTCTGTGCGTAGACTCCGCTACGCTGGTCGGCATCATCAGCTTCCCGGAGAATTTCCACACCGCAGGCATCTGCGCACTGCTGACCCTGATCGGTCTGTTCTTCACCGCAGTATTCTATACCCGCAAGATGAAGGGCGCTATCCTGTACGGCATCCTGCTGACCTGGATCCTCGGCATGCTCTGTCAGGTGACCGGCCTTTACGTTCCGACGCCGGACGCAGGCTTCTATTCCCTGTTCCCGAGCTGGGGCATGACCGACTTCTCCAAGCTGGGTCTGACCTTCGGCCAGTGCTTCAACGTGGATTTCAGCGCGGTCGGCATCGTAAACTTTATCGTTGTCATCTTCTCGTTCCTGTTCGTCGATATTTTCGATACTCTGGGCACGCTGATCGGTGTTGCCACCAAGGCGAAGATGCTCGATAAGGACGGCAAGCTGCCGGGCATCAAGCCCGCTCTGCTGGCAGACTCGATTGCAACCTCCGCAGGTGCAATTCTGGGTACTTCCACCACCACCACCTTTGTTGAGTCCGCATCCGGCGTTGCAGTCGGCGGCCGTACCGGCCTGACCGCTCTGGTTACCGGCATCCTGTTCCTTGTATCCACGCTGTTTGCGCCGATCTTCACCGCCATCCCGTCCTTTGCAACCGCTCCGGCGCTGATCATGGTTGGCTTCCTGATGGTAGGCACCGTAACCGAGATCAACTTCGATCTGGACAACCTGACCGAGTCCATCCCGGCTTATCTCGCCATCATCGCTATGCCGCTGTTCTACAGCATCTCCGAGGGTATCTCTCTGGGCGTTATCTCCTACGTTCTGCTGAATGTTGCAGCCGGCAAGGGCAAGAAGGTTGCTCCGCTGATGTACGTTCTGGCAGTACTGTTCGTACTCAAGTATATCTTCCTCTAATTCAGAAATCGTAAAGATTGCAGAAGGCTGCCGAAGCTCGCTTCGGCAGCCTTTTTTGTGGCATGAAAATCATGGTAAATATCAGAGAAAATAAGCGAAAACAGCGGGGATTGCAGTTGAACGGTGTCGATACTTGACAGAAAACGTAGGAGTTGGTAAAATATAAAACGACTAAATTTGGGCAGTATACCCGTTTATCTTGTATCCAAAGGGAAGGAGGCAGCGAATATGACACAGCAGCGCAAAAAGTGCAGAAAAGGCGGCTTTACTCTTGTAGAGCTGGTGGTTACGCTGGTCATTCTGAGCATTCTGTTTGCCATCGCTGTACCGAGCCTTCTGGGGTATATCCATCTGTCGCAGTTCCGAAAGAATGAATCGTACGCTAAGACCATGTATCTGTCGGCAGAATCTGAGCTGACCTACCTTCGTACCGGCGGTGAATGGGAGTCATTCTGCAGCAAGGTGAAGAAGGAAGGCGTGCTGAATCAGTCGTTTGATGAGTCGGATGAGGACCGGAAAAAGCTGGTCGGTCGTATTTACGGCATTCGTCTGGATGCAGGCGAATACGCAGAAGGCGAGCTGTCGGGTGACGGTGCGCTCGTCGGTGCGCTTCTTGCGCAGGATACCTACGATAAAAGTGTGCTGAATGCTGCAATCTGCATCGAAATCGACGTGGAAAGCGGTCAGGTTTATTCGGTTTTCTACGGCACAAACTGCAAGGGACTGTACTACGGATCGAATGAGGACAGCAAACCGGCGGATATGTCCGGCAGCTGGCTGGATATTGATTACAGCAAGCGCGGCCGCGATACGCGCAGGGAAGAACGGCTGGGCTATTACTCGGTTCAGGATGCGGTCAATGCTGTCAGTCTGGATGCGACTAAGCTGAAGATCACCTCGATCAATCTGGTAAATGGTGAAACCCTGTCGCTGAACTGGTCGAGCAATGTGAAGGATCAGGATCTGGATAAGGTTTATTACGAGGTCAAGCTGTACAGCAGTGAGGATAAAGCACAGCTCCTGTCGATCAATATTCCGGGCAGGAATTTGAAAACGGGTTCACAGTCGGTTGCGGTTACGACCGAGGATAATGCGGCGGAGAATTATACCTTCCCCATGGAATATGACCGGACCAGCAAGCGGGCAACACTCGTGCTGGACGGTATGATGAATGCGAAGCTGTACGACCGGCTGGATAAGCTGTCCGCTGATAACAAAGCAGCCTTCCGGCAGAGCAGCGATACCAGCATCACGCGCTTCGGCGGCAAGCTGGAAACCCCGCTGAATGTTTATGCAGCCGTGCAGGTGTTTCCGGACCCGAACGCAGAAAACACCCGCGGTGAGGAGTATCAAAAGAGTGACGCTATCGAATCCAATAAGGCGAACACGCTTTTCGGTGACGGCACCCGGTCGGATAACAGCCGGTGCGAGATCGAAACCTTCCGTCATCTGTCCAATATCCGTTATATGGATACGGCGGCGGCATTTGCCGTTACCGCGCGTTCACTGGACTGGATGAGCGACAGTGTAAAGGTTTACGGTACGGCAGCCCGCGGCGCACTTTCGGTTTCCACCGGCAAGGATATCGGCTTCCCGAGCATCCCTGCGCTGCGCAGCAATCAGACACTGGACGGCACAGGCGGTCTGCTGAACCGCATTGCCGGCGTGTTTACCGGCGGGAATGTCATCAGTAATCTCAAGCTGAATGAGACCTCGATTGCCGATGACGCAGAGTATCTTGGTCTGTTCCAAAAAAACGCAGGCACGATCCATGATCTGCGCCTGCTCAATCCGCAGGTGGAGATTGACTCGGGTAAGCTCAAGGGTGTCGGCGCAGTCTGCGGTTACAGCAATGGCTCTTTGAAGGGCGATACCGTGGACGGCACCGAAGCCGAGGTGGAAGCTGCGCTGACCTCGGCACAGGCGCAGGGCATCGGCGGTGTGGCCGGTGTGATTGAAGTCAACGATTCTAAGTCAGTAATCAAGCTGTCTGCATCGGGTACCGTAACCGGTACGCTGCCGACCGGCGGTACTGCGCGCGGTATCGGCGGTATTGCGGGCAGCCTGACAACAAACGGTGCCGCAGTCAAGGCCCTGACCAACAGCGCTGCTGTAACGGGCAATCGCTCGGTTGGCGGCATTGCAGGCTATTTCTCCGGCAAGGATCAGGCCACGGGAAAAGATATGTCTGACTGCAAAAATGAGGGGCTGATTCTCAGCAGCACAGCCGCAGATGATCATTCGCTGGCAGGACATTATATCGGCGGCATTGTCGGTTACGCGCATAACGCGTCTCTTTCCGAATGCAGGAGCCGTGCCGGATATGCGGACGGCTACACCTATAAGCAGGAGGATAGAGACAAGCTGCGCGGCAGATATGTCGGCGGCATTGTCGGCTACGGCGAACAAAGTGTGCTGTATGACTGCGAGACCGAGGCAAACGGCTACGTTCTTGGCAGCGAGTATGTCGGCGGCATCATCGGTGCGCTGAATCAGTCTGATACGCAGACGGCACTGCTCAGTGAAAACGGCACCAGAACAACCGTTAACGCAAGCTATGTCATCGGCAATTCGTATGTCGGCGGCATCATCGGTGAGAATAAAGGCGGTTCGACGATCAAAAACTGCGTCAACACAGGTGTCGCTGCGGGATACAATGTATTTATCGGCGGTATTTGCGGTGCAAATGAGAACAATGCGGCCATCATAAACTGTGCAAGCTATGTTTCGGACACCAATAATGCGATCTACAGGCGTGTCACGGACTGGGGAGCCGTCGGCAGCTATGCGGGCGGTCTGACCGGCTACAACAGCGGCACGATCACCTTCAGCGACAAGGATAACGAAGTCTCTAACCGGAGTGTGGCGGGTATCGTTGTCGGCAGACACTATGTCGGCGGTCTGGTCGGCTATAACGACACGGACGGCACGATTGACATCAATTACACGCTCATCGGCGGCCGTGTTGCCGCAACCGGAGACTGTGTCGGCGGTCTGATCGGTCTGAATGCTTCGACAAAGCTGCTCGAGAAGAAGCTGACCATCAAGCCGAGCAGTGTGCAGGGACGGTACTATGTCGGCGGTGCGATCGGTGCAAATGTGGTCAACCCGGGAGAGAATGTCACGGTCAGCGGTCTCAAGGTCGATAACAGCCTTGGCACGGTTACTGCAGTGGCATTCTGCGGCGGTCTGATCGGCTATCAGCGCACCTACACGGAGAAAGACCGGGCAGACGGAACGCTGTATGCGCTTCTGCCGGGCATCGCAGCAAACAACAGCAATGTGCCGGGAACGGTCGAGGCATCTACCAATACGCATACCATCACCATCACAGCGGACGGCAACAGTGCAGGCAGACTGTCTGCGGTTTCCAATAACATGACCATCCGCGCGTATGCGTATGCAGGCGGCATTATCGGCAGCTGTGAGCCGCAGACCCGGATGAAGGTGGAGCACTGCCTGAACGCAGGCGGCTTTGACCGTCCGGCAGAGGACACCTTCCCGGACAGCAAGCTGAAAACCGGTGTGGATATGGTATCCTATCTGCAGGCGCAGAAGTACACGGATGCCGCGAAGGCGCTCTCCGATGAGCTGGGCAGCGGCGAGCTGCGTGTTTCCGTTATCGGCGGTGTGATCGGCGTCAACGGTGAGAATCAGGTGATAGATCACTGTGCCAGCAAGGGCACGATGAACGGCCTGAATGCCATGGGCGGCGTGGTCGGTCTGAACGAGGGCATCATCCGCGACTGCACGCTCTCCGGCAGCATGGGCAGCGCAACGCAGGATTATATCGGCGGTATCGCGGGTCTGAACGTCGGCAGCAGGACGGCGGGCACGATTGAAAACTGCACGACCGAGAAAAACTGCACTGTCACCGGACGGAACACGGTCGGCGGCATCGTCGGCTATAATCTCAGCGGCGGCAGAATACAGAACAATACCAGCAGCGCCAATGTCAGCGGTGCAGGCCGTGTCGGCGGTATTGCGGGCGAAAACGGCGGTGCGATTACGCTTTCGAGCACACCGGCAGGAAAGCGTCGTGTCAACGGCAGCGGCAGCGGTGTCGGCGGCGTGATCGGCGTGAATACCGCAACCGGCACGCTCAGTCCGGCAAGCGGCAGCATGCAGGGCGATGCCATTGCCGCGGATAACAGGCTGACCGTGCGCGGCAGCAGTATGGTCGGCGGTATTGCCGGCATTAACCGCGGTACACTCGGCGGCACGAGCATCAACTGCCTGACCAATCAGGCGGCAGAGGTCCGCGCAGCGGCGGGCAGTGCAGGCGGCGTTGTCGGCGCGCAGGAGGGCGCAGAGGCTGTTCTGCGGTACGCGAAGAATCTCGGTCAGGTGACCGCGAATGTCGGTGCGGCAGGCGGCATTGTCGGCATGAACAGCGCGGGCAGCACGGTCGAGAACTGTATCGGCAACGGCAGCGTCACCAGTAACGACGGCTATGCAGGCGGCGTTGCCAGCGAAAACTACGGCACGATCAGAAGCTGCAGCGTCGGCACGGATAACAGGGTAACGCTTATCACCCGCAACAAGACTGCGGCAGGCGCGATCTGTGCGGTAAACCACAAGGGCGGTACGGTTCAGGGAGCGACACTCGGCGATCATATCACGATTTCCGGCAGTGCATTCATTCTGGGTGCTGTTGTCGGAGACAACAGCGGTACGGTCACTGCAACCGAGGTTTCGCAGCAGCCGACATACAGCGTTTCCGCAAGTACGCTGCAGGTCGGCGGTGCAGTCGGCATCAATCGAGCGGGCGGTACGGTCAGCAAGGTGAAGGTCACCTCGAATTTTGAGAAATTCACGAAGTATACCTATCTCGGCGGTGTAGTCGGTCAGAATAATGCAAGCGGCAAGGTAACCGAATGCACGTACTCCGGCACGATCGACGAAGGAAAGAGCGCGGTCGGCAACTGCTACGGCGGCATTGCCGGACTGAACGGCGGTCTGCTGCAGGGCAGCACCGTTTCCAGGCTGACGCTGACGGCAGACGGTGTGTACACCGCAACCTCCACCAGTTCGGCGGCAGAGAAGGAACGCCTGTCCTCGCATATCGGCGGCATTGCAGGCAAGAATGATACGACCGGCATCATCGAGCGGTGCTACATAGACAATACCGGAACCGGCACGATCACGGTCAAAAACGGCATGGTCGGCGGTGTGACCGGCTATAACAAGGGCACGATCACCATGTCCGGCGATAAGAGCACCGAAAACTTGATGGAAAATGTCAGCAAGGTGAGCGACCTGCTGTCCAATGCCAAGGCACAGAAGCTGTCTGCGGATTCCACCTGGGTAAAGTGGGCAGACCGGACGGATGTGGAAAAGCTGTCCTACAACGGCGGCAGCAAGAGCGTAGCGGCAGACCGCACCATGCAGATCATCGTATCGAGCAACGGCAACCTTGGCGGCGTGGCGGGCTACAATGCGCCGACCGGTGAGCTGAATCGCTGCGTCAGCGGCAGCTGGCTGCTGGTCAACAAGTCGGACGGCATCGGTGTCGGCACCGGCGGTATTGTCGGTATGAACGAGAGCGAAAAGGACCTGTCCTATCTGCTCAATCAGGCGTTTGTCGGCCGCCAGCTGGCAAACGGCGCGACCAGCCGATTTGCAGGCGGTATCATCGGCACACAGACCAACCAGACCACAACCGACTGGACGATCGAAAACTGTGTCAACTATGGCACGGTGTACGGCTATCAATCGCACTATTCGGGCGGTATCGTCGGCCAGTGGACCAATAACGGCGGTACGGTTGAGGATTGCTACAATTACGGCAATTTGCAGACGACGTATGAAACCGGCTGGGTCGGTGCATCCGGCGGTATCGTGGCACAGATGTATCATGCGGCCTCCGGTCAGGATTTCAATATCATCAGCTGTCAGAATCACGGCAGCGTTTTTGGCCGGGATGGTGCAAGCTATTATCATTGGGAGAACAGCAGGAAGGTCAAGGACTGCGCGAACGACAGTGCGGGCATCCTTGGCAACGTTACGGTTTATACGACGTATGATATAAATGCTGCACAGAAGTTCACCATTAACGTTTCGGATTGTGTCAATGCGCCGGGCGTTAAGATCTATTCATCCTCCATGGCCTCCGGTATCGTGGGTTACTTCTCAACAGATACGGCAAGCAGCAAGAACGGCGGTCCAATCGGCACTTCGACCGCAAATATCGTGCTGAATATCGACCGCTGCCGCAACTATGCGGAAACACTGGTCGGCGGCAACAATTATATCGCCGGCATCTTTGGCGACCGGTATAAGGACGGCACTGTGGCGCAGGATAATACTTATATCCAGAACTGTTACTCGGTCATCGGTTCGGATGCGGGTACCAGTACAGGCATCGTATCGCTGAATAACGCCAGCCTGAGCAGCTCCCTGAGCGGTGATAAGGTGGGAAACAATTATTATTTCTTTGATACATGGGGCTTGACGAACACTGCCGGACGAATCTTTGACAGCAGTAATACGCGCAATGAATCACGAAAGGGATTTTCCCGCATGGTTGCCTATGGATACTGGGCAGGCAGTGACGGAAAATGGGCGAATAAGAGCTTTGCCGCCATTGCCGGTCCGCAGCTTGGCGTGATCGACTATACAGACAACCGGATGTATTACAATGTAACAACGGCAAACTCTACGATCGATGAGCATGGCATTATCCGTACGAATATCAATGGTTCTGACCAAATTACGGGACGGATTTTGTTCACCATGCCGGATACACCAACATATAGAGATATTGCACAGACGAATGGACACGGTGCTTCGTGGCTGCGCCCGCTGCTGTATCAAAAGAATACGGTGTTCAACACAGAGCAAAAGCTGTTTGATGAGTATGTTCGAGAGAACTATCGCGACATGGAGCACGACCAAACCGACAAAAAGCTGGATGCCTCGTTCATGGTCGATTTGAAACAGCAGACAGACGGCAGTTTCGATGTATCCATCGAGGATACGGACCGTCCTTTGTACTACGAGGGTACAGTGCTCGTTGATGACAAGGAAGTAATGTCCAATCTGCGCTTTATCCCGAACCGAAAGGGACAGGGACAGTGGGACCCGAAGCTGGACGGCATACAGGCGTACGGCTCCGGTACGACCAGCGGTTCGTTCCAGCTGCCGGCAAGCCTTGCGGCAGACACAGCAGGCAAGACCGTTACATTGTCGGTTCGTGCTGTCAGTCTGTTTGAGGATACCGCGCCTTCTGCATGGAAAACTGCGGCGACGCAGGATGTGTCGGTGCTGCCGACACCGGATGTCAATATCCGACTGGTGAGCCATTGGAACAATGGCGCTAAATACCAGATCTCGCTGAAAAACCTTGCGGATTATGCGGTCTTCAGCAACTGGAAGGTCACCTTCAGGCTTGGCTCGCAGACCGTGACCATTGATCAGAACAATCATACCGCCGAGATCAACGGCGATGATTTGAAGGAGCTGATCGTCACGGCAGCGGCAGGCATTACGAACGGCATTCAGCCGGCTTCCGTGACGGATACCATCCCGACTGACACGCCGAAGTACAAGCCGGACGGCAGTATTAACAGGCTGTCGGTATCGTACTCGGGCAGTACGGTGGATGATTGCACGGTCACGGCTGCACTGACGGTCAACGAGTCGCAGATGGAAACACCGCCGATTTACCGTATCGAGGTGCTCGGCACGGTTGGCACAAATGAGTATGTGTTTGCATATGAGGATGTGCTGACCTCGGCGGGCAACACGGTTACGGCAAACTTCCGCGACCTGCCGAAGGAGTATTTCGCGGAGAATGTCACAAATCGTCGGGTGCGTGCATGGTACGCCGCATCCGGTCTGGGACCGGTTTACACCTATGGTGATACCCGGCAGACCGGCGATGCGTCTGTTACGATGCGGACTTACAGCGCGGAGGGCGTTCAGCAGCAGGACAAGATCATTTACAGCCATGTCCTTGGCCACGCGACTGCCTTTGCAAACTACATTAGAACCGCGGCGCTGAACATCAAGCCGCTGACGGCGCCGGAGCTGAACGACCCGGAACTGATGCAGGAAGATAACGGCAGTATCAGCTACCGGTTCTCGTGGACGCAGTCCGGGCAGGGGACTGCAGTGCCGCACTACAGCGTCAAGCTGACCGGCATTACTGCGGCAGGCGCAAGAATCGGCATTCCGGTCAACGAGGTTTACGGTACGCAGGAGAATCCGAATACTTCCCAATCGTTCACCATCAGCGCGGACGACTGGCAGTATGCCGAGGTTGAGCTGACCGTTACCCGTCTGGGACAGGCATACGGCGAGGTTGGCCTGAGTACGACGAAGAAGTACGCTGTCAAGCAGCGCCTTGAGCGTCCGGGACAGCCGTCGGTAACCAACCCGGATACCAACGAGCTGGAATACACCATCGGCTGGAGTGCCATCGGCAGCGAAAACGGCTGTGCAGGCTATCAGATTTATGTGCAGCCGGAGGGCGAAACGGCCGCTGCCCTGGGTGCGCTTGTGCCCGTCAGGGGCGGCACCTGCTCGGTAAGCCGCAGTCTGGAGTCTTACGCCGGCAAGACAATCGACCTCTATCTGGTGGCGGTGGCTGCTGATGATTCCGGCTATGCGGACAGCCCGAACGGTATCGTGTACACGATGACCGTGCCGAAGCGTCTGGATACGCCGAGCGTCAAGTGGTCGTACAACTGGAATGCGGCAGCAAACAACCCGATTCCGGCGGCCGGCTTCCGAAGCGGCGGCCTGCAGGTCACCGTTACGCCGGAGAATGAGGCCAGTGTACCGCCCGGCGGCAGCACCTATCTGCTGCGGGCAAAAATCACCGGGACGGACGGCACAACGGAGACTTACCCCGTTTCCGCAATGAGCGAAAGCGGCGGCAGCTACGTCTGCAGCCTGACCGATCTGAATACGAAATACGCAGGCTGTTCTGTACGGTTTGAGGCTCGTATTTCGCAGTCGGCGGGACAGGTAAGCTCGGTCTGGGTATCGAGCGGCGATGTGGTATTCCCGCGTGTGAAGCTGGAAGCGCCGAGCGCGTCGCTGGCAAACGTGAATGAGACGCTTGCGGTCAGCTATGGCCCGATGAATCGTCTTATCAACACGGCAGAGTGGGATGCACAGCTTACCGCGCTCTCGTGGGACGAGGTGGCAGAGGCTGACCTGTATCGGATTGAATTGACCGATAAGGACGATAAATCCACGACTGTTACCGTCGATATGAGCGGGAACCTGCCGGAGATTATCATAAATGGTCAAAATACGTTTGCAGTTGCAGGGGATGACTGGTATACTGTAAAACAGGGCAGTGCGGTCAACGGCAGATACAGCCTTACCAATGGCAGCATTCGTTATTACAGCTATCAGCCGGATACCATGCTGCAGGTGAAGAACGGCACATTTACATTGAAGCTGCCTAACATTTTCTCCGTGGTAACGCACGAGAATCAGACCCTGCAGCTGACGAATGGTATACAGATCAGCAGGGTAACTGTCATTGCGGACAGCAAGAGCGACCGTTATACGGAATCCGATCCTGCTGAGCGCAAATTTTAGTTACGAAGGGAGGCGGCAGACATGAAGCGGATACGTCAGGGCTGGAACACCCTGCGGCGCAGCAGGCGAAGCGGTGTTTCGCTGATCGTAGCACTTTGTGCTGTCGCCGTCCTGATCGGACTTTCGCTCAGTATCGTGTATTCCTCCTCCATGCTGCTCTCGCGGGCCAACCGCAAGATCGGCAGGGAACGCTGTTATCAGCTGGCGCAGTCCTTTGCACAGGTGCTGGACAGCGAACTGCAGGAATACAAAACAATAAAACCGGAATTAGATACCAATTTTGCGCCGGAAGGCTGTTTCTACCGTGAAGTGAACAACATTTTAGCGGAAGATACAGGATTGGGTATTTACGATCCGGATCGTTCGGATGAAACCACTGCCTGCTATAATGCGGGTTCGACCGAGGATAACTACGGCAGGATTACGATTCTGCTCCGTGATGTTACCGATGTGCAGGACCCGATCACAGGCGATACCTTTGCATACGATGATCGGAACGAAGGCACCGAAAAAGCAGAGCAGACAACCTTTAACAGACATCAGGTTTGGGTAGGCGTCAAGGCGGAAAAGGGAGCGGACAGCTACATGTACACCACAGAATACCGCCGAAAGGACAGTTTTCAGCCAATCTACACATGGAAAGGGGAAGACGGCGTCAGCGGACAGTTCCAGGTCTACTGGGTAAACGGCCGCTTTTGCCGAAGTGCCAACGGCAAGGAGCCGGTAGAACCCAAGGTCATTGGCGAGGGCGAGGATGCCCGCACGGAGCATGTGGAGATCAGCTACACCTATGATATCAACAATCCAACGTACAGCCGATACGAACCCATCCACAAGCCGGCAGCCCGGACAACCGGAGGTGCAGCCGATGAATAGACTGATTCGCGTGCTGCGCGACCGCCGGGGCGAATCCATGGTGGAAATTCTGGTTTCCACGGTGGTGTTCATGCTGCTGCTGGGAGCGCTGAACGGCGCAGTCGGCTTTGCCTCAAATGCGCAGCGCAAGTCGGAGCAGCTCCGCAGGGACGCGACCGAACTGCAGGAAAGCGTGCGCGGGAGTGCAGAAGTCGCGGACGGCGAAGCTGCCGCGTACGATTTTAAGGTGACGACGTCGAACGGCGAAGATACCGATATTGACGCCTTCCGCGTACAGGTAAAAAAGCAGACCGTAAACGCCAAAACCGAGGACGGCAAAACCGTGCCCTTCTACCGGTTTGCGAAGGGAGAGTGACGGCATGAAACGCATTCGCTCAATCCTGCGCGGCCAGGAAGGCATGACACTGGTGGAACTGGTGGTCGGCGCCGGACTGCTGTGTCTGGTCATCGGCATATTCAGCGCATCGCTGCGGCCGGCGGCCGAGGTATCGCGCCGCACGCAGGAGCTGAACAGCGCCGAGCTGATCGCGGACGACCTGCTCGAAACCGTGCGCAGCAAGGTGGAGACCGCCATGGATTACATCAAATGCTACGACAGCGGCACGGATGTGACGAATAAAACCGGCTCGTCCGAAGGCTCGGCGATCGAGTTTGGCTATGAGACCGAACAGGGATATAACGCGGCGGAACTGCTGACGGCAGACGGCTGCGGACCAACCAAAATCGTGATTGCCGATAAGGACTCCGGTGAGCAGCCTCAGGTGGAAAAGGGTTATCTTGTCGAGCGCTATTATAAAGATGGCTACAGTCAGGATGCGGACGGCAATCCCATTGCCCGAGCCATGACGAAAACCTACGCAGAGGGCTTTTATATGGGTCTCCGCGCCGGACTGCATTTCAAAATCGACGAAGCAAAGCACACCGTTACCGCCACCGTGACAATTTACCGCGATAAGGATTTGACCGATAAAATTTATTCGGATTCGCTCATCATCGACCTGCGGTACGATATTCCGGTGAAAACCGAGGTAACGGCAACGAAAAAGCCGGCATAACGGCAATGTAATATGTGTAACTCTGCGGAGCACCGCCGCAGCTTACAGAGATAGAAAAACAAAAATAAAATTGGAGGAATAAGATCATGATGGAAAAAATGATCGCGCTGCAGCAGAAGCGCCGCAGCAAGAAGGGCGGCTTTACGCTGGTAGAGCTAATCGTGGTTCTGGTTATTCTGGCAATTCTGGCAGCACTGCTGATTCCGGCGCTGACCGGTTATATTGATAAGGCGAAGGAGAAGTCCATCACCGCTGAGTGCCGTCAGGTTGTAATGGCTGCACAGACGTTGTATGATGAAAAGTATGGTACAATTTCTACCGATGCAACCACTTTCCCGAGCTTTTCTAAAGATAAGACGGCAGATGATGGTATCGTAATTGCATATGCAAGTGTTGCTAGTCTGGCAGAAGTAGAGGTTAAGAATATTACTGACATCGAAGTTACGACCAAGAGCTCGGATAAGACTAAGAATAATAAGATTAGCAAGGTTGTATATGAGAAGAACGGTAAGACTTGCGAGTACAAGGACAACCAGTATACGGTTAAGTAATCATGCCTAACCGCACCGAACGCCACGGACCGACTGCGCCGATAAAATACGGCGCGGTAAGCTGGTGGCTGACGGTGGTGTGTGTGATCCTTCTGGCTGTGATCGCGGCGGCGGGCAGCGTGCTTGGTCTGCTCTATCGGGCAGACGCGCATGTGGCGCTCGGCAATGCAAAAACGGTGCATATGGCGCTATACGCCGCCTCGATCGAGGCCTACGGTGAAAACCGTCCCTTCACGGACTCCGCCCATGAGGGCGGGGTCTCGGAGGCGGTTTACAACGAGGTGCTGACAGCCTGCAAGGTGCCCGGTGATTTCTGGGTGCTGCAGACCGACGAAAACGGCTATACCGTACAGCAGATGATCTACACCGAAGGGGATTTCACCGTAACCTACACCGCCGATCCGGTCACTTGGAACGTGTCCGTCGGTGTTGACCTGATTCATGCCGCCGCAGCACAGTGAACGCACGGTGCGCGTTCGCCGTCGGACGGTATGGCGGGTCACAGCCCCTTAACAGTTAAGAGGCTGTGACCTGCCATGCGGTTTTCTGCATGGTAGATTCTATTTGTAAAAAATCATTTCAAACCAACCCAAACGAGGAGGAAACCAATGCTTTACATCGCCTATGCTGTATTATGGCTGTTACGGTTTGCATTGGGCGCATGCGTATTCAGCTTTCTCGGAGTGGTGGTATGGCGCCTGCCGCGCAGAGAGAGCGTGGTGAAGGGACGCAGTCACTGTCCGGCGTGCGGGCGCACGCTGTCGGCGGCGGAGCTGCTCCCGTGCCTGAGCTTTCTCCTGCAGGGCGGCAAATGCCGCGGCTGCGGTGCAAAAATCCCCGCAAGGGATTTCTGGATCGAGGTGCTCGGCGGCTTGTGCTCCTGTGCCTGTGCATACGCCTTCGGCGGCGAGAGCGCACAGGCGGCGCTGGCGTTCGTTGTGCTCGGTATTCTGACGGTCGTGGCGCTCATGGACATGGACACGCTTGAAATCTACGACCGGTTTCCGGCGCTGCTATTTGTCTGCGGCATCGCTGCGCACATACTTATCCCCAGCCTGGGGATAAAATCGCGGCTGATCGGCTGCGTGATCGTCAGCGTACCGATGCTGCTTCTGGCGCTCATCGTGCCCGGCGGCTTCGGTGGTGGTGATATCAAGCTGATGTTCGGCGCGGGCTTTTTTCTCGGCGCAAAGCTGACGGTCGTTGCCGCGTTCATCGGCATTCTGCTCGGCGGCGGCTTCGGCGCGCTGCTGCTCGCCCAAAAGAAGGCAAACCGGAAAAGCCAGTTCGCATTCGGTCCGTTTTTGTGCATCGGCATTGCGATCGCCATGTTTTTCGGAGAAACGATCGCGGACTGGTATATGGGATTATTGTAATGAATGGAGAGGAGGGTCAGCATGGCTGCATCCAACAACCGCAGGCTGACCGTCACGGTCAAACCGAACAGCAGTCACACGCTGTTCCGCTACACGGCAAAGGACATAGACGGAAAGATAGTCCGCGGCGCAATGGAGGCTGCGGACTATGACACGTTGTATACCCAATTACTCGCGCAGGGACTGTATCTGCAGAGTGCGACCCGCCGCGGTGCGGCCCGCAAGCCGCGCACGCTGCGTCCGCAGGAGCTGAGCGACCTGTGCCGTCAGCTGTCCACGCTGCTGGCTTCGGGCGTCAGTCTGGTGCGCGCGCTGACGATCATCTCGCAGGATGAGGGCATCAGCGCGGGTCTGCGCCGCATTTACGAGAATGTGCTGGGTGAGGTGCGGAAGGGCTCGAGCCTTTCCGCCGCACTCGAGGCGCAGCAGGTGTTCCCAACGCTCATGCTCGGCATGATCCGCGCAGGCGAGGGCAGCGGCAAGCTGGATCAGGTCGCGGAGCGGCTCGCCCTCCACTACGAGAAGGCGCACCAGATGAACCAGCAGGTCAAGTCGGCGCTCATGTACCCGATGATCCTTGCGATTCTGGCGGTCGCGGTCGTTATCGTTATCGTAACCTTCGTGCTGCCGCAGTTCAGCGATCTGTTCTCCACAATGGATTCGCTGCCGGGCGTTACGCTGGCGCTGATGGCGTTTTCCGGTTTTATGGTTACCAAATGGTATCTGATGATACTGGGTGTCGCGGCAGTGGTCATGGTTATCCGCTCGCTGCTGCGCATTCCGGCCGTCCGGCTGGAAATGGACCGGCGAAAGCTTAAAATGCCGGTTTTCGGTCCGCTCAATCAGGTTATCTGCACGGCGCGGTTCGCGCGAACCATCAGCAGCCTGTACTCGAGCGGTCTGCCGATCGTCACTGCGCTGCAGACCGCCCGTGATACCATCGGCAACGCCTACATCGTTTCACAGTTCGATGACGTGCTTGTGCAGGTGCGTTCGGGCGTCAGCCTGTCCGCCGCCCTCGAGAACGTAGACGGCTTTCAGCGCAAGCTGTGCAGCAGCATTGCAGTTGGCGAGGAGACCGGACGACTGGACTCCATGCTGGATTCCATCGCGGATTCGATGGAGTACGATGCACAGCAGGCGAGCAAGCGCATGATGACCATTCTGGAGCCGATGCTGATCGTGCTGATGGCATTTGTGGTCGGCTTTATCATTATCGCAGTCATGTCGCCGATCATCGGCTCGTACAGCGCGATTGAGAGTTCGGGGAACGTATAATCTCGGAAACGTGTAAACCTCACAAAAAGGGGAGAAATGAGAATGAACACAACCGTTTTGGCGCTGCAGGAGGAGCAGGTGCTTGTCGCGGTCGGCAAGTCCGGCGCACAGCCTTCCGTGCAGGCGCTTTACAGTGCTCCCGCACACGGCGGCGGCATGGAAAACTGGGAGAAGGCGATAGGCGCACTCTGGCAGCAGCACAGGCTGCCGACCCGCGGCATCACGCTCGTCCTGCCGGATGAGGCGGTTGCCACCAAGACTATCACCGCGCCGAGCATGCCGGAAAACAAGCTGGAGGAGCTTGTGCGGCACGAAATGCGTCCGCGGGAGGATCAGCTTGTGGCGGCGGACTATGTGCCGCTCGGCACAGATGCCGAAGGCCGTCAGCAGCTGTTCTGCGCTGCCTGCCGCAAGGAAACGATGGAGGAATACCTTGCAATGACCGATCGGCTCGGTCTGCACCTGGAAAACGTTACCGTTACCATGGCAGGACGGCTCAAGCTCCTGCATGCCATGCAGCCCATGCAGGGCAAGACCTGTATCTGGCTGTGCTTTGAGGGCAGCAGCGTGCTTTCGCTGCTGGTCGAGAACGGAGAGTACCGTTATTCCAGCCGCAACCGTATTTTCAGTGAGCCGGGCACGGTGGATTTCGGCACCGAGATGACGAGGGATGTCTCCGGTACGATGCAGTTCCACACGGCAAGCCGCTCGGGCGGCACGCTGACCGATGTGTATTACGCCGGCTGCTCGGATGATGATTTCGAGGTGTGTCTGGCGGGTATCCGCGGTCTGGGTCTGGAAGTGAGCCGTCTGCCCGAATGCCGTGTGTTCCGCGCCCTGCCGAACGGCGAGCGGCTGAACGACTGGCTCGGCTGTGCCGAGGCTTTGATTCGCGTGCTTCGTGCAAACAAGGAGCTGGATCTGCTCCGCAGCTATCGGCGTTTGTCCCGCGGCAGCAAAAAGCAGACCGGCCTGCTGCACAGCTTCTACACACCGATTGCGGTGTGTCTGGTGGTGTGCGCCGCGGTCTGGTGTGTGTTCCTGCGGATGAACAGCAGCCTGAGCCACAGAACCGACGACATCAATGACTGGCTGAACGATCCGACTGTGATCGAGCAGTACAACGAGGCTGCCGAAAAGCAGCAGCGCAATGACAATCTGGTGCAGGGACTGCAGCAGGTACGCAATCTGACGGACGCGCTTGCCACCTATCCGCAGGTGGACAGCACCCTGATGAGCAAAATCGGCGCGGCAGGCGGCGCTCAGGTCAGCATGGTGCTGACCGGCTACGATGCGGCCACCGGCGCGCTGCAGTTTGATGCACAAAGCGGCAGCGTTATCGACATTCCGAGCTATGTGCTCAAGCTGCAGAAAACCGGCCTGTTCCGCAAGGTGGACTACACCGGCTATACCTATGAGGACGGCGTGTACGTCCTCAGCCTGAACTGTATCCTGCTGGGAGAGGAGGCAGCCGAATGAACATCGTTGTAACCGAACGTGATAAAAAGCTGCTCCGGCTGGTGGCCTGTCTGGCGATAATCGTCATTTTCGGCATGTATCTCATCCGTCCTGCGATGAAAAATCACGAAACGCTGCAGAACGAATATGACGCCGCCGAACAGAAGCAGCAGGAATATCAGACGCAGATTGCCGCACTTGCGACGATTGACGATATTATCGCGCAGAATAAAGCCGCGCTGAACACGGCAAGCGAAAAATACTACAAGGGCGATCTGGAAACCCGTCAGATGGACGATATCATCACGGGTATCGCGCTCGAGAACGGACTGTTTCCGCAGTCGCTGACGCTGACGGAAGCCGCTCCGGGTGCGGTCAGCGCGTATCTCGCCGAGCAGGAAGCTGCGCAGACGGACGGAAGTGCGGACACCTCGTCCGATGCGGAATCCGCCGATTCGACCGATGATACATCGGCAGCGCCGGTGCAGCCGGTCAACTGCGTTTACATCGGCACTGCGACTATCTCGGCGCAGGGCGCCGTAACCCAGTGGCTGAACTTCCTCGATGAGGTGGAGCACAGGTACAAGGGTCTGCGCGTGACCAATTTCAGTATTGCAGACTATGATTATGTGGCAAACAACACGCAGGCGGTCAGCACCAATCTGATCACCGGCACGCTGGAGATCTACATGTGTGTCAGCGACAAGGAGGCAGACGCATGAAAACCAATTTGCGTATCGGCGAAGTGCTGATGGAGCGCAATTATATCACGCAGGAGCAGATGGAGCAGGCGCTCGCCTACCAGAAGGAGCACCGTGAAAAGCGAGTCGGTCAGATACTGATCGAGCTGGGCTTTGTCACCGAGACGCAGGTGATCGAGGCATTGGCTGCCCGTCTGGGACTGGAAATTGTGAGCATCGGACAGATGCAGGTCGATCTGACCGCTGTCCGCATGATTCCGCGCGAGCTGGCGGAAAAGCAGAACCTGCTTGCGGTCGGCTTTGCGGACAAGAGCCTCGAGGTCGTGACGAACGATCCGCTCAACTACTTTGCCTTTGAGGAAGTGCGCCAGCTGACCGGCTGTCAGGTGGTCATCCGCCTGAGTGAAATGGGTCCGCTGCAGAGCGCGATTCGCTACTATTACGCCGAGGTCGGCGCGCAGCAGGCGGCACAGACCGCCAACGAGGACTTTGCAGAGCGTAATGTGGAGATGCTGCAGGTCGAAGAAAGCGAAAGCGGCGATCCGGAAGCGCCGATCGTCAAGCTGCTCAACAGCCTGCTCGACCGTGCAATCAGCACCGGCGCGAGCGACGTGCATATCGAGCCGTTTGAGGGCAGCACGCGCGTGCGCATGCGTATCGACGGCACGATCGTTGATTATGTAACGCTGCAGCGTAGTGTGCATCAGCCGCTGATCGCGCGAATCAAGATCATGGCGAACCTCGATATTGCCGAGCGCCGTCTGCCGCAGGACGGTCATTTCCGTATCCGTGTGAGACAGAGCGAGTACGTCAACATCCGTGTATCGCTGCTGCCGACCGTGTTCGGAGAAAAGGCGGTGCTGCGAATTTTGGCAACGGCGGGTCAGGTCGATCACGCCAGCCACTTCGGCATGGACGACGAAAGCTATGCAAGGTTCCTGCCTATGCTCAACTCACCGAACGGCATTATTTATATCACCGGTCCTACCGGCTCGGGTAAGTCCACCACACTGTACATGGTGCTCGAGTACCTGTCGCACCGGCAGGTGAATATCTCCACGGTTGAGGATCCGGTGGAGAAGAACGTGCCGAGCATCAACCAGACGCAGGTCAATCCGGTTGCCGGACTGACGTTTGAGTCCGGTCTGCGCGCACTGCTGCGTCAGGACCCGGATATCATCATGGTCGGTGAGACCCGTGACGGCGAAACCGCCGGTATTTCGGTTCGTGCCGCCATCACCGGTCACCTGGTGCTGAGTACGCTGCATACCAACGATGCGGTCTCGAGTATCGTCCGTCTGGCCGATATGGGCATCGACCACTATCTGATCGCAAACTCGCTGGTCGGTCTGGTCGCGCAGCGACTGATGCGCAAGGTGTGTCCGCACTGCGGCAGAGAGGTCGCAGTTACGCCGCAGGAGCAGGCGCTGCTCGGCAAGGATATCACGACCATCAAGCGCGGCACAGGCTGTGCGCACTGCAACGGCACCGGCTACCGTGGCCGTATTGCCGTGCATGAGATCGTCACGATCGACCGCAATATCCGCCGCATGATCAGCCGCGGCGCCGAAATCGAGGAGATCGAGGCCTACGCGCGGGAACAGCAGGGCATGCGCAGCCTGAAGGAAAAGGGTCTGGAACTGGTAAAACAGGGTGTTACTACACCGGAGGAGCTGCTCAGGATCGCATATTACGCATAATCGGAAACCGCTCTGTATCTTTTGATACAGAGCGGTTTTAACGATTATAAGCAGAATTACAGAACAAAATCTGCATAAATGAACGTACGTTTACTGTTGATTGACTCCCCAAAGCCGAAAACTTTTCCTTTACATTCTTATCTCAAGCGGGTATAATACCCATTGATGGATGGCATTCCGCAGAGCGGAAGCTATACCTTGTCACAACATGTTTTTCAAATTTTTCCGACAGTGATTTTACGTTGCGTCACACCACAGAAAGCGGGTGACAGCATGAACATTGGCATTGTTGGAGCAGGAAAAGTCGGCTTTTCCTTCGGCAGACTGCTTGCCGAAAAGGGCGTGCGGATATCCGGCTATTACAGCCGCAATTCCGACAGCGCAAGAGAAGCCGCAGAATTTACAAATTCCGGACACTATACCGACCTGGGCAAACTCATCGAAGATAGTGACGCGATTTTCATCACCGTTCCGGATAATGCGATCACCGAGGTGTATCGGCAGGTCGCAGAATTTGAAATTCAGGACAAGTATATATGTCATTGCAGCGGCGCCTGCACAGCCGAGGAAGCCTTTCCGGGTATTCACGCGCAGGGAGCCTATGCAATATCCATTCATCTGCTATTTCCGATCAGCAGCAAGTATAACTGCTGGCGGGAGCTGGCAGGTGCTTTTTTTTGCGTCGAGGGTGACGCGCAGGCGGTCGAGGTCTTTGTACCGCTGCTGCGCGGGCTAGGGCTGCAGGTGCAGACCATTTCGCCGGAGAGCAAGGCGCAGTACCACCTCAGCTGTGCACTGGCAAGCAACTTTGTCTGCGCACTTGTGCAGCGCAGCGCAGAGCTGCTGAGCGGCTGCGGATTCTCCGAAACGGACGCACTGCACGCGCTTGCGCCGCTCATGCGGAGCAATCTGGCGCATGTAATCGAGCACGGTGCCGTCTCAGCGCTGACCGGACCCATTGAGCGCGGCGACACGCAGACCGTGCAAAAGCATCTGTCGTGCCTGACGGAACGAGACGACCGGCAGCTTTACGCGCTGCTGGGACTCGAACAGGTCAAAATGGCACAGGAAAAACATCCTGAGCAGGATTACGGCACGCTTGCCGCCCTGCTGAACGGGGAAAAGGAGCAGAACGAATGAAGAACACAGTGAGTACATTTCTCTCGATGAAGCAAAACGGCGAGCGCCTCACCGAGATTACCAGCTACGATTACACGACCGCCAAGCTGGTGGAAAAAGCGGGCATCAACGCCATTCTGGTGGGTGATTCGCTCGGCATGACCATGATGGGTTATGACACGACCCTGCCGGTTACGATGGAGGACATGATCCACCACAGTGCATGCGTCGTGCGCGCGTGCGAGAACACCATGGTCATCATGGATATGCCGTTTATGAGCTATCAGGCGTCGGTTTCCGAAGCCGTGCGCAACGCAGGCCGGCTGATGAAGGAAGCGCGCGGACACGCGGTCAAGCTGGAGGGCGGCGCAGCCGTTGCCGAGCAGATTCGCGCCATTACGGATTCTGGCATTCCGGTGCAGGCACATATCGGCATGACGCCGCAGAGCGTCAACGTGTTCGGCGGCTTTAAGGTACAGGGCAAGGGCGAGGATGCGGCAAAGCGGCTGCTCGAGGATGCCTTTACCGTACAGGAGGCCGGTGCATTTTCGGTCGTGCTCGAGTGCGTACCGCCCAAGCTGGCGGCGCTCATCTCGAAAAAGCTGACCATTCCGACCATCGGTATCGGTGCGGGCGCAGGCTGTGACGGACAGGTATTGGTTTATCAGGATATGCTCGGCATGAATATGGACTTTACGCCCAAGTTCGCCAAGCAGTTCGACAATATCGGTGAGCGCATGGTGGACGCGTTCCGCGCTTACATGAACGAGGTTCAGAACGGCACGTTCCCGACCGAAAAGCAGAGCTTTGTCAAGTCCGACTGCAGCGATGAATATCTCGCCAAACTCGACGCTGAATTTTGAGAGAAACAGGAGCATATACAATGAAAATCGCAACAACCATCGCAGAAGTACGCGCACAGGTGCGCGAGTGGAAACAGCAGGGTCTGACCGTCGGTCTGGTGCCGACCATGGGCTATCTGCATGAAGGACACGCCAGTCTGGTCAAAACGTCCGTGCAGCAGTGCGACCGCACGGTAGCGTCCGTGTTCCTCAATCCGACCCAGTTCGGTCCGGGTGAGGATCTGGAGACCTATCCGCGTGATTTCGAGCACGACTGTGCGCTGCTGACCGAGTGCGGCTGTGACATGGTGTTCCATCCCGAGGTGTCCGAGATGTATCCGGACGGCTTTGCCACCTTTGTTGAGGTGCAGTCCGAAATGCCGCGTCAGCTGTGCGGCAAGACCCGTCCGATTCATTTCCGCGGCGTGTGCACGGTCGTTTCCAAGCTGTTCAACATCGTAACGCCGGATAAGGCGTTCTTCGGTCAGAAGGACGCACAGCAGCTGGCGATCATCCGCCGCATGGTGCTCGACCTGTCCATGGGCATTGAGATTGTCGGCTGCCCGATCATCCGTGAGGCGGACGGTCTGGCGAAGTCCTCGCGCAATACCTATCTGAGCGCAGAGGAGCGCAAGGCGGCGCTCGTGCTGTCGCGCGCTGTAAAGCTCGGTCAGGAGTTGGTACAGAACGGCGAGAAAAACGCGGATAAGGTCGTGGATGCCATGCGTGCGCTTATCGAGCAGGAGCCGCTCGCGCGTATTGATTACGTTTCCGCAGTGGACGGCCTGACCATGCTGCCGGTGCATGAGATCAACGGCGGTGAACTGGTCGCTATGGCGGTCTATATCGGCAAAACACGCCTGATCGACAACTTTTCGGTGGAGGGATAAGCCATGACAGTACAGATGCTCAAGGGTAAAATTCACCGTGCAACGGTCAAGCAGGCTGAGCTGAACTACGTCGGCTCGATTACCGTTGATGCCGATCTGCTGGATGCGGCCGGTATTTACGAATATGAGAAGGTTGCCATCGTGGATATTGAGAACGGAAACCGCTTTGAGACCTATACGATCGCCGGTGAGCGCGGCAGCGGCATGATCTGCCTGAACGGCGCGGCGGCGCGCTGTGTCAGCGTGGGCGATAAGGTTATTCTGATGGCGTACGCGCAGCTGACGCCGGAGGAGGTCAGGAACGGCTATGCTCCGCAGGTCGTGTTCGTGGATGAGGAAAATAAGATCGTCCGCACCACTACCTATGAGAAGCATGGTCTGCTCAAGGATATGGCGTAATGAAAAAGGAGAACCCGGGTGGGTTCTCCTTTTTCATTGGTACAGAGCTGAGGATTAGAGTGAAGAGAGGTAAGGTGAAACGCAGGCACAAGAAAATATTCGCAGGTGCCGTCTATCACAGCGACACTGTTGCGTCGCGCCTGCGGAGAGTAAACCGTATATGTAGCAGCAGGGTAGGCGAGAACTGCGTAGAGGTAGAGAAATGGGCGCACACTGTGCGCCCCTACGGAAGAAAAAATCCTTTGCCGTTTCTCTTTTCGAAGCGGTCGCCGGTCTCTGGTCTGCGCCAGACTATCAAATAAAAGGAAACTGGAGTCCCAAGAGGATAGTACTCATCTAATCCACGCACGGCGTGGGAACAAGGTTTAGTGGCCTACGGGCAAACCTTGGTGTCTATCCTTTTGGAACCCCAGCTAAGGGTTAGCACCCATTCCTTATGCGTAAGTAAGCAGATTAACCCTGAACCGACTCCATCTCCGTTGCAGAGGACTTGTCTGCGTTCTCCCGGAACAGCAGACCGAAAATGCGGCGCACCAGCGGACCGGCTGCAAAGAACTGCCACAGCAGCGCCATCGGGAAGTTCATAACGGTGGTCTGTACCCAGATTGCAAAGAACTGTGCGTTATGGCTGTCCTTGAACAGCAGGGTGGCAAAGAAGCTCATGCACGGGCACATCAGCCATACGGATGCAGCCGAGATGGCAAGCATAATGCTGGTCTGGCTGGCTTCGCGCGGGTTGACAAGACGGAATGCAACCTTCATCGCCAGCTTGCCGACAAACACCAGCTCGAGCAGAATTGCGATAACAGTCATGATCGGCCACTCGTGGAATACCGCGAGAAATACCCAGTTCTGCATGGAACCGGTGTTCAGCACGATGTTGTACGCTACCATGCCGTATACCATGACAGAAGCCATGATAATGGTGTAAATAACGTCCTGAAATTTGTTTTTTGGCATTTTGTTTTCTCCTTTTTGTGTATGTGAAATATTTTTTGATAACGAATAGAAATGTAGCTGAACGCAAAAAAATAGGACGAAGTAAACTTTCGTCTACTTCGTCCTATGGACTACTTCAACTACCATTAATTATAAATATCATACCATATTTTATGGGCGTTCGTCAAGACTAACTTCGTTCTTGACAATACTGTTCCCTGGGTGTATACTTTGTCTGTAAATAGACCCCATCCCTCGGGGGAGGGGTACAGATAGGAGATGCGATATGAAACAACGGTTTCGGGTGGGCGGCATGAGCTGCGCGGCCTGCTCCGCCCATGTGGAGAAAAGCGTTTCGGCGGTGCCGGGTGTCAGCGGCGTGCAGGTAAATCTTCTCGCTGGCAGCATGGCGGTCGAGTACGATGAAAACGCGTGCGACGCACAGACGATTATAAAGGCGGTCGAGTCTGGCGGCTACACGGCTGCGGTGGACGATGGCAGGCAGACATCGGCTCCGGCGCAAAGCCCGCAGGCGGACGAGGCGCTGAAGGAAATGAAGACCCGTATTATCGTTTCGGCGATTTTCATGCTTGTCCTGATGTACTTCTCGATGGGCGAGATGGTCGGGCTGCCGCTGCCGTCCTATGCGACAGGCATGGACGGCATGTTCCATCTGGCGCTCACGGAGCTGCTCCTCACGCTGCCGATCGTCATTATCAACCGCAAATATTATATCAATGGCTTCAAAACGCTGTTGCATCGTGCCCCAACTATGGACGCGCTCATCGCCGTTGGCTCGGGTGCGGCGCTTGTGTACGGCATTTACGCGCTGATTCAAATCGCGCTCGCGCCCACGCCTGAGGCAGCCCACAGCTTTATGCACGACCTGTATTTTGAATCCGCAGGCATGATTTTGACGCTGGTAACGCTCGGCAAGTTCTTTGAAGCGCGTGCCAAGCGCAAGACCGGCGAAGCCATTGCGGCACTGATGGACCTGCGTCCGCAGACCGCCGAGGTCATCCGTGGCGGTCAGACCATGCAGCTGCCGATTGAGCAGGTACAGGTTGGTGACCTCGTTATCGTGCGCGGCGGTCAGTCCGTGCCGGTTGACGGCGAGATCACCGAGGGCAGCGCCTATCTGGACGAAAGCGCCATCACCGGCGAGAGCATGCCGGTCGAAAAGCATGTCGGCGACACCGTAATCGGTGCAACCGTGTCCAAGAGCGGCTATGTTGTCATGAAGGCATTGCGTGTCGGTGACGATACGACTCTGAGCCAGATCATCCGTCTGGTAGAGGAGGCAGGCGCGTCCAAGGCGCCAATCGCCAAGCTGGCGGATAAGGTGGCAGGGGTATTCGTTCCGGTCGTTATGGGCATTGCGCTCGTGACAGCAATCATCTGGCTGCTGGTCGGTGAAACGCCGAGCTTTGCGCTCACACGCGCGATTTCGGTTCTGGTCATCTCGTGCCCGTGCGCACTGGGACTGGCAACGCCGGTCGCTATCATGGTCGGCACAGGTGTCGGCGCAAAGAACGGCGTGCTGTTCCAGTCGGCGGAGGCGCTTGAGAATCTGCACAATGTCCACGCGGTTATCATGGACAAGACCGGCACCGTAACCGAAGGACGTCCGGTCGTAACCGACGTAAAATCCTTCGGCGTGGAGTCGGCTGACCTGCTCTCACTGGCGCTGTCACTCGAGAGCCGCAGCGACCATCCGCTGGCGGACGCCATTGTGCGCTATGCACGCGAGAAGAACGCGCAGAAGCGTTCGGTCACTGACTTTGAGATGCTCGAGGGGCAGGGCATTCGCGCGTTTGTGGATGGTGTACCGTGCTTTGCGGGCAACCGCCGCATGCTGCTGGCTAACGGACTGGCGCTGTCCGGCTCGATGCAGAAGCTGGGCGATGAGTTCGCCGCGGCAGGCAAAACGCCGCTGTTCTTTGCGGCAAACCGCCAGATTGTCGGTATTTTTGCGGTCGCTGATGTGCTCAAGCCGACCAGTAAGGCGGCAGTCGAAGCACTGCGCAGTATGCACATTGACGTAACGCTGCTCACCGGCGACAACCAGAAAACCGCGCAGTCCATCGCGTCCGAGTTGGGCGTGACCGATGTGATCGCTGAGGTGCTCCCGCAGGACAAGGAGCGCATCGTGCGCGAAAAGCAGGGCAAGGATCGCAAGGTTGCCATGATCGGTGACGGCATCAACGATGCACCGGCGCTTGCGCGTGCCGATGTCGGCATTGCGATTGGTGCAGGCACGGACGTGGCTATCTCGTCTGCGGACGTTGTGCTGATGAAGAGCGACCTGATGGACGCGGTGGACGCCATCCGGCTGTCGCGCCGGACTATGCGCAACATTCGCCAGAACCTGTTCTGGGCGTTCTTCTACAACTGCATCGGCATTCCGATTGCGGCGGGTCTGCTGTGGGTACCGTTTGGCATCAAGCTCAGTCCGATGATCGGCGCGGCGGCAATGAGCCTTTCGTCCGTCTGCGTGGTATCCAACGCGCTGCGCCTGCGCTTTTTCAGCGCAACACCGAGAAAAACGGCGGGGACGCCTGCTGTTTTGCCCATAAGCGGCGAAAAGCCGCTTACGGCACATAAAAAGGAGGAAAATGTTATGGAAAAGACAATCAAGGTTGATGGCATGATGTGTCAGCACTGCGTGGCACATGTCAAAAAGGCACTCGAGGGTGCAGCAGCCGGCTGTGATGTTGCGGTCGATCTGGATGCAGGCAAGGCAGTCGTTTCGGGCAAAACGCTGCCGGAGGATGCCGTTCTGACCGCAGCCGTCACCGAGGCGGGCTATGAGGTGGTTGACATCAAATGATGGCAGATCGTAAAAAGGTCGAGCCGCTGCTCAAAACCGCGCGCGGGCAGATCGACGGCGTGCTCAAAATGATTGAGGACAACCGCTACTGCATGGATATTATGATGCAGCTGCAGGCGGTGGAATCGCTGGTGCATAAGGCGCAGAGAGAGGTTCTTCGCGGACATCTTTCCGGCTGTGTGCAGGATGCGTTTGAGACCGGAGATCAGAACGAGCGTGAGCAGAAGATCGCAGAGATCATCAAGCTGCTGGATAAAGCGTAAACGGAAGGACGTGCCAAAAGGCACGTCCTTTTTGTTTGAAAATTGAAGATTTGTGCAGTTTCCGCAATCAGAAACTGCGGTATGATCGAAATCGGTGCCGACACGGTTATCAAGAACAACGGTAGCAAAACTCAGTATGGCGGCGGTATCCGCAATTACGGTGAAATTACTGTTTCTGCTGGTGCACAGCTGTATAACAACCATGCACTGATTGCTGGCGATGATATTTACAACGGTACCTATAAGTATAAAACTTACACTTGCGATGGCCGCATCACTTTTGCACCTGTCGGCAAGGACTGGGTACTGGACGACTGCAACGACCCGATCGTAGGCTGGTATCACGACGGCAAGGAAAAGCTGACGGACAATGCATACAAGCGCTGGAACGGTGATGGTGAAGGCGATGCCTACTACGCTGACGAATATACGGTTAGCGAAGAGGCTGTTTCCGAAACGCTGGCTCTCAAGGCTGCACACGGTCAGCTCTGCAGCGTAACCTACGAAGTAACCGGCGACATTCCGTCTGATGCAGGCGCAGTTCCGGCGGCAGCCAAGGTGAAGAAGGGCGGCAGCTACACCGTCGCACCGGTACAGACCACCTCGCAGAGCCGCTACACGTTCAGCGGCTGGCGGATCAACGGTAGTGGTGATGTTGTAACCGAGATCAAGGACATTCAGCAGGATGTCAAGCTGATCGGCGTATGGACCCGCAGATCGTCCGGCGGTGGCGGCGGCAGCAGCAAGCCGACCGTTGATATTCCGGATGATGTACCGACCTCGGCGCACCCTGTGGGGCAGATTGTACTAATTGTTAGATTCGCAGGTGTTGTCCATCGCCACCAGACTGACGAGTTGTGCAGCACTGTTATCACCCAGGGCCTCTCTCTTGCTCTTCGGCGATTCACCTCGTGTCGCGCTTGCGGTATCGCCTTAACCGTATGTGTAGCAGTACGCTGTCTGTGAACTGCGAATATTTTACGAAAGATACGGTAGAGTAACCCGGCTGCCGTTCCCCATTTCGGAGCGGTCGCCGGTCTCTGGTCTGCGTCAGACTATCCAAGGGAAAGGGATGAAAATCAGAGGGTGGAAACCGTAGGTGTCTACCCTCTTGTGCCCCTGCCGGGTAGGCAAATCCCCGCTGAATCTCAGCGAAAAACATCCCGTCCGTTAGGGACGAACACGCTTACGCAGTTCGAGTACTCCGCTCAGCCGGTGCTGAAAAAGCTACCGCTCGGACAGGGCGTAGCGCATACGCGCCTCGTGTGCCAAGCAAAACCGGTGTCGGGAATGGTCTCTGCTAAAGATTAAAATAAAGATTAAAAGAAAAAGCACTTACTTTCGTAAGTGCTTGATGGTGGAAGTTACAGGGCTCGAACCTGTGACCCTCTGCTTGTAAGGCAGATGCTCTCCCAGCTGAGCTAAACTTCCATTTTGGTGACCCAGCGGGGATTCGAACCCCGGACACCCTGCTTAAAAGGCAGGTGCTCTGCCGACTGAGCTACTGGGTCAGGTCAAAAAAGTTTTGCGCTGAGTATGAAATTGAGTCGCATGCCGTAATGGCAGGGACGGCTGGATTCGCTTTTGCTGCGGCAAAAGCCACGGCGGTTACAATATGCCACCGGCATATTGCCAAGAGCCGCCTTTCGAATCCAAGGATTCAAAATCTGCCATAATGGCAGGGACGGCTGGATTCGAACCAGCGAATGTCGGCGTCAAAGGCCGATGCCTTACCGCTTGGCGACGCCCCCGTATTCGTTTGCTCGAAACAGCGTTACCCTAAAGATAACGCGCTGCGTTCGCAGCGCGTCACAGGGTTATATGGGGTGGGTAAAGGGACTCGAACCCTCGACCCTCGGAACCACAATCCGATGCTCTAACCAACTGAGCTATACCCACCATATAAAGTTTGCAGCCGACGGAAATGGCACGCCAGGAGGGATTCGAACCCCCGGCCTACTGCTTAGAAGGCAGTTGCTCTATCCGGCTGAGCTACTGGCGCATATCAATTCCGACAAACCCATTCGAAGAAAATGGAGCGGGTGATGGGAATCGAACCCACGTGTTCAGCTTGGAAGGCTGACATTCTACCATTGAACTACACCCGCGGGTCTTTCTGACGCTCATTTAGTATATCAATAAAACCCTATAATGTCAACATCTTTTTTAAAAATTTTTTTAAAAACTTTTTTCGGCCAGATTTGCAAAGAACATCAAAAGGGCAGACGGTCATGCTATACTGTAATCAAAGGAGGGAGAGAGCATGAAAGCAACGATCTTACTGGCCGAGGATGAGCAGGCCATGCGGGAGGTGCTGACCGACTACTTCACCGCAAAGAGCGGCGGCGATTTCACGGTTGTGTCTGCGCCGGACGGCGACACGGCGCTGCACTTCATCGAAACCCGGCGGTTCGACCTGCTGCTGCTCGACATCATGCTGCCGGGCACGGACGGCTTCGCGCTGTGCCGCGTAGCACGGCAGCAGGGAGACGCGCCCATTCTGTTCGTCACGGCGCGCGAGGACGAGCAGGACAAGCTGCACGGCTACGGCCTCGGTGCGGACGATTATGTGGTCAAGCCGTTTTCGCTGGCGGTGTTGTACGCCAAGGCACTGGCGCTCCTGCGGCGAGCGCGGGGCCTCAATGCCGGGAATACGTTGACAGCGGGTACCCTGTCACTCGACCCGGAACGGGGGATTGTCACAGCGGACGGCAGGCGCATCGACCTGCCGCCCAAGGAATTTGCTTTGCTGCGGGCGCTGATGGAGCGCAAAAACCGCGTGCTGACGCGTGACGAGCTGTTGAACCTTGCGTGGGGCTGGGATTTTGACGGCACGGACCGGGTAATCGACGGGCACATCAAAAAGCTGCGCCGAGCACTCGGTCCGCATGCGGACTGCATCAAAACCGTGGTGAAGCGCGGCTACAAGCTGGAGGTGGACGGAGATGAAAACCAAGCCTAAGAATTTCGGAAATTTCTTTGTTCGAGTGGGCGCAGGCTTCCTCGCGTTCTGGCTGCTGTCGATGGGCGCGTTCTCACTCCTGCTGGGACAGCAGCGCGCGGAGCTGATGGCGGCGGATATTAAGGATTCTGCGGATTGGTATACCGGCGATTATGCAAGGTATATGCTGGATTCCAAGGAGCATGAAGAAAATGATCCGGCGGAACTGCGCAGGATGTTGAAGGAGCAATCCTATCGGAGAAATTCGTCTGACGCACTGATGATAGTGACGGCCATTACCGACCAGGGCGGAAATATACTGCAGAGCGACCGTTGGTGGCTGATCCTGACAGATGATACGGATATCGACCACATGACAGATAAGGAATACTTGGTGGATATGAGTGACCAGCCGCAGAATGTTCTCGAAGCAATCTACATTGGCAGCGGTGTAGTCGATCAAGAGTCGCTGCCATACGATATGCGTTTTGAAGCATGGGTAGATGGCGATGAAGCCTACTTGAAGTCGGTAACCGTGCGTCCGTATGAAGAAGTAAATGGCGAATTAAAGCTGACCGACGAAGTGAATACGGTCGAGTGCGCGTATGATGCGGACAAGATGAGCGATCTGCCGCTGAAAAAACTGGTATTACACCGCATGTCCTTTCCCGGCCATCCGGGAGTGAGCCTGACTGCAAAGCAAGTGGCAGCCGATATGACTTCTCCGAAACGAAAAGAAATGCGTGCCTGGGTGGAGAACCCGAGCGAAGCAGGCAGTGCTGCACCGGTCGTGCGTCCGTGGCTGGTGCGCCAGTATCAGCGGACAATGAAATACTGCGACTATGTCGATGGCGGCTATGTCATGATGTCGTTTGCCGCGGAAGGCTGCCCACTGAAAGCGTGCCTGCCGATTTTGGTGCCTGCAGGCGTGCTCAGCTTGATTCTGGCGATACTGTGTGCCATTATCCTCTCCTGCGCCTTACTGCGCGTCTGGCGCAAACAGGAGCGCATAGAGCGGGTACGCCGTGAAACGACAGCCGCGCTCGCGCACGAGCTGAAAACGCCGCTCTCCGTGCTCAGCGCCACCGCCGAGCTGCTCGGTGACAACCTTGCACCAGAAAAGCAGGCGCACTATCTGGGTGTCATTCAGCAGCAGGCGCAGCGGATGGACGGCAGTGTGCGGCACATGCTTGAACTGTCGAGACTGGAGACCGGCGCAAAGGCGCTGCGGCGAACCGCGTTCTCTCTGGCAGAATTGGCGCAGGAGCGCCTGCAGGCAGCTCTGCCGACCGATTCCACCATCCGCACCGAATTTGCAGCACAGGACAAATTTGAGGTCAATGCAGACAGGGCACTGCTTGCGCGGGCACTGGACGCACTGCTCGAGAACGCCGTGCAGCACACGCCGGAGGGCGGCTGCATTATGGTGTACCTCGCAGACGGTGTGCTCTCGGTGACAAACACCGGCGATGCCATTCCGGCGGATGCGCTGCCGCGGCTGTGGGAGGCGTATTATCAGGCCGATCCGTCGCGCAGCGCAAAAGGCGACGGATTGGGACTGTCGATTGCGAAAACCGTGTTCGATCTGCATGGATACGCCTGCGGAGCGGAGAATACCGAAATCGGACCGAAGTTCTGGTTCCAATTTGCAGATAAATAGCAAAAACCGCTCGAAAGAGCGGTTTTTGCTTTATTAAATAACTTTTTCAAATACCATGGTTGCCTGAATGCGGTCGCCGCCCATCAGACCCTTGCTGCCGCCGTTCGATGTAGTAATCGTGTGCAGGCGATAACCCTTTTGCGCTTGATGGTTAATCGCTTCTTCCAGTTCGGTCAGGTTGCCGGAACCGGTGCCGAGAAATTTTTCCTTCAAAGTAACCTGCAGAACAACGTAATGATAGTCTTTGCCGGATGCGGTGGAGAAAGTCGAGGAATCGCTGAAATCCATAAATAACACCTCCAGTAATTTACACGATTATACCGTATTCGACAGGAATTGTCAATCTGCGTGCAAAAGAAAACCGCCTGTTCAGGCGGTTTTCGCGTGTTAGATGGTATCCAGTTTTACCTTGCCGTCCACAGCGGACAGGTGAGCGCCCATCAGCGGCTTATCACCGGCGACGATGGCGGTGGCCAGCGGATTCTCAATCTCCTTCTCAATCAGGCGGCGCAGATTGCGGGCGCCGTACTTGACCGAGTAGGACTTCTCGGTGAGCAGACCGAGCAGGCTGTCGTCCCACGTCAGGCGGATATCCTTGTCTGCGAGCGTGGTGCGCAGCTCACCGAGCATGATCTCTGCGATATGGCGGAAGTTATCCTCGGACAGCTGGTTGAACGCGATAATCTCGTCAATGCGGTTGAGAAACTCCGGACGCATGATTTCTTCAAGAGCCTTCATCACGCGGTCCTTGCTCATCTGAGACACGGTGCGGCCGAAGCCTGCAGGCGTGTTATTGGACTGCGAACCGGCGTTCGAGGTCATAACGATGACCGTGTTCTCGAAGCTGACAACGCGGCCCTGCGCGTCGGTCAGACGGCCGTCATCCAGAATCTGCAGCAGAGAATTGAGCACATCTGGATGCGCCTTCTCGATCTCGTCGAACAGAACGACAGAGTACGGACGGCGGCGGATCTTCTCGGTCAGCTGACCGGCTTCATCGTAGCCGACGTATCCCGGAGGGGAACCGATCAGGCGGGAAACTGTGTGCTTTTCCATATATTCGGACATATCGAGACGCACGAGTGCATCCGGCGAGTCGAACAGGTCGAGAGCAAGCTGCTTGACCAGCTCGGTCTTGCCGACGCCGGTCGGGCCGACAAACAGGAAGGATGCCGGCTTGCGCTTGGGGCTGATGCCCGCGCGGTTGCGGCGGATGGACGCGCAGACCGCGTCTACGGCTTCGTCCTGACCGATAACGTGCGATTTCAGGCGGGATTCCATATCGCGCAGGCGTGCGGACTCCTGCGCCGCTACCTTGGATGCCGGAATGCCGGTCCAGATTTCGATCACCTCAGCCAGGAGCTGTTCGTCAACCTGCGGTGCAGGCTTGGTCAGCAGCTCATGCAGCTGTGCCTCCGCCTGCAGAATGCGGCTGCGGCAGGTGGCGATCTTGGCGTAGGTCTCCTCCTCCTCGGCGCGGGCAGAGGACTGGGTCAGTTCGTCAAGCTGTGCCTGCAGGCGCTCAAGCTCGTTCTGCAGCTCGGGAATCTCGGACAGCTGCGGAGAATCCAGATTGAGGCGCGAGCAGGCTTCGTCGATCAGGTCGATGGCCTTATCCGGCAGAAAACGGTCGGTGATATAGCGTTCGCTCATCTCAGCGGCACGGCGGCACATCTCATCGGAAACAGTAACGCCGTGGAAGGTTTCGTAGTACGAGCGGATGCCCTTCAAAATCTCGGTGGTCTCGGAAACAGACGGCTCACCGATGTAGACCGGCTGGAAACGGCGCTCGAGCGCAGCGTCCTTCTCGATATACTTGCGGTACTCCTTGAGCGTAGTCGCGCCGATGACCTGAATGTCACCGCGGGCGAGGGCAGGCTTGAGGATGTTTGCGGCGTTCATCGAGCCTTCGGAATCGCCGGTGCCGACAATGTTGTGCACCTCGTCGATGACAAGGATGATGTTGCCGATACGCTTTACTTCGTCGATCAGGCCCTTCATGCGGCTCTCAAACTGGCCGCGGAACTGCGTGCCCGCCACGAGAGCGGTCAGGTCGAGCAGATGGACCTCCTTATTGCGCATCTTGAACGGAATGCGGCCCTCGTTGATGCGGACTGCCAGACCCTCGGCAACGGCCGTCTTGCCGACACCGGGTTCGCCGATCAGGCACGGGTTGTTCTTCTGGCGGCGGTTCAAAATCTGAATGACGCGGTCGGTCTCGCGGTCGCGGCCCACGATGTGGTCAATGCGGCCTTCTGCGGCCTTTTGGGTCAGGTTCTCGCAGTAATTATTCAGATATTTACGCTTTTTGTCCTCCTTGCGGGAAGAACGGGTACGGGTCTCCTCCTGAGAGCCGCCTGCGGGCTGTCCCGGCAGAGTGCCGGCAGCAACCGGGTCGGTCTCGTGGGGTGCGTCGTCGTCCGTGCCGTCCGAACCGGCGGGAACCAGGTCGTTCAGGTCGGACAGGGAGCCGATCTCACCGGAGAGCGCTTCGAGGTCGTCCTCGGTGATACCCATTTGCTCCATGATGTTGTCGAGCGGCTTGACACCCAGTTCGCGTGCGCACTTGAGGCACAGACCCTCCTGGGTGGTCTTATCCGGTCCCTCGATTTTGGTGATGAACACCACCGCGATGTTTTTCTTGCACCGCGAGCACATTGGCATATTCATAGGTTAAACTCCTTTAGGGAATGGAAAATTGAAAAATGGAAAATGGAGAATTAAGGTGTTCTCCATTAAATGGCGATAGGTAAAACGTCCACCAGCTGTTTGAGCAGCAGCGTATGCTTGACGCGCTCCGGCGAGAGATAGCCGAGCGATGTGTAGGTGATCGGGAACAGCCACTGCAGCACGATCAGCAGGATGCAGACGAATGCGACGCCGGTTACAAAGCCGATGAGTGCGCCGCCTGCAGAATCGAGTGCGCTGAGCGGAGTACGCCGAACAATGAGCTTGAGGCTGCGGCCGAAAATCCAGATGAGCCGTCCGAACAGCACGCTGAACAGCACTACCAGCATGGAGAACGCGATGCTCTCCGACATGCCGACAGCCGCTTCGGTAACGGTCTGCCGCAGACCGTCCAGTACGCCTTCGGCGGTCTTGAGCGCGGCCTGTTTTTCAAACAGCTGACCGACTGCCGGCACGACCACCCACTGCGCGATATACGGCGCGGTGTACTTGGCGGCGGCAACGGACGCGGCGATCATGCCGATGCGGCCAATCACGCCGTACAGCGCACCGACCAGTCCCCGACGGGCACCGAGCCAGACGTTGGTCAGCAGCACGGCAATGAGGATCAGGTCAGGCGCGTTGAGCAGCTGCGCCGCTGTGGAAATAATATCGTTGATATCAGTTATCTGCATACACTTCCTCGGATCGTTCGGAATGCGCGGTAAAGATACGCGCGTTGCGGTTGTAGAGCAGGAAAACCGTACCGTCATCGGTCATGAGCACACGGCGTGCGCCGACAGCGTCATCATTGTGCCACTGCGGCTCGGCAGAGGTGTTGTAGACCGTAACACCGGACGCGGACAGCACCGCCGTACCGGCGTTGGAGACAGCAAGCGCCGTCGGCTCCTCGGTCAGTGCGAACGGGCCGTGCAGGCTGCCGTTGCGGACGGTATAGAGATCGCTGCGTGCATCGTTCAGGTAGGAGCGTACAGCGACAGCCATCGTACTGCCCTGAGACGCAGTGGCGATCAGATCCTGCGAGCTGAGCTCGAGCAGCACATCGACCGTGCCTCTGCGGGTGACATGATACAGGCCGGTGTCGCACAGCGCGATCGCGGCGTTGTTCTCGGAATAAGTGAGCGTTACACCGAGCGCGTCAGTCAGTGCGGTGTCCGAAACCTGCTTGCCGGAGGACACATCAAAGAACAGCACATGGGATTCGAGCGTTACGCCGTTCTGCCGGAAGGCGAGAATGCCGAGCGTATTGCAGTCCGGCGAGAGCACGGCGGATACAATATAGTATTCCGAAGCACGGTATTTGAAAACCTCTTTTCCTGCGGTGTCGTAAACGGCAGCGGCGGTACGGTAGCCGTGCTCGTTGGTAGTGAGCACGAAACGACCGCTGCGGCCGATTGAACCGTTCAGGATGGTGGATTCCAGCTTCAGCTCCGCGACAGCGCCTGCCGAGCCGACCAGTGCGGCTTTGACGCCGCCGCGGTCGTACACGAGCACATAATTCGTGCTGCTTTCCACCGCGGGATCGGAGTAGCCGAGCGAATAGCGCAGCGTGGTCATGCTGCCCGCACGGGACAGGAACAGCGCGTCACTGTCCGCGTACGCCAGACCGGATTCAAACAGCGCACCGTCGCTGAAGGTCTCGTTTTCGTAGTTGATGGTGGTGATATCGCCGTCATGCGAGCGAATACCGGCCGCAATATAGCTGCCGAGTGTGCGCAGCGAGGTCGGCGTAAAAATACGGTAGTTGGCGATCAGGAACATGGCTGTTCCCAGCACCAGAGCCCAGCCGCAGAGCATGCGGAGCAGGGCGGTCATGCGGATACGCGCGTCCTTGCTGTCGAGCAGGCGCTGACGGCGCTCCCGCCTGGAGAGCGGAAAGCGGATGATATTCTGCTTTGGGTTTTGTTCGCTCATGAAATCCCGCCTCCTTATTGTAGCGTGTTTGATGGGTGAAAATGTGAATAAAACTTGAAATCTGTCAGTCTGACAGGCGGAATCTGTCCAGTTCGGGCGTATCGTCGTACCACAGGCGGTTCATGAACAGACCGCAGGCAGGCAGGGTCGGTCCGGCCTGCTCTCTGTCGCAGGCGAGCAGTACGTCGCGCACCTGCTCGGGCGCCAGCTTGCCGCCGCCGACATACGTCAGCGTGCCCGCAATCGCGCGGACCATGTTGTACAGGAAGCCGTCGCCGCAGACGCGGATGCGGATGAGGTCATCCACCGGCTCCACCTCGCACCAGAAAATGGTACGAACCGTGCTCTTGACCGGTGTGCCCTGACTTCTCACGGATGCAAAGTCCTGCTTGCCGACAAAATACTGTGCGCCTTCCTGCATTTTTGTAATATCCAGCGGATAATTGTACCGATATGCGTACCGCGCGTGGAACGGGTCCCGCAGGGTGGAAGGAAACAGATAATAGGCGTATTCCTTTTTGGTGCAGTTGAAGCGCGCATCGAAGTCCTCGGGAACCTCGACTGCGCCGGAAACCGCAATGTCCTCGGGCAGAAAGCTGTTGAGCGCATACGGCAGACGGTCCATCGGGATCGTGCAGTCTGCGTGGAAGTTTGCCACATACCGGCGGGCATGAACGCCGGAATCCGTGCGTCCGACACCGGAAACATGAACTTTTTGCTTCAGCAGATGAAAAATCGCGTCCTCCATGCTCTCCTGAATCGAAGGACCGTTTTTCTGAATCTGCCAGCCGTTAAAATTTGTGCCGTCATAAGATAAAACTAATGCAATATTCTTCATAGCTATAAAAGTTAAGCGTTGGAAGTGGATGATAATAAAAGTATTCCGTGCGGCGGGCTGAGGGCAGCCCGCCCTACAATATAGATTTACGTTACAGTCCAAAGTGTTTCAGTGCAATAATAACCACAAACAAGGCTGCTACCCAAAGTAGAGCACAAATATCCACCCGGGCGATCTTGAGCTGGCGCATGCGGGTGCGGCCGACATCGCCGCGGTACAGTCGGCACTCCATGGCGGTAGCGAGCTCATCCGCGCGGCGGAACGCCGAGATGAACAGCGGCACGAGAATCGGGATCATGGCCTTGGCACGCTGAATCAGGTTGCCGGAGTCGAAATCCGCGCCGCGCGCTTTCTGTGCCGAGATGATCTTCTCGGTCTCTTCGATGAGGGTCGGGATAAAACGCAGTGCGATCGACATCATCATGGACAGCTCATGCACCGGCGCGTGCAGCTTTTTGAGCGGAGAAAGCAGACGCTCGAGTCCATCGGTCAGCTGAATCGGTGAGGTGGTGTAGGTGAGCATGGAAGTTGCGATGATGAGCAGCATCAGACGCAGCACCATGAAGATGGCCAGCTTAATGCCTTCCATACTGATGTGCAGGAAGTGCCACTGGAAAATGTAGGTACCCGGTGTATAGAACAGATTGAGCACCGCCGTGAAAATGACGATGAACAGGATCGGTTTGAGGCCGCGCAGCACCATTTTGGGCGAAATACGCGAAATACCGATGACAACAGCAAGAAATGCGATGATCAGCACATAGGAAACCGGGCCTTGCGCGAGAAACAGCAGCACGATGAATGCCACCGTCAGCACGATCTTTACGCGCGGGTCAAGACGATGCACCGCACTGTTGCCCGGAAAAAACTGACCGAGGGTAATGTCCTTCAGCATTCGTGAGCAGCCTCCTTCCGCTTGCAGGCACGCAGAGCATCCATGGCCTGCGCTACGGTGTAGACCGAGGTATCAACATCGTGACCGCGCTTTTTCAGCTCAAGCATGACCTTGGTGATCATCGGGATGTCCAGTCCGGCGGCAATGATCTCATCCGCGTGAGAGAAAACCTCGCGCGGCGTGTCGCAGAACAGCACCTTGGCGTGATTCATCACAAGCAGACGGTCGGCAACCTGTGCGATATCCTCCATCGAGTGGGACACGATGAGGATGGTCGCGCCGGACTGCTTGTGGTAGCTGCGGACCAGCTCAAAAATCTCGTCACGGCCCGCCGGGTCGAGGCCCGCGGTCGGCTCGTCGAGCACGAGTACGTCCGGCCGCATGGCGATGACGCCTGCGATGGCAACGCGGCGCTTCTGGCCGCCGGACAGTGCAAACGGAGACTGGTCGGCAAGCTCGGGGGCAAGGCCGACTGCCGCCATGGATTCGCGCACGCGCTCGTCAATCTCGGCCTGCGGCAGCTTCATGTTGGTCGGGCCGTAGGCGATATCCTTTGCGATGGTCTCCTCGAACAGCTGGTATTCCGGATACTGGAACACCAGACCGACGCGGAAGCGCGTTTCGCGGCTGCACTTGCCCTTGGCATCCCAGATGGACTTGCCGTCGAGCAGGACCTCGCCTTCGGACGGCTGCAGCAGACCGTTCAGGTGCTGAATGAGCGTAGACTTGCCCGAACCGGTGTGACCGATCACACCGAGAATTTCGCCTTTTTCGATTTTCAGGTCAACATGGTCAAGCGCAACACGCTCAAAGGGGGTGCCTGCGCCGTAAACGTGCGTCAAGCCCCTCGTTTCAAGTATGGTTGACATAAGATTCTCCTTCGGATAATCAATTCAAATATTCTTGTTCGAGAATATCTGCACATTCCTCGATCGAAAGTGCGTCGATCGGCAGCTTTTCGCCGTCCTGCTGATCGAGGTCGTACAGGACTTCGATGGTCTGCGGTACGGTCAGGGAAGCCGCACGCAGCTTGTCCACCTGCGTGAAAATCTCGCGCGGAGCGCCGTCCATCAGCACGTTGCCCTTGTGCATGACAACCACACGCTGCGCCTGTACGGCCTCGTCCATGTGGTGGGTGATAAGGATAACGGTGATGCCGAATTTGCGGTTCAGCTCACGGACAACATTCATGACCTCACGGCGGCCCTGCGGATCGAGCATGGCGGTCGGCTCATCGAGCACAACGCAGCGCGGCATCATGGCGATAACGCCTGCGATGGCGATTCGCTGCTTCTGTCCGCCGGACAGACGGTGCGGCGCCTGTGCGCGGTATTCGTACATGCCGACGGCACGCAGTGCATCGTCAACGCGCTTGCGGATCTCTGCGGGCGGCACGCCCATGTTCTCCAGCGCAAATGCAACATCTTCTTCAACAACGGTAGCGACAAGCTGGTTGTCCGGGTTTTGGAATACCATCGAGACGGTTTTACGCACATCGTAGGTGTTGTTTTCGTCGCGGGTGTCCATCATGTCAACGTAGCATACGCCGCCGGTCGGCAGACGGATCGCATTGAAGCAGCCGGCGAGCGTACTCTTGCCCGAGCCGTTGTGACCGAGCACCGCGACGAACTCGCCGCGCCGGATGGAAAGATTTACGCCCTTTAGCACAGGAACGGAAAGCTGTCCGTCCTCGGCCGGGTAGGCGTACTGCAGGTTTTCAGTTTTGATGATTTCACTCATGGTTTCGTACCTTTCGTTAAGGTAAAGTTGGTGACGAATTGAGAATTGAAAATGGAGAATGGATAATTATTCGGTCAGATTTGTCCGGGTGGTTTTAACAATAGCCACCAGCAGACGTTTGAGAGATGCCGCTTCGCGATAAAAAGAAACATACTGTTCTTTTGTTAGAAAATCAGTAGCATTCAGTAAATCCAGCCAGTACAGCGTTTCGTCTGCTTCTTTCAGTGCAATGCTGATTTTGGAAAGAAAGTCCTTTTTGCTTTGCGCCTGCTGTGCTTCGCGAACATTGGCTCCGATACTGGTACCGCACTTCATTAGCTGACGGGAAAGAACAAATTCTTTCTTATCATTTGCAAGGGATGTACATAATTTAACAATTCGTACTGCGAAGGAGAAACTTTGCGTCAGAATTACATTTTCCATTCTCAATTCTCCATTTTCAATTTTGCTTATTCCTCGGCGATAAAGCGTGCCGATGATCCGCACGGCAGCACCAGACCGGTCGATTCAACCGGCAGGCCGAGCTCCTGCGCCTCAATCTTGCCGGCGGCGCGCTTGCCGGCGGTGATGCCGAGCAGATAGCTCATCACAGACGGCGCAAGGCCGGTGGAATAGCTGGAAATGAGCACGAACAGCGGCTTGTCGCTCAGCACGCCCATGGTCAGGTCTACGAAGTCGGCAACGTCCTCCTCGATCTTCCACGTTTCGCCGGACGGACCGCGGCCGTAGCTCGGCGGGTCCATAATAATCGCGTCGTACTTGCGTCCGCGGCGGATCTCGCGCTGCACGAACTTTTTGCAGTCGTCCACGATCCAGCGGATCGGGCGGTCGCTCAGACCGGAGGACGCGGCGTTCTCCTTGGCCCACTGCACCATGCCCTTGGATGCGTCAACATGGCAGACGGACGCGCCGGCGTTTGCCGCCGCAAGCGTAGCGCCGCCGGTGTACGCGAACAGGTTGAGCACGCTGATCGGGCGGCCTGCGTGACGGATCATCTTGTCGATAAAATCCCAGTTGGCAGCCTGTTCGGGAAACAGACCGGTATGCTTGAAGCTCATCGGCTTGAGCTGGAACGTCAAATCACCGTAGTGGATAGCCCACTGCTCGGGCAGCTTGCGGATTTCCCACTTGCCGCCGCCCGCGTTCGAGCGATGATAGATAGCGTTCGGCTTATTCCAGATTTTGCAGTCCTTGTCGCGCGGCCAGATAGCCTGCGGGTCGGGGCGCTGCAGAATCTGATTGCCCCATCGTTCAATTTTTTCACCGCCGCCGCAGTCGAGCACGGCGTAGTCTTTCCAATGATCTGCGATCCACATAAATATTCTCCATTACATTATATATAAGTCGTTGTTTATACAATAATTCAGTATCTATTCTACCACCAAATATGCACTAACGCAATGAAAAGCGATTAGAAATAAAAGGTGTCAAGACAGCGTATTTTGGCGAATACAGCAAAACGGCTGCACCGTAAGGTACAGCCGTTCGAGCGGGAAAAGCGGTCAGAACCGTTCGCAGAAGCCTTCGCCGCCGTTTGCAAGCGACTTAAGAGCCGTCGCGCGGCGTTCCTCAGGTTCGTCTGAGATACATACCGCATCGGTCAGCACCTGCCGCGCCTGATACGGCAGATCGAAGAATTGCTCCATTGCCCGCGGACTGTGGCCCATTTCCTGCATAAAATCAAAGGGAATCTCGCCGGAGACCTGTTTTTTCCTGTCCTGCGCCATAATTGCACGCTCCTTTCGATTGCAGTATCTCCGAAGTTCGTGCTATAATACCATTATAAAAATTAGTAATTAGGAAGTAGTAATTGAGGGGAGAAGTTCACTTTCCATTCTCCATTCTCAATTTTCCACTATTGAGGGGTTTTTATGGATTTGCAGAAGAATAAGACGTATCGTTGTCAGATTACGGATTATACGGCAGACGGCACGGGGTTTGCGAAGATCGAAGGCCGGGCGGTATTTGTGCCGCGCACAGCAGTTGGCGATCAGTGTGATGTCCGCATTGTCAAGGTGACGAAAAATGTGGCGTTCGGCAGGGTAGAGAAGATTATCGTGCCGTCGGGACAGCGCATTGCGCCTGCATGTCCGGTGGCGGACAAGTGCGGCGGCTGCTGTTATCAGCACATCACCTACGGGGAAGAACTGCGTGCAAAGGAGAAAAAGGTGCGTGATGCGCTGACGCGCATTGGCGGTCAGGACGGCGCAAAGCTGCTCGGTATTACGGGTGCGCCGACGACTGAGCATTACCGCAATAAGGCGCAGTATCCGGTCGGACGGGACAAAGAGGGCAGCATCGTTACCGGCTTTTACCGTCCGCGCAGCCACGACATTGTGCCGGTGGACAGGTGTTTGATCCAGTCCGAGACGGCAGATAAGATTGCCGCTGTGGTGCGTGAATGGATGACGGAATTTTCGGTCAAGCCGTACGATTATGCGAGCAAGCGCGGCACGATTCGCCATATTTATGTTCGTGTGGGCGAAAAAAGTGGCGAAAGCCAGCTGACGCTCATTTCCGCGACCAAGAAAATGCCTGGACTGGATGTGCTGGTCGAGCGTTTGCGCGCGGCAGCACCGTCGCTGACGGGTATTCTGCTCAACCACAACCAGCGCGATGACAACGTGATTCTGGGTGACCGGACGGATGTTCTCTGGGGTGAACCAATGTTGGAGGACCGCCTGTGCGGGCACACGTTTTTGCTCTCGCCCGAGGCGTTTTATCAGGTCAACCACGCGCAGGCCGAGCGTCTGTATGCGTGTGCGGTGGACTACGCCGGTCTGACCGGCGAGGAGACCGTGCTTGACCTCTATTGCGGTGCGGGTACGATCACGCTGGCGCTGGCCGAGCATGCAAAGACTGCCATTGGCGTGGAAATCGTGCCGGAGGCCATCGAAAATGCCAAGCGCAACGCGCTCCGCAACGGCATGGAAAACACAGAGTTCTTCTGTGCGGATGCGGGTCAGGCAGCGCAGCGGCTGGCCAAGCGCGGTATTGATGTGCTGGTAGTCGATCCGCCGCGCAAGGGTCTGGACGCGACTGCACGCGACGCGATCCTTAAAATGCAACCGCCTAAGGTCGTGTACGTTTCGTGCGACCCGGCAACGCTTGCGCGCGATGTGGCGGAGCTGTGCGGCGCAGGCTATACGCTTGAGAAGGCACAGGCGTTCGATCTGTTCCCGAGAACTTTTCATGTTGAGACGGTAGTCTTGCTTTCCAAGGGCGAGGTCGACTCGAAAAAGATTCGGGTTGAGTTCTCTTTGGAAGATATGGATATGTCCGAATTTCAAGATGGGGCAACCTACACCCAGATTAAGGACTATGTGCTGGAGCATAGCGGGTTAAAGGTATCCAACCTGTATATCTCACAAATTAAGCGAAAATGTGGGATTGGGGTTGGTAAGAACTATAATTTGCCGAAGTCCGAGGATTCCAGACAGCCGCAGTGCCCACCGGAAAAAGAGAAAGCAATCCGAGAAGCATTCAAATATTTTGGGATAATCTAACATCCCGCAGAATGGAGGTTTCTTATGGATAGATTGGTTTCTTGTGAGTTCAACATGGATACTGCCTGTGTAGAGCTGAAATTCTTTGATGGCAGCATCATTGCCATTGACACCATCGCCGTGGAAAAGGAGGTTGCCGACAATATGTATCAGCGGTCAGAGCTGGATTATCTGATCTACAATGATCCGATTGGATATGCAGACTTGATATTGAACGGTGATCCCGAAATTTATCTAAAAACTGTAACTGAATGTAAACCCTTAGATTAAAACTCAGCCCTCTGCCTTTTCATTGGCAGAGGGCCGTTTTTTGCTTAACAGTTATTGAGCATCCCTTAATTGCTCTACAACACTGCATTTCGCTGCGTTGTCATACATCATGCAAGGAATCAGCCACCCCAGCAGAAGAAATACCGGAATTGTCAGCAGGACAGGCAGAATGGTGAATCGATACTCAAAGAACCAGAACATACTGCCCAGCATTTTTCCCGCAAGAGGTCCCACCGCCAGCGACAAAATAAAGGCCGCCGCTACAGAAGACATTGCGTAAAACAACCCCTCATAGATCAGCATGGTTTTGAGCTGCCGGTTCGTCATTCCTACAGCCTGAAGCACAGCAAATTCACGGCGGCGGGAAAAAATACCGGTCATCATGGCGTTGAAGAAATTTAAGAGTCCCACCAGCCCAATGATAGCACAGAGGATACCACCTATCAGAAGGAACATCTGCCGGAACTGAGCAAATTCAGAGCGAGCCGTGGCCTTGCTTTCATACATCAAGGGCGAAAACTCACCGGCAGTGAGCTTCGATAGATATTGCTCTGCTTCGGTCTCGTCAGCTTCGTCTGCTGTGTCGAACAGGTAGAGCATCGGAATGGCCGCACCACCGCTGTCCCTCTGTGCGGTATCCACAGACAAAACTGTCTCATATCCAATACCACCATAACGATAACTCATGGAATACGGAAGCTCTACCAAGGCGCAGACCGTGTACTCTACATCTCTGGCTCCATACAGTTTTTCCTGAAAGTACTCCTCCGGTGTATCTTCGGTGCGGAGTTCCCCGGTGCGGCTGTCGATATATTTCACATCGTCCGCATAGGTGGCGGTGATCGTGTCTCCCACCTTGGGGTAGTATTCAGGATTGGGCAGATTACCGTAGTCATCTAAGGAAACCGCAATGGCAATGGCGTTATTGTCCGGCTCCAGCATAGGAGAAATATCTCCGTCGAACACTTGCAGCTTGTCAAACAGGCTGTTATCCAGAGCCTCGATTCTGGTATCTCCCATCACCATATTGCCCCGGTGCTCCAGACGGCTCATATGGCTGTCCAACTGCTCGGCGCTTTCGTACCTTGCATAGTCCTGCCGCAGAGCATCCTCCGTCATCCACAGATATGCGGGTTTTCGCACAGCATATCCCGTGCCGGAAAGACTGGCCTTTGTGTTTGCTGCGATCTCTTCGATCTGTTCCGGCGTGATGAATTCATCTGCCGGGTTGTAACGGAAATAGTCGGGCGTGCTGACGATAAAATCGGCGCAGGTCATGAAGGATACATACTTCTCCATGCTGAAGCCGCCCACAAAGGCACACAGCGCATTGAACAGTGTCACCGACAGTGCCAGAGACAACACCACCAGTACCGTCTTTTTCTTGTTTCGTCCCAGATTGGCAAAGGCCATCTGATGGAGCTTTGCTCCCCGGGTGCTGCGCCGTTTTTTCTTGGTCTGCATTGCATCCGTATATTTGGTAGCCTCCACCGGAGAAACCTTGGCTGCCATTTTTCCGGGCTTGGAGCAGGACAAGAGCACTGTCAGCAGAGCAAACAGCACGGAGCCAACAAAGATCACAGGCGAGGTGCTGATGGTAGCGATGCCCACCTCCAACTGGGTGGAGCGCAAGACAACAGGTACCAGAACAGCGCCGATGCCGTAGCCCAACAGCAGCCCCGCCGGAATGCCGATCAGACAAAGCAGAAGTGCCTGCTGGCGAATGATGCGTTTGAGCTGCCGGGGCGTTGTGCCAATGGTTTTCAGAAGCCCGTAAAACCGGATATCCCCCGCAACAGAGATCTGGAAAATGTTATAGATGATAAGATACCCGGTGAAAATCACCAGCAGCAAAAAAGCTGCTATGGCGATCACAAGTTCCGGATCGAGCTGCGACTCCAGCTGGGATGAGGTATATCCCCAGTTGACGCCGATCCGGACGCTGTTGGGATCGGTATAGCTGTCCCATGTGTAGCCGAGATCGGTATCCACCTGCTCCATCTGCCCTTGAATGTTTGTACTGGAAGCCATCATGACATTCAGGTCAGTGCGGAAGGGCTGTAGCCCTGTTTTCACTGCCTGCGCTTCGATGTCATCTGCGTAATCACGGCTGATGTTGATGCAGTGAACAGGCATTAGTTCATCATAGTCCCAATAGCCTACCAGCGTAAAGGTATCTGTTACAGTAAAGGCGGTTTGATCCTTGTCCGTAATGGAATAGGAAACCGTGACCTCGGCGCCCAGCTCCGGCGTTACGCCAAGCAGCTGCAACGCTGCCGTATCCATGGCTACCTCTTTGCCGCTTTCGGGCATCCGTCCGATAGTAGGGGTTGCATAGCTCCATTTAGTGCAGTTGGCATCCATGTAGCTGATCTCTGCCGGTATTTTGGCAAAGACCCCCTCCGCAGTGATACCGATTACCTTCCGTGCCCCCGTAGCCTTCACCTTTGGGTGGGCAGCGATGCGTTCCGCCTGCTCGGGGGAAACATCCTTAAAGGTGCCATGCGCATAGCCGCCTACCTGCCGAAACTGGTAGGTTTCATAACTGGCGTTCAACGACAAGACAATGGTGAACATGGACGTAAATAGCAGCGTTGTCAGCGCAATGGCAAAAATGGCGATCAGATTGCGGCGACGGTTCGCATAAAGAGATTTTAAGCTGAGCTTTCGAATACATTTTCTGTTTTTGACATTCATCGTAGCCACCTCCCGTTAGTTCTGGGAGACGATCCGACCATCTTCGATACGGATAATGCGGTCTGCCATCTGCGCAATTTCTTCGTTGTGAGTGATCATTACGATTGTCTGGGCGAACTTTTGACTGGTGACTTTCAAAAGGCTCAATACATCCTGGCTGGTTTTGGAATCCAGATTGCCGGTGGGTTCATCTGCCAGAATGATAGCGGGTGCTGCCGCTAGCGCACGGGCAATGGCTACTCGCTGCTGTTGACCGCCGGAGAGCTGATTGGGCAGGGCATCCAGACGCTCATCCAGTCCAAGGGTCTGCACGATCTGCTGTACGAAATCCTTGTTGACCTTGCCACCGTCCAGCTCAATGGGTAGAACGATATTTTCATACACATTCAGCACCGGAACAAGATTATATGCTTGGAACACAAAGCCGATTTTCCTGCGGCGGAAGATGGTCAGGGCTTCATCCTTCAAGGAGAAAATATCCTGTCCGTCCACCATGACTGTGCCGCTTGTAGGGCGATCCAGCCCACCCAGCATGTGCAGCAGGGTAGACTTGCCGGAGCCGGATGTGCCGACGATTGCAACAAATTCGCCCTTCTTTACACTTAAATCAACTCCATCCAACGCATGAACTGCGTTATTGCCGGAGCCATAAATCTTTTTCAGGTTTTTTGCCTGTAAAACTTCCATAAATGAGTACCTCCATGAAAAAATCTGTATGTATGAAAGGAAATGATCCTTTGATACATACAGATTATCGCATAGGAATCTTTCCACATTCTTTCCGGCGAAAAATGAAATCTAACAGTTTTGATAGAATTGTTGTTATTTCGGGAGAAATATGGAAAACGTACTTCCTTTTCCCGGAACGGAAGCAACCTTGATATAACCGCCCTCGCCGGATACGATCTGTCGGGCAAGGTATAAGCCGATGCCGACCCCTTCTTGTTTCTGCACACTATTTGAGCGGTAAAAGCGAGCAAATATCTTCGCTTGCTCATTTTCCGGGATGCCTGAACCGGTATCCGATATATCGATCCTTGCAAACATTTCATAGCTTACGGCAGAAATAGTAATGGTGCCATGCTCGGTATATTTGATGGCGTTGTCTACGATATTAGCCAGCGCTTCCGCTGTCCATTTGAAGTCGAATACAGCAAAAGCATCGGTATCTTGCAGTCGCAAAGACAATCCTTTTTCAGAAGCCTTGGCGGCATATTGTTCTACTACGCTTTCAAGCAGCGGCTGCAGCGCTGCTTGCTGAGGGGAGAGTGAAATGATCCCGTTTTCCAGTCTGGAAAGCTTTACGAGAGAATCGATCAGAAATCGCAGCTTTTCCGATTGTTTGTACAGCGCCTCCACATTTGCCTTCGCCGATGCAGGCAGAGTTTCCTCCATCAGAAGCTCGCTGTATAACAGCAGATTTGCAATCGGCGTTTTCGTCTGGTGGGAAATGTCCGCAATCAAGGTTTTGATTTTGTCTTTTTCCTGCGCTATATTTTGAGAAGATGCTTCTGCGGCGGAAAGATAGTGCGCAAACTTCGTTTCCAATGCAGACAGCTGGCTTTCATCAAAATTGGTTTCAGAAAAGGAACCGGTTATGGCAGCGTCCAGCATCCTTTCGATTTCTTCCATCGTTTTTCTGGCCTTTCTCCGCTCCCATAATACAACAGCTATCGCCGCCAGAAAACATAGCAGTATGATCACAATGCCGGTTTTATTCATCTTTTGTCACCCAGCTATAACCGATTCCATAGACGGTTTTAATATATTTCTGTGCGCCAAGCTTATCCCTCAGTCGCTTGATCGTAACAGACAAAGCATTTTCATCCACATATTCTGAGCCATCTGTCCAGATCCGGTCTACAAGGTCTCCACGGGTCATGGTTCGGCCTCGGTTTTCAACAAGCAGACGCAGTAATTTTTGTTCTGTTTTGCTCAATTCCACTTTTGAATCTCCCACATAAAAGGTCATAGCCTCAAAGTCAAAGTGAAATAGATCCATATGGAACGGCGCATTTTTATGGTTTGACGCTTGCTTTCGCAGTTGGGTATTCACCCTTGCCCGCAAAACCGAAAGAGAAAAGGGCTTGGTAATGTAATCATCAGCGCCCCTCTCCAGTCCGTCTACGATGTCCAGATCGGTGTCATTGGCAGTCAGCAGAATAACAGGAATATAGGGTGTGTTTTCCTTGACCTCCCGGAGCAGCTCGAGCCCGCTGCCATCCGGCAGATTGATATCCAGCAGGATCAGGGATACACTCCCGCAAAGCAATTGTTCTCTTGCCGCTTTTAGATCATGGCAGGATATAATCTGACGGTCATCTGCTTTCAGCGCTTTGCATAAGCCTTGATTCAAACCGATATCATCTTCAATAATCAATAATTGTTCCATGTATCTCACTCCTTCGTTATTCAAATGCCACCATCGTTTCCTTGGGCAATTTTTCGTTCTCACAGTTCAGAAGATAGGCTACGGCCTTGTTCGCAAAGCGGTTGGTTTTTATCGTATCCCAATCGGCAAGGCGAATGATCTCTGCCGTACCATTCTCAAAATCAAATGAAATCTCGCCCCATTCGCCGTCGCAGTCTGCCTGATATTCGTAGATTGCGGCGGCGATTTTCTTTTTTCGCTTGATCTTGGATTTCTGTTTTAGCCGGACTGCATGGATTGCGCCCTCGGCAACCAACAATTCCGTCAACTTGTCCACTGCTTTTCGGTAGGCTCGTTCTGCACCGCTGGCTGTACTGCCCTCAAACATAACCGCCAGTTCTTCAAAGGTGGGGCGGTTCTTCCATGAGCCAACTCGCCCACAGGTCATGCAAATTGCTAACCGTTTTTCGAGCAAGGTCTGTTCCCGGTAATTCAGTTTCTCAAATGCCCGCTGCACCTTTTCTGCCTGTATGCCGTTCCAGAGGATATCGGTATAGTTCCAGCTATCGTCAAGGGCTACATCCTCGCCTGTTTCTTCGCCGTCCTCGTCTGTGACATAGAAAGGCTGCTGATTGCGGATTCCACGGACAACTTTCAGATATTCTTCCGCAAGGGCAAGATCGCAGTTGTATTTCTTGGAAAATTCGTTGACCGCATCCTTGGTATTGTGGTACAGCCAAGCCATTGACCGCACCATTTTGTAATTGGTCAGAGAGGACACCGACCATTTTTCTTCGCCCATGCGAAAACGGAGCATAGCATCCCGGATGAACGGGAAAATGTATGTAGCATACTCTGCACCCTTGGCAAGGTCATAGTCCATCAGCTTTTGGAGCATTTGCTCCCGGCAGGAGAGCTTTATATCTATAAATCGGTCTGTGTCATACAGATCGCCGCCATCCACACCGAGAAAGTCTTTGATGCGCTTGTTAAGCTGCGGCTCGTAGTGGTGTAGGAAGAATGAGAAATATATCAAATTCTTTTCCTGCAAGGCAGACAGGATATATTCGTTCAGATTGCCCACCGCTGGAGGCTCCGGTTCCAGTTGAAAGATGCGCTCTGCCGCATAAGGAATGATGCCGTCACCGTGCGGATTGACAGCGTGTTTTGGTATGTATCCGGTCATGTCCCATGAAAAATCACTCAGCATAGCGCACCTCCCTTCTCATTTCTATAAGAATCCCTTAAGACATTCTTTCATAAAAAGCATGAAGTATTTCTGCCAATTCCTGCGGTGATTCAATATTAACTTCATGTCCGGCACCAATAATCGTTTTTAATTCCACGTTCTTAAGCAATTCTGCCAATTCAATAGAAGCATTTTTATTCGCAGTATCTTTCTCGCCATATAACAATAGTGTAGGGCATGATATTTTGTGCAGAGAGTTGTTAAAGTCCAACTCCATCATGGTTTCGCATAGAAGTAAGAAATCAGCTTTTCTAAATCCCATTTGTTGAAACATGGATTTAGGCATAAATCTAAAGAGAAGATTTTGAAATTTCAGAAGCTTCTTGGGCATTTTATATTGTGTGGCGATAAGCACCAAGGAGCGAACTTTTTTCGGATATTGTATAGCATAGTTCAGAGCTAATACGCCCCCAAGCGATAAACCGCACAAATCAATAGGCTCATCATATTGATTGCAGTAATCTGAAAATGCAGCATATAGATTATCATAGGTCACTTCTTTGCTATGAACTAAATCAGGAAGATTCGGACACAAGCTGTAATCAGTAGTTTGCAAAATATCTATTGTTTTTGTCCAACTGTCAGATGTTTGTCCTAATCCATGCACATATATTTGTTTCATATTGTTCCCCCACTAAATATGTATCTTAGCTTCTGCAAGCAAAGCAGCCTGTTCCATTTCTTTTTCATAAGCTCCTTTGGCATAAGCAACATCACTTTTTGCCCGGAGTTCTTTATCTTTTGCCAGTTTCTTCATGACCTCCGCAAGGTCAGCGTCCAGAGTACCACGCTTTACATAGCGATTTATGGTGTTCAGCCTCTTTTCATATATCTGGATAATCGGATGATCGTCTGCAAGCTCTCGCTGTTCTCTGCCTTTTAGATTGCCGATCTGCCGGCAAGTGCGGTGCAGCTTGTCCCCCGGTGCATAGCCGCCGCAGTATTTGGTGTGCCTTGCGTTGGTGGTGAGGAACCACTTGCCGCAGATTTTGCATTTTTTCGGGGCATGACCAACACATAAGCCCTCAAAAAGATCAGACCGGAACATCCCTACAAAGGATACATAGTGCATCCGCTTGACCAGCTTCGCAACTTTTTCGCCGGGACGGATGACGGATACATACTGAACGGAATTGTTCAGGGTAGACATCCAGGCATTGCCTTCCGTGATGGAAAACTCCGGCGGGAAATAGCTGCCGAACATTTTTGCAAAACCCTCTGCGGTGCGGTCTGCTTCGTTGCCGTCTGTTTTTTCTGCAAAATCAAGCATGGCCGTTTGGTATTCCCTAAGGGAGTATGCCAGATGCCCGAAAACTGCGGTATAGCGTTGGAGCATCATCGCATCGGTAAAGTTCTGGATTTCTTCAAATTGCAAAGAATTGGTTGCGGCTTTTATGGCAAACTCCACATATTTCAGCGCATTGTCCACAGTAAAGACTTTTTCAATCCGTTCTCTGTGCTTTGAGATATTCATATAGGAGAACGGCGGTGTTTGACTGAGAATATCGAGCATCGTCAGAGCAGCTTCCTTTGCAATAGGACAGAGTGCAGAAGCATCCTGTCCGGCGTTTAATATTCCAAGCAGCAGATTGATTTTCTCGCATTGCTCGTTTATTTTTGCAATGGTATTCACAGGAACATTCAGTGCATCACAGGCAAGCGTACCGACAGGAAATGTTTTGCTCTCATATATGACCGTATCCTGCCAGAAATCCAATGTCATCAATTCTTGATTCATGCTTGCCCTCCTGTCCTGTTTTTTCATTTTTCTAATTATATCATGTAAATGTGAAGAAATCTACGTCCTCAGATAAGTTGTCCTGTTTTTTGAAACAGGATTGTCCTGTCATTAGCCTGTTTTTTGAAAAATCCGTCATAACCATAATAGAAGGAGCGAAGCACCTGCCAATCACGGCGGGTGCTTCGTGCTTTCCAGAATATTATGAACGGAGGGTTTTCTATGACAATCTATGAAACCATCAAGGCGGCAATCAGCGTCAAGCAAGCCGCCGAACACTACGGGCTGAAAGTGAGCCACAACGGCATGGCTTGCTGCCCGTTCCACAACGACAGGCATCCGAGCTTGAAGCTGAATGAGGACTATTTTTTCTGCTTCGGCTGCGGAGCCAAAGGGGATGTGATCGACCTTGTGGCAAGGCTGTTCAATCTGAGCAGTTATGAAGCAGCGCAAAAGCTGGCTTTGGACTTCGGGCTTGACCCGAAACCGCCCACTGCCGCAGCTATGGTCAAGCCGAAGCGTCCCTATATCCGTCAGTTCCGGGAGGATGAAGTGCTGTGCTTCCGGGTGCTGACGGATTATTTGCATCTGTTGGAAGATTGGAAAGTGCGCTATGCTCCCAAGACACCGGAAGATGCTCTGGATGACCGTTTTGTGGAAGCCTGCCAGATGCACTGCCATATCGAATATATGGCAGATGTGCTGACGGTGGGTGATCTGGAAGAACGGGTGGCATTGGTGGACAAGCTGATGCAGGACGGCAAAATTGCTTTTCTGCAAGAGTATACCGCACGAAAGAAAAAGGAGGTGGCGCACCATGGCGAAGAACCGGAAAACGCCTGATATGAACTTGCCCATGTGGTTTGACGGGCAGAACATCAACGAAGCTCTGTTTTGTGAAGAATTTCTGCAAGAGCGCAGGATCATCTTCGCAAACGGAGCTTTTTTCACGCCCGATGGTCGAGTGACGGACGATCTTCCTCTGCGTGGGGAGATTTACGACAAGCTGAAATTCTGTGCCGTAAACAATATCCCCCGGAAGATCACCAACATTCTGGAAGTGCTGAAACTGGAAGCGCAAGTGCCGGACTTTCCACCGGAGCAGGATCGGATTCATTTGTCCAACGGTACGCTGCTATTGAACGGCACATTTACCGAGGGCAGACCGGCTATCGTGCGGAGCCGTTTGCCGGTTGCTTACAATCCCGATGCTACTGCGCCGGTGATCTGGCTGAACTTTCTGGATGGGTTGCTTTACGCCGAGGACATTCCAACTTTGCAGGAGTTTATCGGCTATTGCCTGATTCCCTCCAACAAGGGGCAGCGCATGATGGTGATTAAAGGCAACGGCGGCGAGGGTAAATCTCAAATCGGTGCGGTACTGTCTACCATCTTCGGCACGGATATGAAAGACGGCAGCATCGGCAAGATTTCTGAAAACCGCTTCGCCCGTGCCGATTTGAAACACATTCTCCTGTGCGTGGATGATGATATGCGGATGGAAGCTCTGCGCCAGACCAACTATGTAAAATCCATTGTCACCGCACAGGGCAAGATGGATTTGGAACGCAAAGGCAAGCAGAGTTATCAGGGTTGGATGTTCGCCCGATTGCTGGCATTCAGCAACGGTGATCTGCAAGCCTTGTATGACCGCAGTGACGGATTTTATCGCAGACAGCTTGTGCTGACCACCAAGGAAAAGCCAGTGGACAGAGCTGACGATCCCGACCTTGCGGAGAAGATGAAACCTGAAGCCGAGGGTATCTTCCTGTGGGCATTTGAAGGCTTACAGCGGCTTGTTACCAACAACTTTAAGTTTACGGAGAGTGAGCGTATCCGGGAAAACCGGGAAGCGGTCAAGCGTGACAACAATATCTTTGATTTCATGGATTCCGAGGGATACATCCAGCGTAAAGCGGATGCGTCCATCAGTTCCAAGGATTTCTATGAAATCTACCGGATGTGGTGCGAAGAAAATTCCCTTGCACCGCTGAAAGCCCGCAGCTTCAGCGACGCCATGATTGCCAATGCCAAGAAATTTAATCTGGAACATTGCAACAATATCACCAACTCTGCCGGACGGCGGGTTTGGGGATTCATGGGAGTGGAAGCCATTGCACGACCTCATATAAATGGGTTTTACGGAGATTCGCCGTGTACGTACGTACCGGAGGACATTCCGGAGGAATGGCGGCAGGTCGAGTAAATCCCATTGGCTGGTACGTATGTACGCAGCAAAAGAGCGTGAAACGCTTGTGATAGAAACAGCTCATTTCCTTTATTTGGGCTGTTTCTATTGCAGTGAAAGATTTGATTTTCACTGCCGCCGGGATGGGTGGTGTTTCGCAAAACAGCAGCTATCCGGGCTGAACAACAGAAAACGATGCAGACAGTTTTCGGGCAGTTCAGCAGAGGTCACCGCAGTGACCGCATTCCCCCTCGGGAGAGCCCTCGGAGAGCCCACGGCACTTTGCAGCCAGTATGGATGAAAGTGTCATAGTGGGTTATTACACTTTGAAAAAGTGCCTCTCCGTAGTTCTCCGCTGTCTGCAAATCTCAAAGAAAGGACAAAAATTCTATGGCAAGAAATGATGGAATAGACCGTACCGTAGCCAGAAATCAGGACTTGGAAACCCCGGCAGATGTGGCTAAGGTACAGGAACACAATGAGCGTGAAAAGGACAGCTACAGCAATCAGGACATCGTGCCGGAACGCACTTCTCTGAATGTCCATTTCAAAGCACCCACGGACGATTATGTAAAAATGTTTGAGCAGATGGAACAGGATGGCGTGATCTCCACCAGAGGTCTGAAACCGGATGCCGTCAAATACGGCGAGTTGATCTTCGATGTGAACTCTGCTTACTTCTACAACCACGGCGGCTATGAATTTGCGAAACAGTTTTATGCCGATGCCTACAAAGCAGCCGTGGAGATCGTGGGCGGTGAACAGTATATCCTCTCCGCTGTGATGCACGCCGATGAGCGCAACCGGGCAATGTCCGAAGCTCTGGGCGAGGATGTGTACCACTATCATCTTCATGTGGTTTATATCCCGGTGGTGAAAAAGCAGATCCTTTGGTCGAAGCGATGCAAGGATGAAGCCCTCCGGGGAACCGTCAAGGAGGTCATCACACAGGTCAGCCGCAGTAAGAAATGGGAGTCCAAGCCGGTGCTTGGTGAGAACGGAAATCCCATGTTGAATGCAAAAGGGAAAAAGATTTTGAAGTCATCCTACAGTGTGTTGCAGGATGACTTTTTCAATTTCATGCGAACTGCCGGTTACACCGATGTGGAGCGTGGAGAGCGTGGCAGCACCGAGGAACATCTGACGGTGACGCAGTTCAAGGTGCAGGCAGAACAGCAGCGTTTGGAAGCTGTGACCGGACAGGTGGCACAGGCGGAGCAGAGTTTGGAGAATGCCAAAGCTGCCACGGAGAAACAGAAAAGGAAACTGAAAGCGCTGCAAAAGGAAACCAAGACGGCAAAGACTCTTGCACTGACGGTGCAGGATATTGAAGCGATGGGCAAGAAGGCCACATTCGGAAACAATATCACTCTGACACCGGATGAATGCCGCACACTCAAAGATTATGCTGTCAGTAGCTTTGCGGAAAAGGCAGAGAAGATCAAGTACAAGCAGAAATTCGAGCAAGCGGAGAAAAGTGCAAAAACATGGAAGCAGCGGTACGATGCGCTGCATGAACAATATCAAGAGCTGAAAAAGAAAGCCCAGCCCTTCTTGGATGCACTGGAAATCGCATCCGAAAGGGTTCGGGCTTTTCTTGATGTTGTCCTCAGCAAAGGAAAAGAAACGCAGGAGCACGAACACACTGCACGGAAGCGTGGACAGGATATGGAACTTTGATGGAGGAATCGCCTATTGAAGAAATATTATGAGGAAGCGAAATATAATGCGGCATTTGACCGCTGTGTGGATGTTATGAGCCAGATGCTCCAGAAATATGGACATCAGGTTTTGGATAAATTGGAACAGGACGCTCCGCAGGAAGTGGAGCATTCCGAGGAAAGTAATCAAGCGCAGCCTTTGACGGATAAGGCTGCGTAAAAATTTACAATTTACACGTTGCGTACTTGTTGCGGATATGCTATAATATGTACGCAACGTGTATTTTTGCTTTTAGGGAGATAGGCAGATGGATTGTAAAAACAGAATTATAAAGTTGCGGGAAAGCACGGGATTAAACCGGAAGGACTTTTGCAAGTTGGTTCATATACCATACCGGACGATGACCGAGTGGGAATTGGACAACCGCCATGCACCGGATTATGTGCTGTGGCTTTTGGAGTATTATATCCGTAACGAAGGACTTGTGGTAAAAGAAATGAACGAAGGAGGTGGCGATTCTGAAAAAGAAACAACTTAAATGTTATCTATATACGAGAGTGTCCACCTCCATGCAGGTTGACGGGTACAGCTTGGATGCCCAACGTGACAAGCTGCGGAAGTATGCGGCATACGAGGATATGATCGTTGCCGGGGAGTATTCTGACGAAGGATTTTCCGGCAAGAACATCCAAGGGCGGCAGGAGTTTCAACGGATGCTGAATGACATCCAGGACGGCAAAGATGATGTTTCTTATGTGCTGGTCTTTAAGCTGTCCCGATTTGGCAGAAATGCGGCGGATGTTCTGAACTCTTTGCAACTCATGCAGGATTTCGGTGTCAATCTGATCTGCGTGGAGGATGGCATTGACAGCTCCAAGGATGCAGGAAAGCTGATGATCTCTGTGCTGTCTGCGGTGGCAGAGATTGAGCGAGAAAATATCCGCACACAGACAATGGCAGGACGTGAGCAAAAGGCTCGTGAGGGCAAATGGAACGGCGGTTTCGCTCCATATGGATACAAACTGGAAAATGGAAACCTTGTCATTGCAGAGGATGAAGTTGAGGTGATCCGGGTCATTTATGACCGCTACATCCATACCAACGAGGGCGTTGCCGGAGTAGCCAAATATCTGAACCGCAACGGTTTTATCAAGAAGCTGCGGCAGAATAACACCATTCCCGGATTTTCAAGGAACTTTGTGCAGGACGTACTGGACAATCCCGTTTATATGGGTAAAATTGCTTACGGCAGACGGAGAACCGAAAAGAAACAGGGTACAAGAAATGAGATGCACGTGGTCGAGCAGTCGGAGTTCCCTGTTTACGATGGGCAGCACGAAGCCATTATTTCCGAAGAAGATTGGTATCTGGCACAGGAAAAGCGCAAGGTCAATTCCTTTAAGCGGGAAAAGGTCAATAATCCAGACCACGCCCACATCCTGTCCGGTATCTTGAAATGCCCATGCTGTGGCAAGAGTATGTACGGCAATATCGCCAAGGCACACAGCAAGGACAAGAAAACCCGGTATTATTACTACTGCAAAAATACGGTTACGCCTACCGGACATGAGTGCAGCTTCCGGCTGAATATCGAGCAGACAGAGATCAACAAATTTGTGGCGAAGGTTATCTCCGCTATGGTCAATAATCCACGGTTTGTAGAAGCGATTCAGGCGAAAATCGGAACAGCAGTTGATACAGAAGATATGGAAAAGCAGATAGCTGTCCTACAAGGGCGGCTAAAGCAAGCCTTTGGAACGAAAAGCCGCTTGGAGCGTCAGATGGATACCTTGGACATCAACGATGCCCACTATGACAGAAAAATTTTGGACTTGCAGCGCCGCTATGATGAGCAGTATGATACCATAGAGGAAATTGAAGTTCAGATTGGCGAATTGCAAAGTCAGATCCGCAGCATTCAGCAGGAGAAGATTTCCGGTGACAATATCTATCGCTTGTTGCTGGCATTTGATGAAGTCTACCATTCCGCAACGGAAGCGGAGCAGAAAGAGTTTATGAAGGCCTTTATCGAGCGAATTGAGATGTTCCCGGAGAAAAGGAAAGACGGAAGTTGGATAAAGAAGATTGTATTCAACTTCCCTGTGCCTGTTGATGGTGAGGAAGTGAAAGAACTTCCCTTGGAAACTGAAACAACTGTTGAGACGGTCGCCCTCTTGTCACGGGAACAAATCCACTGACGGTTGAGGTCAGAATGGAAGTGGAAACCGGCGAGGTCAAGGAGCATCCGACCTATAAGCGTATTCAGGAGTATGTGCAGGAGAAGTACGGCTTCAAAGTCCATACGGCATATATTGCAGAGGTCAAGCGTATGGTCGGACTGGATATGCACAAAGCACCGAACGCAGTGGAGCAGAGAAAACATGAGTATCATCCCTGCCCGCCTGAAAAGGTCGAGGCAATCAAGGATGCGCTGCGGCATTTTGGCTTAATATCAGAGTGAGTTTACGGCTAAAAACCCAGCATCACGTCAAACGGCGTGGTGCTGGGCTTATTTTTGTCGTGCTTCGGGGCTTTTTTGAGGATAAAACCGCCTGTGTGCCGTTTGCTTTTCTTTGACATATTGACACGCTGCCCTCTGTTCGTCGTGGCGACTGTGCGTTTTCGGGATAGAAAATGGACACTTATCTTTGTATAGGGAGAAAGCAAGAGAGGAAAAAGAGAGTGAGCGCAGGCTGTGGGAACGGTGCGTAAACCGCTTGCGGTTTTCCACGGTTTCCATAGCTGCAGCGAGGGAGAAAAGGGAGAGGTGGCTTTCTCGCTCAGGCGGCTTGCCGCCGCTCTTTTACTCTCACTTTTCTCCCTGAATATCAGGGATTATTCTGCGTCATTGCTCGGCGTAACAGGACGAAAGTCCTCCTGAACGCCCTCATTGAGGTCAAAGCACATGGTTTTTGCATCAGCAACCCAGAAACCACGCACCTTGTAACGCTTGCCGGGAATCCAGTCCTCGCCAGTAACAGCGCGAAGCGGGTCAAGCAGATTCTTGTTGGAGATCGTAACAACACCTTTCTGTTCGCCTCTCGGCTTGGAGAACTTGAAGCCCTTCGGTTCGTTGCTCTTGCAGGAACGGATCGCAAATACCCTCGCTTTCGCATCCAGCAGACACAAAACAAAGGCGGGATAGCCCAAGTCCTCAAGCACCTTCTTGGTGATGGTCACGCCATTCTGATTCAGGAATATATCCGGGTAGGCGTTGATGTTGGAGTCGATGGTTTCAAAGTTCAAAGCGGAAAAATCAAAGTTCATAGTTAAAATCCTTTCATTTCATGGTGTTTTGCGCCTCATCCACGTTTTTCATAAACTCCTGACGCTCCATAAAAGACCACCGGGAATCCATAATCAGATAGCCCTTGAAAAGACCATCTTTCACGCGGTATGCGACGAAGTGATTGCTCAGACGGCGCAATGTAGCTCGTTTGGCTGTGCTGTGCCGCTCTGACAGCAACTTTTGTACCTTGATCCAATCCTCTTTTTTGATAATCGCTGTGTGGTGATTTTCCTTGAAATACATATTTAAATCCGTATTTTTGACGGATTTATGGGTGCGAAAATCCTTGGTATAGGTTTTCTGCATCAAAGCATCACCGCAGTATTTATCATTTCGGAGGATGCTGCGGACAGTACTGGCAGACCAGAGATCGTTCCCCATTGGAGATTTGATACCCTATTCCGTCAGCGCAGCGGCGATTTCTGCCGGGGGTGCGCCCTCCAAGCAGCTTTCATAGATGTACGCAACAATTCTTGCCTCGGTCGGCTCAATGACATGAAGGACTACGGTTACGCATGGGCTGGCGTTCTTCCCGCTGGACAGGAAGCGGCTGAGAAGGCTTTGGAGAAGGGCTGCGAGGTTTACCGTCTCTATTCGGATAACACCGAGGGCTTGTGCGTGGATGCAAAGGAGATTACCGATCATGTGGCAAAGGGCGGAATGCTCGGTATCAGCAAGGAAAGTTGGATGGTGGCTCTTGAGAAGGAAAACTACCTCAAGGCGGCGGAGATGTCGATGGAGGATGACTACGGCATGATTGATGGGATCATCAACAACGGTCCGAAGGAGGACAAGACCGCAGAGGTCAAAGCCCCCGAAACCGGTGAGAAGTCCTCCATCATGGACAGGCTCAAGTCTGCAAAGGCAGAAAAGCAGGAGGAATGCTGCTCTCCCAAAAAGAACAAAGGAGAGATTGAGCTGTGAGCAGAAGTCAGAAATGGCGGCAGGAGTGGTCGTTCTTCATAGGAGACAGCGGACGCCGGAAGTATAACCGCTTCTGCGTCCGCTGCGTCCATAGCTGCAAGCAGAGCTTCCGCGCGGATCTCATCGCCTGTCCGCACTTCTCCCGCAAGGCATCGAGGTGTAGACAGTTAGGGGTCGAAAAAGCCTGTGATTGCAAGCCTCAGAGCGGCGCAAATTGACCAGCCTAAGTGATTGTATTCCCTGCGTGGTTTCATCTTTAGCGCGGAAATAAGTGTCGATTTCGGCACTTGTTTGAATGCCCGGAAAACGAACCAAGAGCCTCTGTCGATGCCCGGTTTGGGTATCGGCAGAGGCTCTTTTTTTATGACATATTCAAAATTGCGGACAGCAGCTCTTGAACCTGTTGCCGGTATTCCGGCTTTATATCCGAAATACGTCTGGCAAGCGCAAGGGCTTCCGCTTCTGGCTCGTCAGTCCCAAAGATATTCGGTCCGCACTGACGTCGAGAAAACGGCAAAGGCGCTGCAAGGCTTCAAGAGAGATACCGGAAGCACCACGCTCAATAGCACTCAGGTGATTCGGCGTCATGCCAAGCATTTCTGAGAGCGTGTCCTGCGTATAGCCCGCCTGTTCTCTTGCCACTTGAATATTGCCGCCGATTTCAATATTGATGTCCTTCTTCTCTCGCATAGCCTCACCACCTTTGCATTTAGTGTACCTAACAGCGGTGTCATTATCCACGGTGCGCCGTCGTTGATTTTGCTAACGACATTGCGTTGACTGTCCGTGATGAGGGTGATAGAATGGAGCTACCTACCAAAAGCCGGTAGGTAGCCCGGTCGTCCTATATAGATAGGGTAAGTAACCTGCCCCTCCGGGTTGTCCATTCTTTGTTCAATCAATTTTAGGAGGGATTCTTATGGACAAAGTAAATGGAAAGCTGACAATATTTTTTGAGGAGCCGTTTGGGGTGGGGATCTTTGATCAGTTAGGGCTAAAAATAGCCGTTGACCTGTTCTTTGTAGGAAGAACGGACAAGGTTGAGACGATGGCGGGTCCTCGCAAAATTTGACTTTTATGTTTGAATCACTATAAAGGTAAGCTGCCGCCCATCTTGAGCGGCAGCTTGCTTTTTATAGAATCTACTATCCCTGATACCTTATTCTTTCTACCAGCGTTTCCTTTTTCAGATTACTGCTTAAAACACAGGAAAGCACAATTTGTAGAATACCAACCAGAAGAATCATAACAAGAATCGGGATAAGAGGAACGTGATAAACGTTCATTCCAAAAATCCCATTATGCTTCGCATAGGAAAACAGTGCATAGCCAAGGGGCAGACCGGCAGCAAGTGCGACGCAGATGGTGCCAACCGTAAAAATCAAGCCCTGTATTTGTAAGCACAGATTCAACTGCTTATTGGTCATGCCTACCGCTTGCAGCACACCGTATTCCTGCTTCTTCGTGGTGATATTGATGATCATGGTGTTTGCCAGATTCATAAACCCGATGAGACCGACAATTGCCATGAACAGATAGCAGCCAAGCTTCATCATACGGCTTGCGTATTCTGCAGATTGTAACTGTGCATGATAGGTATCCATTTTTATATGCGAAGTATTAGAAATCAAAGTATTCAGACTCTGTTCCACAGATGCAACATCTTTTTTATCACAGTCCACCCACAGATAGCCATAGGCTGTTCCCCTCGGATTCATGGAACGGTATACACCTTCCGGAATGACAAGATAAGTGTCCGCGCTTACAAAGGAGCCTGCGATTTTTCCCTGATAGGTATAGGTTCCGCTTCCGTTATCAAAGTTGAATGTAATCGGTGCACCCGCAGAATACCCGTCAGCTTCCATCCACATGGACCAGCCAAAGAAAACATCCCCGTTTTTGACAGCCTGTGCATAGTCCATGGAACCGATATCGCCATCCCCGCGCATCCTTTCAAAATCCTCTTGATTTACGATTGCAACCGGAAATTTTGTTCCGTTCAAATCTGCAGAGACGATTTCTCTCGTCAGTACATCCGTTACACCGGGGATGGATTTGATTTCTTTAATCAAAGAATCATTCAGTGGGTCGTTCTGTAGGATTGTGTCCAGATTATTCTCCGAATAGGCTTCATCATAATTCTGGGAATAATCCAGCTGCAGTTCAAATTGTCCATGATTAACGGAAAGACGTGCTTCATGCTCCGTATCAATATTTCCTACATAATTAGAGACAATTACAAACAATACACAGGAAAGCCCCATGGTAAGAATCGTAGCAATGGTTCTTTTCGGATTGCCTGTCACATTTGCCATTGCCATGGAGAAAACGGTGACATCTTTTCTGCCTTTTCGTCTGCCCTGTTTTTGCGTTTTGGAGCCGCCAAGATACCGTGTCGCTTCGATGGGTGAAATCCGGGAAACAATTTTCATGGGTTTGCGCAGAGCCAAAACGACCGTAAGAAACGATACAAAAATGCAGATGAGCATAATTGTCAGTGAAAACAGAGGCACCTGATGGTTCTTGATTCCGGACGATACCAGATTTCCCTGCTCCACCAGCCAGTTGAAGCTGACTTTTGCAATCAGGAAACCAAACAGCAGCCCCAGCGGTATCGAAGGAACCGCCAGAAGAATGCCCTCACGAAAGATCAACTGCTTCATCTGCTTTCTGGTTGCACCCAGCGCCTTGATTTTTCCGTACTCCTGAACCTTCTGGGCGATCCCGACCTGGAAGATATTATAAATGACCACAACGGAAAACAGCACGATTCCGAGGATCAGGGTTCCACAAACCACAATCATTTCATAGCTCGGCTGCAATACCCACTGCAGGTAGAGGTCATTGATGATCACGTTTTTCTGGTCAATGCCGCAGGAATCCGCGATTTCTTTTATAACAGGCGCAACATTATTCATAGATACATTTGCAGAATCGCTCAAGGTAAAATAGATATTATATTGCCTGTCACCCTCCGCAACACGCTCATTATAAAAATCCTGCGAACCGAATACAACATAGGAAGCCTCGATGGTATATTCATCCCGGTCATATAAAATCCCGCTTACAGTAAATTCCACCGGTGCGTATTCCGACTGCATACCGGAACGGTACTCCAATGTTACGGTGTCTCCGACCTTTACATCATGGTATCCCACTGCATCAAAGAAAGCGCGTCCTGCGGCAATTTCCTGCGCCTTTTCCGGATAGGTACCTTCCTTCAACACATATTCCTGATTATAGGGAAGCATTTTCCTGACCGTTTCATCCGCACTGACAAAGCCGCCATTTTCATTTCCTTTCAGGATGCCATCCGTACACATGATGCCGATATCAGATATCTCAGCTCTGCGTTCCACTTCTTTTAATTGCGTACCATCTGCGGCGATAAACAGGCCGTAGTTGCTTCCGTATGAGCTTGCAGCCTGATCCTTCTGTAAGCGGATCAGTCCATTTCCAATTGTACTGATAATGACCAGAAGCATGGTAGTCAGGCAAATCGCCGTCATAATGAGGACACTTCTTGTCCGATTTCTTTTGTCGTTGCTGAATGCAATTTTGCTGATCGTCCTCAATTAAAATCCACCACCTGTCCATCCTCGATGACTAAAATACGGTCAGCAACCTGCGCGATCTCATCATCATGGGTAATCATTACAATCGTCTGTCCATATTTTTTTGCGCTCATTTTCAGCAGCGCGATCACCTCGTCACTTGTCTTGGAATCAAGATTTCCGGTTGGCTCGTCCGCAAGCAAAATCTCCGGTCTGTTTACCAAGGCTCTTGCAATCGCAACGCGCTGCTGCTGTCCTCCGGAGAGGGTATTCGGAAGATTATGAATCCGGTGTTCAAGACCCAGTGTGGTGATAATATCATTGACATAAGCTTTATCCACTTTTTTTCCGTCAAGCCCCAACGGAAGAACGATATTTTCCCACACATTAATGGAGGATACCAGATTGAATGCCTGAAATACAAATCCGATCTTTCTTCTCCGGAAAACGGCAAGCTGATCCTCCTTCATGGAATACAGGTCCTTGTCAGACAAGATCACGCTGCCGCTGGTTGGTGTATCCAGCCCGCCCAGCATATGCAGCAGGGTACTTTTTCCGGAGCCGGATTTTCCGACAATGGCGACAAATTCTCCCTGCTCAATCTGGATATTCACATGATTGACGGCTTTGACCTGATTTTCCCCCGTCCCATAAAATTTGCAAAGCTGATTCGTTTCTAATATCACGCCCACTCCAATGGCCTCCTTTTCTTATTTACCAGCATTGTATCAAAGGAACCTTTCATTTCACTTTCAAAAAGAGAGCAGAAGTCTTACAGATTTGAAAGACTTCTGCTCATCATCTCTACGAAAGTCCATTCTCCGGCAGCTGAATCAAAAAGGTACTTCCTTTTCTGACTTTGCCGGAGGCTACCGTGATTGTCCCACCATGCTGCTCAATAATCTGTCTGGACAGATACAGACCGATGCCAGTTCCGCTCTTTTCGTGGACTTCCGGCGCAGTCCCTCTGTAAAACCGCTGGAATATTTTATGGTATTCACTCTGCGGGATTCCGATTCCCTGATCCTCGATCTCAATTCTCACAAAGCCGGTTCTTTTTTGTAGACGGATCGTGATTTTTGAATGTTCTGGGCTGTATTTGATGGCATTGTCCAAAACGTTAATGATTGCTTCTCCAAGCCAACGTTTATCCTGCATGAGTGCACAATGCTCCAGTGATTCGTTGCAGTCGAAAATAAGTTCTATCCCTTTCTCCGCTGCCTTTGGATACGTTCGGTTTACTGCGGAGATGATCGTATCCATAATGGGAAGTGTTTTCTGATCAAGCTGAATCAAACCTGTCTCCAGTTTGGATATTTCCAGCAGAGACTGCAACAATGTTTCCAATCCGTCCAATGCACTCCGGCAGCGGATGCGAAATTCCTGTTGCTCCGTCTCACTCAGATTGTTCCGCAGCAATATGCTAAAGCAGGTATCCAAGGCTGCAACCGGGGTTTTCAGCTGATGGGAAATGTCGGATACCATTTCCTTTGTGCTTTCCTTCTCCGCTCTGGCTTCCTCTTGCAGCAGCTGGATATGATGTCCGATTGCTTCAAGCTGAAATTTCAGTCTTTCCTGCCCGACATGATCTTCTGTGTCCGGCACTACCTCAAAGTGATTTTCCCGAAATGCAATCAGGATTTGCTCCAGTTGCTCCAATCGTTTCCGACTTTCTTTCGCCTCAGCTTTCTTCCGGTAAAACAGGAACGTTAGCAAAGACAGACATAGCACTGCACTTGTACAGCCGGTTATCATGATATTCTGCCGGAAGCGCACATAAAACGAAGTCCCTTTGTTTTCCCAGTACCCGTATTGCTCTAATAATTGCTTACCTTGTTCATTGGCTTGATGGTCGTTTCCTTTCAGCCATCCTGCGGCAACATCCATGCCGGTGGTCTCTGCGCCCGCCGCAACTTCTGTCAGGATATCCATTTTACATTGATAATCCTGATAATATAAATAGGTGGTAAAGCAGTTCAATACCGCAAAAAAGAGTAGAACCGGCAGCACCAGTGACAAGGCATCAACCCACTTTTTACGATGTCGTTTCGTCACTGACTTACCTCCTGATTCCATATATACCCAAGACCTCTGATATTCTTTATATAGACCGGTGCAGCCGGATTGTCTTCGATTTTCTCACGGAGCCTTCTGATATTGACAGCGATTGTATTTTCATCCACAAAATCCCCCTCCAGATCAAATACATTTTCTAATATTTGTGTTTTTGAAAGAATCTGTTTCGGATTCTGAAGAAAAAAAGTCAGCATTTTCAACTCCGTTTTTGTCAGACTGATTTCACGACTCTTTATCAGGACTTTCATTTCTCCTGCGATAAATACGATATCTCCCGAAATCATCTTTCCGGCTTCCGTTTTCTCCTGTCTGCGGCGGAAATGTGCTTCTATTTTCAAAAGAAGTACCGAAAGACTAAACGGCTTTGTAATATAATCATCTGCCCCTGCTTCATATCCCATGACCTGATCCATCTCCTGATCTAGTGCGGTAAGACAAATAATGTATGTATTATAATTGCATCTCATCCACCTTACAAATTCCAATCCATTCCCATCCGGAAGATTCACATCACAAATGGCAACATCCACATTATTATCACTTGCAATTCTTTTCGCTTTTTTCACTGATTCTGCTGAAAAAACCTCATATCCGGATTTTTTCAGTGAAAAAGTGATTCCACGATTCAAGTTTTCATCGTCCTCAACCACAAGGATATTTGGCATAATTCAAACCACCCTTCCGTCTTAGCTATATATGTTAAACGTTACATCAAATACTGCAAATGCTTTTATTGATTCAGGCGAACTCTGCATTCCTGTTGGCACACGATTTTCCGCAGGAAAGTCTAGTGTGCTATACCTTTGCTTCCGGCTGACGCGGAAAAGGGACTGCATTCGCCCTCCCTCCCCAAAACTAATTTTATTATATTCAATAAATTTCAGGAGCTGTGTCTCGGAAAAACGCGGGATCGGGTACAGCATGATGTGAGTTTTGTCACCACGAGGCATTTTTGTTCCTTTTGCCCCTGACATGACATAATCGAAGAATCCATCTTGAAACATGATGGATTTCAGAAGGTATGCGTACTTCTTGTCCAAGGCTCTAAAACACAGGACATCGGCGTTACACCCGCCCGAAGTTGTTGCGAACCACATCTTTCTGAAATATGGACGGATGTTGCTAACAAGCACGTCCTCCACTTGAAAATATGTCACTCGCTCTGAAGAATCAGTCGTGCCAAAGGAAGCAACACCTTGCTTGTCCGGCAGAATGTTTTCCGTTGAGACATGATACGGCTCATTTTTCGTTTTCGGCGGGCTTCTTGATATACTTGCCGTTCTTGATTCTCGCGTCCGCTGGCTTCTTTGCGTCCTCTGGAATCCCCCAGACCGAGCCAATGCGGATCGCACCGGGGACGCGCCCCTCGCCGCGCAAAATCTGAATACGGCGGGTGGAGATACCCCAGCGTTCGGCGGTTTGCGCGATAGATAAATACTTCATGGGCAGCACTCCTGTTGCAGTTCCGTTCTGTGTCTGCTTATAAAATCACAGTATAATTATAATCGTCAAAGCGAATAAAAGAAAGGGCTTTTCGGAAAAGCCCAGAAAGTATCTACAACTTAAAAATCAAGGGTTTGGGCTTCCCCAAAAATCAAAATGGGCGTATCGGCTGCAAGGCTGAAACGCTCATTTTCCGGTGTGTACGGACACCGGATGTGCTTGCTACTCTCTCAAATCTCATATCCGCAAATACAACGCGCTCCCGCTTTTGCAAAAGCAGGGGCGCATATTTTTTGAAAATCTTTCGTTTCGATACCTGCGTTTCGACGAAGAAATGTCCGTTGTATTGTGAAAGGAGTGTTTCAATATGCCAGACCGCACGCGACCCATCCGCAAAGAAATCTGTCTGAATGAGCAGGAATTGAGCATGGTTCGCCACAAGATGAACCAGCTTGGCACCCGCAACTTCGGCGCGTATGCCCGGAAAATGCTGATTGACGGGTACATCATCAAGGTCGATTACACCGAGCAGAAAAAGTTAGCCGCCGCTGCGTCCACGATTGCAAGCAGAGTTTCCGGGCGGTTGTCGTTATTTGTCCGCATTATCAGTCAAAGAGGGCAAAAAAGGGTGGCACAGCTGCGTACTCCCCTCGCGGACCTGACAGAAAACCGCCATAGCAGCCGTATCACACCAGACCAGAGAGGATGTGATGAAAAATCTATTTCAACCTGAACACCACATTGCCGCCGTTCATTCCCTTGCCGCGCTTCATGTTGGCAGGCGAATATTCCATCAACGCCAAACTGCTATATGGGCTGCTCCTCAACCGCACTATGCTTTCCCAGAAAAGCGGCTGGGTGTCCGAGGATGGGAATGTGTATGTGATCTATACGATCAAGCAGATGGCGGATGACCTTGACCGGAGTGAGCGGACGGTCAAAACCGCCCTGCGGGAGCTGGAAAATGCCGGGCTGATCACCCGCGTCCGTCAGGGCTGGAATCAGGCGAACCGCATCTTTTTGCAAATCCCGGACAGGGTGCAGGTTTCTTCCCGTCCAGAGGCAATATCTGCCCAATGGACGTGCAGGATTCTTCCCCTTGCATGGGGCAGAAATTGCCCACAAGTAATACTGATGCAGAGTATAAAGAACATAGTAAGACCGAACCGATGACAGCCTTTTCAAAATGCTGTATCTGGCGATGATCGACATCACGAAAAAGTGGACCGGCCGCCGGCAGGACTGGAGCATGATTCATGCCCAGCCGGCAATCTACTTCGAGGATCGGATGCCTGATTAACAACCTGGCTCGAAGGGCAAGGGGCACTATATCGCCGGCGAAGCTCCAATGGACGAGGGTGCCCCTTGACTTCCACCTTGGTTGGCATTATGTTCCTCGTAATTCTCGATGTCATCCGTGTGTTGCGTGTGCACAATCGGCAGGATTGCTGTATAATAAACATTGACAACTCCCACTCATAGGAGAATAATAGTCTACGAGTATAGAGCAAAACTGTCGACGGCACGAAGTCGCGAGGAGATATAGATATGACATTGGATAAACTGAAACCGCATGAAAGTGCAAAAATCACCGCAGTAGGCGGAAGCGGAGCCTTGCGCCATCACCTGCTCGATATGGGACTGACGCCGCAGACCGAGGTCACGCTGCAGAAGGTCGCTCCGATGGGGGATCCGGTGCAGTTTGAGCTGCGCGGCTATGAATTGACCCTGCGCCTGGATGAAGCGCGGAAGATCGAAGTCGGCACGCCGTATCAGCGAACAAAAAAGCCTTCCGCCGGACAGGTACGCCACCGTCCTGCGGCGCACCCCGGCATGGGTGAGCTCAGGAAATCCAAGGACTACCACATTTATGAGCACGCCAAAGCCGCGGCTGCCGATAAAAAACTGACATTTGCGCTTGCCGGCAATCAGAACTGCGGCAAAACGACGCTGTTCAATCAGCTGACCGGTGCCAACCAGCATGTCGGCAATTTTCCCGGTGTTACGGTGGATCGCAAGGACGGCACGATCCGCAGCCATCCGGAGGCAACCGTTACCGACCTGCCCGGCATCTATTCGCTGTCGCCGTATTCCAGCGAGGAGATCGTAACCCGCAGCTTTCTGCTGGACAACAAGCCGGACGGCATCATCAATATTGTAGACGCGACCAACATTGAGCGAAACCTCTACCTGACCATGCAGATGATGGAGCTGGGCATTCCGATGGTGCTGGCGCTGAATATGATGGACGAGGTTCGTGCGAACGGCGGCACTGTCCATGTAAATGAGCTTGAGCAGGCGCTCGGCATTCCGGTAGTGCCGATCTCAGCCGCAAAGAACGAAGGCATTGATGAGCTGATCGACCACGCGATCCACATCGCCCGCTATCAGGAAACACCCGGAGGCATCGACTTCTGTCAGGACAGCAGTGATAAGAACGATCCGGTAGCCGCTGTTCACCGGTGCATCCATGCAACCGCTCTGATGATCGAGCCGAATGCCAAACGAGCTGGTCTGCCGGTGCGATTTGCCGCCACCAAGCTGATCGAAAAGGACCCGCTCATCGAAAAGGCGCTCGCGCTGTCCGATGACAATCGCTCCGCTTTTGACCAGATCGTATCCGTCATGGAGAAGGATTCCGGTTTGGACCGCGAAGCGGCGCTGGCAAACATGCGGTTCAGCTTTCTGGAAAACCTGTGCAGCACAACAGTCGTCCGCCCGCACGAGAGCAAAGAGCATAAACGCAGTATGGCGATCGACCGCTTTTTGACCGGCAAATACACCGCTATCCCTTGCTTTGCCGGTATCATGGGTTTGATCTTCATCATGACCTTCAGCTGGATCGGCGCATGGCTGTCCGACGGCATGACCGTTCTGGTCGATGCCTGCATTTCGTGGCTGGATGCCGGGTTATCCGCCCTGCAGATCAACCCCGTTGTTCACTCGCTCGTTGTAGACGGTATCGCAAACGGCGTTGGCAGCGTACTCAGCTTCCTGCCGACCATTGTAACGCTGTTCTTCTTCCTCTCGATTCTGGAGGACACCGGCTATATGGCGCGTGTGGCCTTTATCATGGATCGGCCGCTCCGCAAGCTGGGACTGTCCGGCCGCAGCTTTGTGCCGATGCTGGTCGGCTTCGGCTGCTCGGTTCCGGCCATCATGGCTACCCGCACACTGTCCAGTGAGCGTGACCGCCGCATGACGATTTTACTTACCCCGTTTATGAGCTGCTCTGCCAAGCTGCCCATCTACACCATGATGATCAGCGCCTTTTTCCCCAGACGGTATCGTGCGCTTGTCATGATTGGCCTGTATCTGTTCGGCATTCTCTGCGGCATCCTGTATGCGGTCATTTTGAAGGTCTCCCGCTTCAAGGGCGAACCGGTTCCGTTCGTTATGGAGCTGCCGAATTACCGTCTGCCCAGTGCCAAAAGTGTTGTGCACCTTATCTGGGAAAAGGCAAAGGGATTTATCCAGAAGGCATTTACCATCATCTTTGCCGCTTCTATCGTAATCTGGTTCCTGCAGACCTTCGATGCACGCTTTAATGTAGTGTCTATGCCGGAAAGCAGCCTGCTGGCTGCGCTGGGCAGCATTTTTGCACCGCTGTTCGCACCGCTCGGCTTTGCGGACTGGCGTGTGTCCACCGCCCTGATTACCGGCTTTACCGCAAAGGAAAGCGTTGTATCCACGCTGACCCTGCTGCTTGGCGGTGAGGTATCCAGCATCGGCACCCTGTTTACGCCGTTTACCGCGGTCGTATTTCTGGTATTCGTGCTGCTCTACACCCCCTGTGTTGCGGCAATTGCCACCGTAAAGCGCGAGATGGGCAGCACGCGGGCTGCCATCACGACTGCGCTGACACAATGCGTGATTGCATGGCTCATTGCCTTTGCCGTCCGCTGTGTCGGTCTTGCATTTGGTCTGGCATAAGGAGGCACGGTATATGAATCTCCCCACTATTTTGATTCTGGCATTGATCGGCATCGCGCTGTTTGCCGCGCTCCGTTCGATGAAAAAGCATCCGTCCGGCTGTTCCGGACACTGCTCCGGCTGTCCCGTGCAATGCAAAAGTGAAAAACACAAATAAAACAGCAGCCTGTCCGTTCCAAGAGCGGACAGGCTGCTGTTTATCGGTTTCTGAAAAAAGAGGACAGGCATTTCTGCCTGTCCTCTGAATAGTCTCAATTACTTGTTGAAGTAACGCTTCAGCAGGCCCTCGAAAGCCTTGCCGTGACGAGCCTCGTCGCGTGCCATCTCATGTACGGTGTCATGGATAGCATCGAGGTTCAGAGCCTTAGCGCGCTTTGCCAGATCAAACTTGCCGGCGGTTGCGCCGTTCTCAGCGTCTACACGCATCTGCAGGTTCTTCTCGGTGGAGTCGGTTACAACCTCGCCAAGCAGCTCTGCGAACTTAGCAGCGTGCTCTGCTTCCTCGAATGCAGCCTTCTCCCAGTACAGGCCGATTTCCGGATAGCCCTCGCGGTGTGCAACGCGAGCCATTGCCAGATACATACCAACCTCGGAGCACTCGCCCTCAAAGTTAGCACGCAGGTCAGCCATGATGTCCTCCGGAGCACCCTGTGCAACGCCTACAACGTGCTCAGCTGCCCAGGTCTTTTCACCGGCCTGCTCCTTAAACTTCTCTGCCGGTGCGTGGCAGATCGGGCACTCTGCCGGAGCTGCTTCGCCTTCATATACATAACCACATACGGAACAAACAAACTTTTTCATGATTTTTTCCTCCTGTATCGTTGAACAAATTTATTTTTGAGGGGGCAGGAAACGATCCATTGTTATTGAACAAAGCTGATCGCGCAGAGATCGGTTGATCTCCGAGAACACGCGATGAAAATCACATTCATTCTGGGTACCCATGTGTGTGCACTGGAACTCATTTGCAAGGCAGTGATTGATAGCGATCGGACCATCAATGCATTCGATGATCGCGCCGAGACTGATCTCCGATGGGGAGTGGTTCAGCTCATAGCCGCCGGCAACGCCCTTATAGGATTTTGTAATACCGGACTGCGTCAGCTTGCGGAGAATTTTAAGTGCAAACCGGAGTGTTACGCCGGTTGCCTCGGAAATATCCTTCGCGCACTGCTTTTCGCCTGCAAGTGCCAGACAATAGGTCACACGAATTGCATAATCCGCTTCATGTGTGATTCTCAAATCGTTCCTTCCTTTCTCTCCTTGGAACAACTTTAGTATAACCGTGTTGTGCCAAAATGTCAATAGGTTTTCTTAAAAATAAATAATATTTTTTATTTGATAATAGTTATCAATAAGTAACTTGATTTTGAATCGAATTAACTATACCAGATAAGGACAGTATACCATGACGGGAGACTTTTGTCTATCGGTTCAGGAATGGAGAGTTGAGGATGGAAAATGAGCGTGGAGATTCAGCATTCGTCATTTATTCATTTGTATTGTGCGATACGATGGGGAAATGCGCTTTGAATCTTTGCACCGATTTCATTCTGTGCGCTTGTACTGTATAATAGGTAATGCAAAATGCAAGTACGAAAAATTTTCCCTTTCACAAAACCATTTGCTGCACTGAACCGTCTAATAGATGAAAGCCGCAGACAGGAAGCGCTTTTGACGAAACCTGTCTGCGCTGTCCGGACGCTTTCGGAAAGGAGAATTCGCTTATGATGGATAGAGAGCAATTTACCTCCGCGGTGCTGGCAGCCGAGCCTACGCTGTACCGCGTAGCGAAAACCATGCTCTGCAGCGAGCATGACTGTGCAGACGCGGCGCAGCAGGCAATCCTGCGGGCGTGGGAGCAGCTGGATTCGCTGCGCAGCACGCGGTATTTCAAAACGTGGCTGGTCCGCATACTCATCAACGAGTGCAGCACGATATTGCGCCGTCAGCAGCGGCTTGCGCCGTATGATGCGGCTGCTGCAGAGGCGATACCGGCGCCTGCGGCTGATGATCACAGCGACCTGTATGCCGCCATCACCGCACTGGAGGAAAAGCTGCGCCTGCCGGTGGAGCTGTACTACTTAGAGGGCTTTAAGACCCGTGAGATTGCCGGAATGCTCGGCATACCGGAAAACACGGTCAAGACCCGTCTCCGAGCGGCAAGAGAGCATTTGCGCAAGGACTTGAAAGGAGCGTGCTTCGCATGATGAACCATAATGATTTCCCGAAAATGACCGAAGAATTTGACCGCAGTGTCCGCAGAGCGCTGGACAGCCTGCCCGAGCGAGAAAGCAAGCCGGTACGCCGTTTCTCAGCAAAGAAAATCGTCTGCGCCGGACTGGCTGCCGCGCTGTGCATCGGCGGAACCGCATTTGCCGCGAATGCACAGAGCTGGTTTCCGCTGCTGTTTCCGAATGGCGGAGACGCGAATCTCGAAGGGTATGTACAGACAGCGGACAGCGCCAAGTTGACCGACGAGAACGACAGCTACCGTATGTCCGTAGAATCCGTGCTGTTTGACGAAAGCGCGGGTACGGGTGTGATCAGTCTGCACCTTGCAAACAAAAAGCAGGACGGCGTAAAGCCGTTCACGCTCGCGCACCTGATCGACAGCTATCAGAACAAGCCAGACATCACATGGTCCACGCTGTCTTCGTGCTATGCCGAGGAGGGACAGCTTGCTTTCGAGGTTATGTACGGCGACAGCGGCTTCTGTGGCAGTGAATTTTACCTCGATACCGCACGTTCGACCGACAACGACTACTATTTCGAGGGCGCATTTGCGATTTCGAGCGATTACAGGCAGGGAGAGCCGCTCCGTCTGGAGGCGCTCGAGCCGGGTAAAACGACCGTGCGTGCGGACGGAGCGGGTACCGCAAAGACGGTTCTGGCGGTCGATCTGCCGGAATTTCAGCAGATGCCGTACCTGACGAGCGCAGACGGTGATGTAACCCTGTCGCAGATCGGTATCCGCATCCGCAATGCGGATATGCACTGCACGGTGGACGAGGTCGATAAGCTAAGCGTGCAGCTGAGGGACGGCTCGGAGTACGTTATTCTGGACGAAAATGCGGATATTGACCGTACTCTGTATACCTACGGTTTCAATTCCGCCGAGGATACTGACCGCATCGACACCGAGATTGCGGTGCTTGCGCGTGCATTTGACCTGGATAATGTGCAGTCGGTCACCATCAACGGCGAGGTATATCCGCTCTCGTGATAAACGGCAGGATAGAGCAAAACAGACCGCAAATGCGGTCTGTTTTGTTTGTTGAAAAAGTCCATTATGCGGTGAAAAGCTGTGCCCAGTATGCGGTTCCGTTCACAACGGTACAGCCGACGCCGATTGTGGTGAAGCTGCTGCTGAGAATGTTCGCGCGGTGGCCGGACGAGTTCATCCACGACTGCACAACAGCCTCCGGCGTGCTCTGACCATAGGCGATGTTTTCGCCGGCACGCGCGTAGGAAACGCCGGCCTCGGTCAGCGCGGTAAAGCAGGATGCGCCGTTCGGGCGAGTGTGCGAAAAGTTGGTTTGCAGTTCTCCGGCGCGGGTCTGCGCCGCCTGCTGCACCGTGGTGCTGATGGTCAGCGCGGGCAGTCCCTGTCTGGCACGCTCGGCGTTCACCAGTGAGACCACCTGCGCGGCGTAGCTGCTGTTCGCGGCGGTGCTTTGTGAGGGCTTGCTCGCAGAAGGACGGCTGACCGTCTGCGTGTAATTCGGACGCACGACGAACGAAAAGCGGTTCTGCTGCAGATGTGCAGCTTCTGCAGCAGTGGTGGATGCGATGACAAGCGCAAGTGCCAGCGGCACGAGTCTCTTGAACTTCATAGGTAGATACCTCCTTGAATTTTGCGGGAAATTCCCATGCACCGTATGATAGCGGGTTTTGTAACCGTTTTGCAATGGAAATCCAAGGAGAAACTGCCGAAGCACGGAAAAAACCGACCGAAACAGGGGGAATTCGGTCGGTTTGGTGAATTTTATCCAAGCTTTTCGATGTCGTACAGGCTGTTCAGCACGAGCCACAGCTGCGGAAAATACCGCATGATATTCCAGATGCTGACGCCTGCCAGCTGATATTCTCCGGCAAGCGCCAGCTTGGCACGGACAGAACGCGCGTCCTCAAACCAGACCTCGTGCTCGGCACGGTCGCGCCAGTAGTTGTAGTGCGGAGACTGTGCCGTGTCATCATAATGAATCGGCGCGCCGACCTGAATCGCCTGCTCGACGGCCTGCACGTTGCCCAGACTACGGGCGCGCGACTGTCCCTGCACATAGGGAAGCGCCCAGTCGTAGCCGTAGTTCGGGATGCCCATGAACAGCTTATTCGGCGGCACCTGCGACACGGCAAACCGCACGACCTGCTCTACCTTGTTAATCGGCGCGACCGCCATCGGAGCGGACAGCGTGTAACCCCATTCATAGGTCATCAGCAGGGCACGGTCCGCCGCAGAGCCGAGCGCGGCATAGTCGTGCGCCTCATACAGAAGACCTTGCTGCGCGGCGGAGGTTTTAGGCGCGAGTGCCGCGAAGACCGTGTATCCGGCAGGCGAGAGCCGCTCGCGGACCGAGCGGACAAACGCGGCATATGCGTCCGCGTCCTCCGGCGGCACATACTCAAAGTCGATGTCCACACCGGCGAAGCCCTGCATGGCCAGTACCTGTGCCAGATTTTCGATCAGCGCCGCGCGAGCCGTCGGGGTGTTCAGCAGCCGGTGGGCACGTTCGCCGGAGAACTGCCCGTCCTCGCCGAGTGTTGTCAGAACGAGCAAAGGCTTTACCTGATACTGCCGCGCCATGCGCACGAGCAGCTCGGCGGAGAACGGTAAAATGCGTCCGGCGTTGTCAAAACCGACAGAAAATACGGATAAGTACGTCAGATAGGGCAGTGTCCGGCGCAGAACGCGCAGGTCGATGCTCGGATAGGCGTAGCCGTTCACCGCAAAGCGTCCCAGCTTGTTTCCATAGCTGAGTACAAGCATCTGCCCCGGCTGAATGCGGTCGGTGCCGCCAAGCTGCGGATTGTTCTGCCACAGCTGCATCACGGTTGTGCCGTTCTGCGCGGCAATGCTGCCGAGCGTGTCGCCGCGGCGGACGATGTACGTTTTTTCCGGCTGCGGAACGACAATGGTCTGCCCGGGCGTTAAGCGGTACGGCTCGTGCAGCTCGTTCTGCTGGATGAGGAACGGCAGGGGAATACCGTGCAGCTGCGCAATGCGGTACAGCGAATCACCCGGCCGAACAACATGGATCACCATAGAAAAACCACCTTTCTTCCTGCATTTTATGCAGGGGAAAGGTGGTTTTGTGAATGGAGAATGGATAATGGAGAATTAGGGTATCGCGCAAGGATAGCGACATTCTCCATTCTCAATTTTCAATTACTGCTTACAGCAAAATAGCAGAGCCGATGGAAACGATAAGTGCCGTCAGCAGACCGGCAACGCCAATCGCCAGACCGGAAATTGCGCCTTCGGTCTCACCCAGTTCAATGGCACGCGAGGTACCGACTGCGTGAGCTGCCGTGCCGATGGACAGACCCATCTGCACCGGATTGCGCACGCCGATGCACTTGAGGAAGGTCGGCAGGATGATCGCACCGATGATGCCGGTGACGACAACCGCAATCGCGGTGATGGAGGTTACGCCGCCGAGCATTTCGGCTACCGCGACTGCAATCGGAGTTGTTACCGATTTCGGCACGAGAGAAAGCGTCGTGCTTTCGCTCAGACCGAACAGATGGCTGAAGAGCAGCACGCTGCCGATGGACACCATCGAGCCGACGAACGCGCCGAGCAGAATGGGCAGCAGGTTTTTCAGCAGTACATCCAGCTTGCGGTAAATCGGGATCGCAAGCGCTACCGTTGCCGGCGTCAGGAAGAACGAGATCAGCTTGCCGGATTCCTCATAGGTCTGGTAGGGGGTGCCGGTTGCGATCAGCAGCGCACCGACCAGAATCGAGGCAATCAGCAGCGGATTGCAGACCGCAGAACCGGTTTTCTTTTGAATCTCTACGCCGAGTGCATAAAAACCGATGGAAATCAGCAGCCAGAACTGCGAAGAGGAGAGAAGATCAGTCATGGTCGAACGCCTCCTCGGTTTCACGGTGCTGCAGACGGAACACGATATGTACGGTCAGCGCGGTAGCAGCGGCAGTACACAGCGTGGTCAGCAGGCAGACGGCAAGGATGGCGAGTGCTTCGCTTTTGATGTCGTTCCAGATTTCCAGCACGCCCAGCATGGCGGGCAGAAAGAAAAATGCCATGTTCTGCAGCAGAAAATCCGCTACGCTCTCTACATGGTGCAGGCGTACCGCGCCGAAGATGAGCAGGGCGAGCAGCAGGGTCAGACCGAGCACGTTGCCGGGCAGCAGACCGCGGAGTAAAAGGGAGAGCAGTGAGCCGCCGACACAGCAGGCAAGCAGCACACCGAGTTGCTTCATGTGTTTCAAGGTTTTTGCGCTTCTTTCTCGTTTGCGTAGTTTTTGGTCATTGCGGTGAGCAATGTTTGATAGACGGCCTCGGCGTTTTCCTTAAAGGTACGCTCGAGCATGGCAGCCTGTCCGTGACTGACGACGTTCATTTCCACTGCGAACACCTGCTCCATTTCCATGCGGACGGTCAGGTCGTTCGGGCCGTGCTCGGTGACGGCGGTGTGGATGCCGGCGTCGCGCCGGATCTGGCGGACGACACGCAGCGCAGAGCGCTGTGCGGCTTCGCGGACCGGATAGGGAAGCTGCTTCTCGAAAATGCGGGTAGCCTCGCGTCCTTTTTCGGTGATGGCGTACAGGGTTTCTCCTTCGTCGGATATCTCCTCGATGTGTCCGGTCGGAACCATCTCGTAGAAAGCCTCGCTCAGCTCAAAGTAGCCAAAGCCTTCGTCACACCAGGTCGTTAAGTCCACAATGGTGCTGAAGCTGACCGGAAATGGCAGCAGATCCATGGCGAACAGGACCAGAAACTTGATATCCTCTTTGGTATGGATAAAACCGTAGCGAACCATATGCGCGATGCCTCCTTCTCTTCCCCGGCAGGGCGAAACGCCTTTTTCGTCAGTGCTTTTCATAGTATACTACTCGGCAGGGTAAAATGCAATCGGCTGAAATGACAAAGAATATTATATAGAACGGCAAGAATTATACTGTAAAAAAATCAGCAGATGCAAGGCGAACAAATGTGCGATTTTTTGGCAATCTCCTATTGAACATAAAAAATGAATGCGGTATACTTATATCGAGATTATGTCGAAACGAGGAAAAAATCATGCCGGAAGTTGTTCTGCGTTCTGCAGAGGAAGAAGATATTGCCGAGATGCTTGCGCTGTATGCGCCGTATGTTATTCAAACCACTGTGTCGAGCGAGTACGATGCTCCTTCGATAGAGGAGTTTACCCGCCGGTGGCGCACCTATACCCAAAAGCTGCCGTGGCTGGTCTGCCGCATTGATGGCGAGGTCGTCGGCTATGGCTATGCTGCGCCGCACCGTACCCGCGCTGCCTATCAGTGGTCGGTCGAAACGTCCATCTACGTTGCACAGGAGCAGCACCGCCACGGTATCGCCGGTGCGATTTACGCCGCGCTGTTTGAACTGCTGGCGATGCAGGGATACTATAATATCTACGTCGGCATCACTTCACCGAATGAGCGGTCGATGAAGTTCCATAAAGCCATGGGCTTTATCATCTCGGGCGCATATCAGGAAAGCATGTATAAATTTGGTCAGTGGCGCGATGTCCTCTGGATGGGCAAGAGCCTGCGTCCGCATGACGGCGCACCGCAGCCGACCGTTCCGTTCCCGGAGATTAAGGACAGTCCGCTGGTAACCAGAGCGCTCAATCAGGCGGTGGAGAAGATACACCTTTAATTACTAACTACTAATTAAAAAGAAAGGTGGTACACCATGCCGGAAAATCACCATATGGGTCACCGACAGCGCATGCTGGACAAATTCCGCCGGTTCGGACTGGAGATCTTCAGTGACCACGAGGTGCTGGAGATGCTGCTGTATTTTGCGGTGCGGCAGGGCGATACCAACCCGACAGCACACCGGCTGATGCAGCGGTTTGGTTCACTGCATGCGGTGCTCGAGGCAACCGAGGACGAGCTGCAGACGGTCGAAGGCGTCGGTCCGCGCTCGGCGGAGCTGCTGCACCTGTGCTTTGCCCTGTTTCACCGTTATCAGGCGGATGTGGCGAAAATGGAGCAGTTTACCGATAAACTGAACACCTATGACCGCATCGGCGCGTATTTCGTGCCGCAGCTGTGCGCCGAGCGGGAGGAAGTGCTGCTGGCCGCCTATGTGGATGGCGCGGGACGTGTGCTCAAGTGCGAGGAGATCGCACGCGGCGGACATGCGCGGGTGCAGGTGGACAGCTACAAGATTGCCCGCGGTGCCTTGATGGCCGGTGCGGCAGGCGTTGCGCTGGCGCATAATCATCCGAACGGCACGCCGACACCCTCTCAGGAGGATTTTGATATGACCGACCGCCTGCAGCGCACGCTCTCCGAACTGGGTTTGGAGCTGGTCGATCACTGTGTTGTGGCACGCAGCAATTTCACATCTATCGGTCGATTAAGAAGCGGAAGTTTGCGAAAAAGATACTGAGTGGCAAAAAAGGAGGTACGCTCTGTGCCGGAATTTAAAATACACAGCCCCTACCAAATGGCAGGCGATCAGCCGGAGGCGGTGGCCAAACTGGTGGAGGGCATCAACAACGGTCTGACCGAGCAGACGCTGATGGGCGTTACCGGCTCGGGCAAGACGTTCACCATGGCGAACATCATCGAGCAGACCCAGCGCCCGACGCTGGTGCTCGCGCACAATAAAACGCTGGCCGCACAGCTCTGCACCGAGCTGCGCGAATTTTTTCCAGAGAATGCGGTAGAATATTTCGTATCCTACTACGATTATTACCAGCCGGAGGCGTATATCGCCTCGACCGACACCTATATTGAGAAGGATTCCGCCATCAATGACGAAATCGATCGTCTGCGCCACTCGGCGACCTCGGCATTGAGCGAGAGACGCGATGTGATCATTGTGTCGTCCGTGTCGTGCATTTACTCACTCGGCGATCCGATCGACTACAAAAGCATGGTGATTTCCATCCGTCCGGGCATGGAGATGAGCCGCGAGGAGCTCATCCGCCGACTGATAGACATTCAGTATGAGCGCAACGACATTGCGTTCGAGCGCAACCGCTTCCGCGTGCGCGGCGACACGGTGGAAATCTGGCCGGTATACTCGGATGAGGATGTTGTTCGTATCGAGTTTTTCGGTGATGAGGTGGATCGCATCAGCCGTATTAACCCGCTGACCGGCGTTTCGCTCGGTGAACTGGGTCATATTGCTGTTTTCCCGGCGAGCCATTACGTCACGCCCAAGGAAAAACTGGAGGAAGCCATCAAGGATTTGGAGGATGAACTCGACAAGCGCGTAAAATACTTCGAGGAAAACGGCAAGCTGATCGAGGCACAGCGTATCGCGCAGCGCACCCGCTACGACATTGAAATGCTGCAGGAGATCGGCTTCTGCTCGGGCGTTGAGAACTATTCGCGCGTGCTGTCGCGGCGTGCGCCGGGAAGTGCGCCGTATACGCTCATCGACTATTTTCCGAAGGATTTCCTGCTCATCGTGGACGAGAGCCACGTCACGCTCCCGCAGGTGCGCGCCATGTATCACGGCGACCGCGCCCGCAAGGAAAGTCTGGTCGAAAACGGCTTCCGCCTGCCGAGCGCGTATGACAACCGCCCGCTCAATTTTGACGAGTTTAACGACCGTCTGAACCAGATTGTGTATGTTTCCGCAACACCTGCCGAGTATGAGCTGTCGCGCTCGGGTCAGGTAGTCGAGCAGGTCATCCGTCCGACCGGTCTGCTTGATCCGGAGGTTGTTGTCCGTCCGGTTGATGGTCAGATCGACGATCTCATTGGCGAAATCAACGCCCGCACAGCCAAGGGAGAACGGGTTCTGGTCACCACGCTCACCAAGAAAATGGCCGAGGATTTGACTGATTACCTCGAAACCGCGGGCATCAAGGTGCGCTACATGCACCACGATGTTAAGACCATCGAGCGGCAGGAGCTGGTGCGTGATCTGCGTCTCGGCGTGTACGATGTGCTTGTCGGCATCAACCTGCTGCGTGAGGGACTCGATATTCCCGAGGTATCGCTGGTTGCCATCCTCGATGCGGACAAGGAGGGCTTTCTCCGCTCGGAGACCTCGCTCATCCAGACCATCGGCCGCGCTGCGCGAAATGAGCACGGCATGGTCGTGCTGTACGCAGACAGCATTACGCCCTCAATGAAACGCGCCATGGACGAGACCGAGCGACGCCGTGCGCTGCAGGATGCGTTCAATAAGGCACACGGAATTATCCCCAGATCTGTGCATAAAAAGGTGCAGGATGTTATTGAAATCACCTCGAATGTGCCCTCGAACAGCAAGAAAAAGCTGCGAAGCAAGGGCGAAAAACAGCAGGAAATCGCTCGCCTGACCCGCCAGATGAAGGAAGCCGCGAAGATGCTCGAGTTTGAGATCGCAGCACAGCTCCGTGATCAGATAAAGGCGTTGGAAAATTGAAAATTGAGAATGGATAATGAGGTACGCCGCTGCGCGGCAATCAATAAACGTGCAAAGCACATCACCACAATTTTCAATTCTCCATTATTTTGTGATAAGGAAAAAATACAATGCAGGAATATATCCATGTAAAAGGTGCCCGAGAGCACAACCTGAAAAACATCGACATCAAGATTCCGCGCGACAAGCTGGTGGTGCTCACCGGCCTGTCCGGCTCGGGCAAATCGTCCCTGGCGTTTGACACGATCTACGCTGAGGGTCAGCGCCGTTACGTTGAATCGCTGTCCAGCTACGCGCGGCAGTTCCTCGGCCAGATGGACAAGCCGGATGTGGACTATATTGACGGTCTGTCGCCCGCCATCTCCATCGACCAGAAGACCACCTCGCAGAACCCGCGTTCGACGGTCGGCACGGTCACCGAGATCTACGACTACATGCGCCTGCTGTGGGCGCGCATCGGTACGCCGCACTGTCCGAAATGCGGCAAGGAGATTCACCAGCAGACCATCGACCAGATCATTGACCGGCTGATGGCGCTTGAAGAAAAGACGCGCGTGCAGCTGCTTGCGCCGGTCATCCGCGGCAAGAAGGGCGAGCACGTTAAGGTGTTTGAGGATGCCCGCAAGCAGGGCTATGTCCGCGTGCGCGTAGACGGCGAAATCCATGATCTTTCGGAAGAATTCAAGCTGGCGAAAACCAAGAAGCACAACATTGAGATCGTTGTTGACCGCGTTGTCATCCGTCCGGACGCCCGCGGACGCATTACTGATTCGGTGGAGACCGCGTCTGCGCTGTCGGGAGGTCTGGTGATTGCGGATGTCATTGGCGGCGAACCCATCACGTTCTCGCAGAACTACGCCTGCGACGACTGCGGCATTTCTATCGAGGAGCTTACGCCGCGCATGTTCTCGTTCAACAACCCATACGGCGCGTGTCCGGTATGCACGGGTCTGGGCATTCAGAAGCGTGTCGATCCCGACCGCGTCATTCCGAACCGCCGCCTTTCCATCAAGCAGGGCGCCATTCGCGCGTCCGGGTGGGGGAACGCCGACACGGGTACGATCGCGGGCATGTACTACACTGCACTCGGCAAAAAACACGGCTTTACGCTCGAAACGCCTATCGAGGAGTTCTCCGAGCAGGCGCTCGACGAGCTGCTGTACGGCACCGGAGATGAGCCGCTCGAGCTGTCGGTCAGCCGCATTTCGGGCGGCGTGATGCGCCAGCCGTTCGAGGGCATCATCCCGAACCTCGAACGCCGCTACCGCGAGACCAACAGCGAGTGGTCGCGCGGCGAGATTGAAGAAGTGATGAGCGAAAGTCCGTGTCCGGCGTGCCACGGCCGCCGTCTGCGCCCGGAGGTGCTGGCGGTCACGCTCGGCGGACTGAATATCGCGGAGTTTGCGGAAAAGTCGGTCGTTAAGGCGATGGAGTTCCTACACACGCTCAAGCTGACCGAAATGCAGCACAAAATCGGTGATAGAGTAATCAAGGAGATCATGGATCGCCTTGGCTTCCTGCAGTCGGTCGGACTGGAATATCTGACGCTTTCGCGCTCGTCCGGCACACTGTCCGGCGGCGAGAGCCAGCGTATCCGGCTGGCAACGCAGATTGGCTCATCGCTGATGGGCGTGCTGTATATCCTCGACGAGCCGTCCATCGGTCTGCATCAGCGCGACAACGACAAGCTGCTTGCGACCCTCAAGCGGCTGCGCGACCTCGGCAACACGCTCATCGTGGTCGAGCACGACGAGGACACCATGTTTGCGGCTGACCACATCGTGGACATCGGTCCGGGGGCGGGACGCAACGGCGGTGAGGTCGTTTTTGAGGGCACGATAGACGAGCTGCTGAAAAGTGATAAATCCATCACCGGACAGTATCTTTCGGGCAGAAAATTCATTCCGGTGCCCGAAATCCGGCGCAAGGGCAGCGGCAAGAGCATCACGGTCAAGGGCTGTGCGGTGAACAACCTCAAGCATACGGACTTTACCATTCCGCTCGGCACGCTGACCTGTGTGACCGGTGTTTCGGGTTCGGGCAAGTCCTCGTTCGTCAATGAGATCCTGTATAAGAAGCTGGCCGCTGAGCTCAATGGTGCAAAGACCCGTGCAGGCGCGCATGACGAGTTCATCGGCATCGAGAATCTGGATAAGGTCATCGACATTGACCAGTCGCCCATCGGACGCACGCCGCGTTCCAATCCGGCGACCTATACGGGTGTGTTCAACGATATCCGCGACCTGTTTGCCAAAACGGCGGACGCAAAGGCGCGCGGCTACAGCGCAAGCCGTTTCTCCTTCAATGTCAAGGGCGGCCGCTGTGAGGCCTGCTCGGGTGACGGCCTGCTCAAAATCGAGATGCACTTCCTGCCGGATGTTTATGTGCCGTGCGATGTGTGCAAGGGCCGCCGCTACAACAAGGAGACGCTCGAGGTGCGCTACAAGGGCAAAAATATCTATGAAGTGCTGGATATGACGGTGGATGAAGCGTGTGAGTTCTTCGCCAACGTGCCCAAGATCGCACGCCGATTGGAGACTATGCGCGAGGTCGGTCTCGGCTATGTTAAGCTGGGTCAGTCCTCCACGACGCTGTCCGGCGGTGAGGCGCAGCGCGCCAAGCTGGCGACCGAGCTGTCCAAGCGCTCGACCGGCAAGACCATCTATATCCTCGATGAGCCGACCACCGGTCTGCATGTCGCAGATGTCCACAGGCTTGTGGATGTTCTGCAGAAGCTGGTGGACGCAGGCAACACGGTTGTTGTCATCGAGCACAATCTGGATGTCATCAAGACTGCGGACTATATCCTCGACCTCGGTCCCGAGGGCGGGGACGGCGGCGGCCGTCTGGTCGTTTGCGGTACGCCGGAGGAGGTTGCACAGTGCGAGGGTTCGTATACCGGACAGTATCTCGGCCCGATTCTCGCCCGCAAAAACGGCGGAAAACGCGATAAATAAAGTCGAAATGTGTAATAAAACAGGTGTTTCTTAGCGAGACACCTGTTTTTTCTGTATTTGATAAAGATGTTGTGATTTTGGGTGTGTTTTGGTATAATAGTGATAATATAAAATCGGAGTTACTATACGCAGGCGCCGGAAGGCGTGCTGCTGCCGTGACTCAGGAAGGGATCGTTCAATATGAGAGCAAAGCGATGGGTGATCGCCTCGCCGGACACCGAGCGGGTGCGGGTGCTGTCGCGGGAGACCGGCTATACACCGCTGACGGCGGCGGTGCTGTCGGCGCGCGGCATCGACACACCGCAGGCTGCGGCGGATTACCTGAGCTGCGATGCGCGAGGACTGCATGATCCGTTCGGTTTGACCGATATGGATAAGGCAGTCGAGGTCATCCGCGATGTAATAAATCGCGGAGAGAAAATGGTGGTCTACGGTGATTACGACGTGGACGGCATCACGGCAACGTGCACACTGGTGGATTATCTGCGCAGCAAGGGCGCAAAATGTGAATATTACATTCCCAATCGTCTGACGGACGGCTACGGTCTGACTCGTCCGGCGATGGAGCAGCTGTACGAGCAGGGCACGCGCCTGCTCATCACGGTGGACTCGGGCATTACAGCCAACGAGGAGATTGCCGTCGCACGCGAACTTGGCATGCAGGTCGTCATTACCGACCACCACGAGTGCCACGAAAACCTGCCGGATGCGCAGGCGGTCGTGGACTGCAAGCGGACGGACGATACCTATCCGTTTTCCAGTCTTGCGGGTGTCGGTGTGGCATTCAAGCTGATCTGCGCGCTTGAGGGCGACACGCTTTCCGTGCTCGACCGGTATGCCGACCTCGTAGCGCTCGGCACGGTAGCCGATGTCATGCCGATTGTCGGTGAAAACCGCATTATCGTGGCGGAAGGACTGAAAAAGCTGTCCGTGACGGCGAATATCGGTCTGGAAATGCTGCTGCGTGAGGCGGGGATGAAGAACCGACGCCTGACCTCCTCGACCATCAGCTATGTGCTCGCGCCGCGCATCAACGCGGCGGGCCGCATGGGCAAGGCCGAACTGGCAGCAGAGTTGTTCCTGACGAAAGATCCGATACGCGCACAGGCGCTTGCCGCCGAGCTTTGCGAGCAGAACAAGCTGCGCCAGAGCGAGGAGAACAAGATACTCGAGCAGACGCTCACACGCCTGCGCCGCGAATACAACCCGCTTGAGGATAAAATTATCGTGCTGGCCGGAGAAGGCTGGCATCAGGGCGTTATCGGCATTGTGTGCTCACGCCTGTGCGACCGCTACGGCTGTCCGGTCGTGCTCATCTCGGTGGACGAGGACGGCGTAGGCAAGGGCTCCGGCCGCTCGATCGGCAGCTTCAATCTGTTTGAGGCGCTCACCTCGTGTGAGGATCTGTTCGAGCGCTACGGCGGTCATGCGCTTGCCGCAGGACTGACCGTGCAGGCGGACAGGATCGAAGAACTCCGCATGCGCCTGCGCAAGTACGCGGAAACGCATGTCACCATGGCGGAGCTCGTTCCGCAGCTGCACATCGACTGCATGGTGCAGCCGGAGTGGCTGACGCAGGAGAACATCGAATCCCTGAGCGTACTCGAGCCGTACGGCATGAAAAATGCGGAGCCTGTGTTCTGCATGAAGAACATGACCGTTGAGGAGATTACGCCGCTGTCCAGCGACCGGCACGTTCGTCTGTCGCTCATCAAGGACGGCAAGCGTTTTTCTGCAATCTGGTTCGGCATCGGTGCGGGCGGTCTCGGCTTTGTCGAGGGCAACACCGTGGATGCCGCCTTTCATCTGGAGATCAACGAATTTCGAGGCCGCCGCTCGGTGCAGCTGACCATCTGCGATGTGCAGCTGAGTGACTGCGAGCATCTGGCGGATCAGAAGATTCTCAATCTGTATAATACACTTATGCAGGACGGCCCGCTCACCGCAAGGGAAGCGCGTCTGCTCCTGCCCGACCGCAAGGATCTGGTTGCTGTCTGGCGGCATGTGACCTGCCGCGCGGAGGACGGACGGCTTTCCGTACCGGACGGGGCACTTTCCCGCCGGGTTGCGTGGGAAAGCCGACGCGACATTAACATCGGCAAGCTGTTCGTCTGTCTGGACGTTTTTCAGGAGTCCGGACTCATCAGCTATCATTTCAAGGAAGGCATGCTCAATATTTTGCTCAAACCCTACGAGGGCAAGGCCGATATTTCCGGATCGGTTGTCCTTGCCACATTGCAAAGCATGGCGGGGTGACACGAATGGGGGAAGGATCTATGCAAACGAAACTGGATTTTTTGATCGAACGCGTACAAAAACAAAACCCGCAGGCGAATATCAAGAAGATTCGCGCGGCATACGAATGTGCGGCCAAGGCGCATGAGGGACAAAAGCGCCGCAACGGTGAGCCGTATATCATTCATCCGGTCGCTGTCGCCGAGATCGTTGTGGAGATGGGGCTGGATACGGATTCCATCTGTGCAGCGCTGCTGCATGACTGCATTGAGGACACCGAGTTCGGCTACAAGGAGATCGAAAATAAATTCGGCACGCCGGTCGCGGAGCTGGTGGACGGCGTAACCCGACTGGGCATGCTACGCTACTCCAAGGAGCAGGAGCAGTTCGAGGACCTGCGCAAGATGTTCCTCGCCATGGCGAAGGATATCCGCGTTATCCTCATCAAGCTGGCCGACCGACTGCACAATGCCCGCACCTTCCAGTTCCTGCCCGAGCGCAAGCAGCGCGACAAGGCACTGGAAACCATGGAGATTTACGCGCCGATCGCGCACCGCCTCGGCATGAGCCGTATCAAGTGGGAGCTTGAGGATCTGTCGCTGAAGGTTCTCGACCCCATCGGCTACAACGAGATTGTGGAAGGCTTAAAGGCTCAGAGCGAGCAGCACGAGGAATTCCTGCAGGGCATTCAGGACCGCATCAGCACCAAGCTGAAGGAAGCGAACATCCACAACGCAATTTCGGCCCGCGTCAAGCATATTTACTCGATCTACCGCAAAATGTATGCCCAGCACAAGACCATCAACGAGATCTATGATATCTGCGCCGTGCGCGTCATTGTCGATACCGTGGCGGATTGCTACAACGTGCTCGGCTACGTCCACGACCTGTACAAGCCGATTCCGGGCCGCTTCAAGGACTATATCTCCACGCCGAAGCCGAATGGCTATCAGTCGCTGCATACGACGGTCATCGGCCGAGCGGGCATCCCGTTTGAGGTGCAGATTCGTACCGTAGAGATGCATAAAATGGCGGAATACGGTGTTGCGGCGCACTGGAAGTACAAGCAGGGTCTGGATAAGAAGGGCAACGAGGAAGCGTTTGCGTGGATTCGCCAACTGCTTGAAGCCCAGCAGGACACCGAGGCCGAGGACTTTATCAAAAACATCAAGGTTGACCTGTTCGCGGACGAGGTATTCGTCTTTACACCCAAGGGCGATGTGGTCAACATGCCGGCAGGTGCAACGCCGATCGACCTTGCGTATGCGATTCACTCGGCAGTCGGCAACCGCATGACCGGCTGCAAGCTGAACGGCCGTATCGCACCGATCGACAGCCAGCTGAAAAACGGCGATATTGTCGAGATCCTAACCTCCAAGGAGGCGCACGGTCCGAGCCGTGACTGGGTGAAGATCGTCAAGACCACCGAGGCGCGCAACAAGATCAAGCAGTGGTTCAAGAAGGAATGCCGCGAGGAAAATATCGTCAACGGCAAGGAGGATCTCGACCGCGAGCTGCGTGCCAACCTGTTGTATAACGGCTTCTATGAGAACGAAGAGGTGCAGAAGAACACGCTCAACAAGTTCTCGTTCAACACGGTCGATGAGCTGTACGCGGCCATCGGCTACGGCGGCATTATGCTGACCAAGGTCATCAATAAGGTCAAGGACGATGTCGGCAAGCTGCGCCGTCAGCGCGAGCAGGCCGAGCGTGCCGCGCATCCGCAGAACGAGCAGCAGCAGCGCCGCCAGAATAAATCCAGCGACGGCGTTGTTGTCGAAGGCATTGATAACTGTCTGGTCAAGTTTGCCCGCTGCTGTACGCCGATTCCGGGCGATGAGATCGTCGGCTTTGTCACCCGCGGCTATGGTGTTTCCATCCATCGCCGCGACTGCGTGAATGTCCATATCGAGGAAGAACCCGACCGCTGGGTCCGTGCCTGGTGGGATGAGGATATGGCGGCCAATGCCGGTCATGTCAATAAGTTCTCCACCGGTCTGCAGATTTCCACGCGCAACCGTATCGGCGTGCTGAGTGACGTTACGCTGGCGTTTGCCTCGAGTAAGATCAACGTTCATGAGATTTCCGCACGCGACCTCAACGACGGCTACGGCGTTATCAACGCCATGGTTGACGTCACGAGCGTCCATCAGCTGGATAATATGATCAGCCGCCTGCGTTCCATCAAGGGCGTCGTGGATGTCACCCGAACGGTTGATACGAATTGATAATTGATGATTGAGAATGGAAAATGAGACGCGGAAAGCGCTTGTGCCTGCGCGTTTCAGGCTCCCCTAAAAGGGGAGGCATTGGCTGGTGTAGAAGGTTTACAAAGGCTCGATGGGTCATCGAGCCCCACGATGTATCTAACTGGTATCATCAAAGGAGTTGCGCGGCACTGCTATGCCGCACCCAGCGTAGACCCCAATTGGATGTAGCAGTACGGTATCCGAAATGCGAATAAGTGGATACCATGCGGAAGAAAAAATCCTCTGCCGTTCCTTTCCTGCTTGCGAAGTCTACCATCTGCACTCAGGGTATCCCAAAAAGGAAACGGGAGTCCCAAGAGGGTAGAAACCATTGGTGTCTACCCTTTTGGAACCCCAGCCAAGGTTTGGCACCCATTCCAAATCAAAAAAATCAACAGATTAAATTCAAAACTTACTACGAAAAGAGGAAAAATAATGCGGGCACTGGTTCAGCGCGTCTCCCACGCGTCGGTGACGATCGACGGCAGACTTCACGGGCAGATCGGACAGGGTTTCCTTGTCCTGCTCGGCATCACAGACGGTGATACCGTGGACGATGCGGTTTATCTGGCCGATAAAACAGTTAAAATGCGTGTATTCACGGACGAAAACGACAAAATGAACCGCTCACTCGCGGATGTCGGCGGCGGTCTGCTCATCGTGTCGCAGTTCACGCTCTACGGCGACTGCCGCAAGGGCAACCGCCCGAGCTTCACGAGCGCTGCCCGTCCGGAGACCGCCATCCCGCTGTATGAAGCATTCATCGCGCGCTGCCGCGAGAGCGGCCTGCCGGTCGAGACCGGCGAGTTCGGCGCGGATATGAAGGTCGACCTGCTCAATGACGGACCGGTCACCTTATGGATGGACACCAAAGATATGCGGAAATAATTGGTGATGAGTAATTGAGGTATCGCGCACAACGCGATGATTAAAATGGCAGCGAAGCTGCCCACCGCAATTCCTAACCACTGATTTCCTGAAAGGATATTACTATGAAATTGTTGCAGCTTTGTGTGGGCATGGTCCGCACGAATTGTTACATTGTATATGACGAAGCAACCCGCGAAGCCGCGGTGATCGATCCGGGCGACAATGCCAAGTCGATTTTGCACGCGGTAAACGAGGAACAGCTGAATGTCAGGTATGTGCTGCTGACGCACGCGCATTTTGACCACATTCTGGCGGCGCACGAGGTGCTCGAGGCGACCGGCGCGCAGTACGTTGTGCCGGAGAAGGACACCTGGCTGCTGAGCCGTGACAACATGGGTCAGTTCCGCGGACTGGCACGCAATTATGTGCAGGATACGCCGGATATTCTGGCGAATGAGGGCACCGAGGTGACGTTTGGCGGCATGACGGCAACCTATATGGCAACGCCCGGTCACACGCCCGGCTCGTCCGTCATCAGGATCGGCGACTGCCTGTTCACCGGCGATACGCTGTTCCGTCACGAGTGCGGGCGCTGCGACCTTGAGGGCGGCGATTTCTCTGCCATGCTGCGCTCTTTGAAGCGTCTGCATGACCTTGACGGCGATTACAAGGTATTCCCCGGCCATGAGGGCATTTCTACGCTGAACGAGGAACGCGCATACAATCCATATATGCTGCAGGCGATGGGAAAATGATCTATACACTGGAAAATCACGAACTGAAACACGCGGTAGAGGAAATGCTGTTTCATCTGCTGCCGACCGAGACATTAACGCGTGTTGAGACGGTCGAGCAGCGCACCGAGCCGTACTGCCGCAGCATCCTGACCGAGGAGAACGGCGAAGCCGCCGCGCGTGCGATCGTCTGCATGGACGGCGCAGTGCATGAGGCGGAAAAGCGCGCGTCCGTTACCGGACTGGCAACGCTGGACTACAAGCGCACCATCACCGAACTGGTGAAAACGACCGTGTACGACGCGGTCGTGCCGTTCCTGCCGCAGGCTCCGGTCTGGGGAAGCCTGACCGGCGTGCGTCCGGCCAAGCTGGCGCGCGGCATGATCGAGCGCGGCATGACGCGCGGCGAAGCGGCGGTCGAGCTGCGCGAGCACTTTCACGTTTCACCCGAGCGCACGGCGCTGACCATCCGCGCGGCCGCAACCGCGATGGAGATGGACAAGACCATCGGGGAAAACGATATTTCGCTGTACGTCGGTATTCCGTTCTGCCCGTCGCGGTGCTATTACTGCTCGTTCGTATCGGCAACCACGGCGCAGTCCGGTAAACTCATCGAGCCGTATCTGGACACGCTCTGCCGCGAGATCGAGGAGACAGCCGCGCTTGTCCGCGCAGCGGGCAAGCAGGTGCAGAGCGTCTACATCGGCGGCGGCACACCGACTACGCTGGACGAGCATCAGCTGGCACGGCTGCTGTCGGCGCTCGAAAATCACTTTGATTTTTCGCATTTGCGCGAATATACTGTAGAAGCGGGACGTCCGGATACCATCACACCGGAAAAGCTGCGCGTGCTCAAAAGCGCGGGCGTTGGCCGCGTGAGCATCAACCCACAGAGCATGAATGACGCTGTTCTGGCCGCAATCGGCAGAAAACACGGCTCGGCAGACGTGCTCCGCGCGTTCGAGCAGGCACGGCAGGCCGGTTTTGACGAGATCAACATGGACCTCATTGCGGGTCTGACCGGAGACACCGCCGAGACTTTTGCACAGACTGTGGATACTTTGCTGCATCTTTCGCCGGAGAATATCACGGTGCACACGCTTGCCATCAAGCGCGGCGCGGATCTGACCGATAAGGCGGCTGCCGCCGCACAGCGCGAGACCGTTTCTCAAATGCTGGATGGAGCATCGCACGCGCTGCAGAACGCAGGCTACGGTCCATACTACCTCTATCGGCAGAAATTTATGGCAGGCGGCTTTGAGAACGTCGGCTGGTGCAAGCCGGACACCGAATGCTTCTACAACGTGAGCATGATGGAGGAGCTGCAGACCATTCTGTCGCTCGGTGCGGGCGGTGTTTCCAAGCGTGTCGTGCGCGAGACCGGCTGGATCGAGCGCGCGAACAATCCGAAATATCCGCTTGAGTACATTCAGGCGGCGGACAGACTGGCCAACGGCAAGAAAAAGCTGCTGTTCCCCAAGAAATGATCAGGATAGGGAAATGAGTGAGTAATTCCGTAAGAAGGGACTGGCTATGGCAGAATACACACTGAAATACATCAATCACCGTGCCGAATGCGACGCGGAAGCCTTTGTGAACGACTGCGAGGAGCACTATCATCGTCAGCTGCATCTGGTGGCTGACCAGATCGCCGCGAACTGCAAGCGCAAGCCCATCGTGCTGCTCAACGGCCCGTCCTCATCGGGCAAGACCACCACGAACGACCGTCTGGGCCGCATTCTCGAGCTGGCGGGCATTCACGCGCACATGATCTCGATGGACGACTATTACCGTACCTCGGGCACCTACGACATTCCGTTTGACAAGGAAAACGGCGTCAATGACCTCGAAAGTCCGGAGTGCATGGATCTGGATCTGCTCCGCGACCACCTGACCCGTCTGGTGGCGGGCGAGGAGATCATGGTGCCGCGCTTTGATTTTGAAACGCGCACCTCGCATCGCAACGAGCGTGCGGTGCAGCTGCACAAGGACGAAATTGTGATGATCGAGGGCATTCACGCGTTTAATCCGGTCATCATGGGCGATCTGGAGAAGCATGCGACAAGCGTCTATCTTTCGGTGGCGAGTGTGCTGCTGACCGACCGCAACGTCCGCGTTGAGCCGCACATGCTGCGCTTTCTGCGCCGCGCCATGCGTGACAGCCTGTTCCGCAGTTCGCCGGTGGAGTACACTTTAAAGCAGTGGAACTCGGTGCGGAGAGGCGAGAGACTGTATATTTCGCCGTACCGCGGGCAGGCTGATCTTACGGTGGACACCTATCTGCCGTATGAGACCAACATCCTCATGCAGTACCTGAGCGAAAAGCTGCAGGGCGAGGAAAAAATGCTCGAGCAGGCCGACCTTGCACCGCTCAGCGCGATTCTGGATAAGGTTTCGCCGATCGACTACAAGCCGTATATGCCGGAGGATTCGGTTCTGCATGAGTTTATCGGCTGAAAAGTGTCCGGATTCTTGCTTTTTGGCAGGGTATGAAGTATAATGGCAATACCACATAATTGAAACTGCGGCGTTTTGCGGAAATTTTCCCGCAAATCGCCCTTGTTCCATTACACGATATTACCATGAGACCGGAAACGGAGACATTCCGTCGGAAGGAGCGACAAGCTATGGATATGAAAATGCAGGCGTTTCTCGATAAGGTAAAGGACATGGCGGATAAGACCGGCAAGGTCTCCCGTCATGCGGCAGGCGTAGCCGGTAAAAAGGCGAACGACCTTGCACTGGCGACCCGCATCAACCTGCAGATTTTCGATCTGAACACCGAGTGCGAAGCACTGTACAAGGAAATCGGCAAGCTGGTGTACGATCTGCACCGCGGTGCAGAGGTCACCAACGAGGAAATGGACGAAAAGATGGCGCAGGTCGATGCCAAGCAGGAAAAGCTGGCCGCGCTGCGCGACAAGCTGGCGGAAATGCGCTCGGTAACGGCGTGCCCGCACTGCGGCAAACCGTGCGGCAGGGATGACGCATATTGCTCGTCCTGCGGTGCAGAGCTGTAACATAATACGGTTTGATGTATCATATTGTAATATCGGGCAAGGGCAGCTATGCCCATTCTGATCAAAGGAAGGGGCGTACGGCATTTGCAGCGTAAAAAACAGAATTTCATTCAGGGTGCGTTCATTTTGATGCTGGCCAGTCTGCTGGTCAAGGTGATTGGCGCATTCTTCCAGATACCGTTGCTCAACATGATCGGCGGCAAGGATTCGCCGGCGTTCGGCATGTTCAGCGCGGCGTACCGCGTGTACACGGCGATGCTGATGATCTCGACCGTCGGTGTTCCGGCGGCGCTGGCGAAAATGGTCGCGGAGGCCACAGCCCGCGGCAGAGAGCATGAGGTGCGGCGTACCGTCCGTGTGGCGGGAAGCATTTTCATTCCGCTCGGTGCGGTCTGCTCGGTCGTGCTGTTCCTCGGCGCGGGCACGTTTGCATCCTGGATCAAGAGCGCGGATTCCCGGCTGGCGGTTATGGCCATCGCACCGAGCGTGCTGATGGTTGCTGTTCTGGCGGTGTTCCGCGGCTATTATCAGGGCCGCTCGAACATGGTGCCGACGGCGGTTTCGCAGGTGATCGAGTCACTCGGCAAGCTGTTTATCGGTCTTGGACTGGCGTATTACGCGGTTCAGCATAACTTTTCCGATCAGGCAGTCGCGGCAATGACCGTCCTCGGCGTTACCATCGGCGAGGTGGCTGCCGCTGTTTACATGCTCATTCAAGGTGCGATCACGCATCGCAGCAGCTCGGCGGTGCACGCGCTGGACGACAGCGCGCGTCCGGCGGGCCAACTGGCAAAAACGCTGCTCAGTCTGTCCATTCCGATCACGATCAGCTCAGCGGTTATGAGTCTGACCGACCTGATCGACGTGGCGCTGATTTCCACGCGTCTGCAAAGTCCGGCGGTCGGCATGACGGCAAGAGAAGCAATGTCTACCTACGGCATTTACACCGGTCAGGCCATCAACTTCTTCAACCTGCCGCAGACGCTCATCACCGCACTGGCGGTCAGCGTGCTGCCGACCATCGCAAGCGCACGCGCAGCGGGCAACCATGCCAAGGTTTCCAAAACACTGGGTACCACGCTGCGCATGACGGTTATCATCACCCTGCCGGCCGGCGCGGGCTTCATCATGCTCGCCGGACCGATCCTGCGCATGCTGTACTCGCAGGGAACGGAGCTTGGCGGTGTGCTCATGGGTCTGCTCGGCTTTGCCGTACCGGCGGCGGCACTTGTGGCTGTCACCAACTCGACGCTGCAGGCGTTCGGCCGCATTGACCTGCCGCTTGTCTCGATGTTTGCGGGCGCGGTTGTCAAAATGCTCGGTGACTATTTTCTCATTGGCAATCCGGCGCTGAATATCATGGGTGCGCCCATCAGTACAGCGCTCTGCTACTGGCTGATCGCGGTCATCAACCTGTTCCATATCAGGCGTTTGACGGGTTCGCTGCCGCCGATCGGAAAAACGGTCTGTCGTCCGCTGGCGGCCACCATCGGCATGGGTGCGGCGATTTTCATTGTGCAGCGCGTGCTGAACGGTGCGTTGAACGCGGCGCTCGGAACCATGCTTGACAAGCTGATCACGCTCGCGTGCATCGGTGTAGCGGTTGCCGTGTATGCCGTTCTGCTGCTCGCGCTCGGTGCAGTCGAGCGGGATGATGTTCTGCTGCTGCCCAAGGGCGAGAAAATCGCAGATATTTTACATCTAAAATAATCAGGAAGTGCAAAAATGGTTGATTTTGAAATAAAGGATTGTTACAAGTTCGATGATCTGCTTCGCATTATGGAAATCCTGCGCGCGCCGGACGGCTGCATGTGGGACCGTGAGCAGGATCATCATTCTATCCGCCGCAACTTCATCGAGGAGACCTACGAGGTCTGTGAAGCCATTGACGACGAGGACACCGAGCATATGAAGGAAGAGCTTGGCGATGTTCTGCTGCAGGTAGTATTCCACACCCAGATGGAGAAGGAAAAGGGCACATTCGACATCGACGATGTGGCGGACGGCATCTGTAAAAAGCTGATCTTCCGTCACCCGCATATCTTCGGCAATGTCGAGGTCGCCTCGTCCGAGGAGGTCCTCAGGAACTGGGATGACCTCAAGCGCAAGGAGAAGCATCAGGAGACCGATACGCAGGCGCTCGAAAGCGTAGCAAAGAGCCTGCCGAGCCTGATCCGTGCAGAAAAGCTGCAGAAGAAGGCGGCAAAGGTCGGCTTTGACTGGGATAACGTGAAGGATGCACTTGACAAGGTGCAGGAGGAGTTTGACGAGGTTCGCCGTGCCATCGACGGCGACGGCGATCCGGAGGAGGAGATTGGCGACCTGCTGTTCGCGTCCGTCAACGTGGCACGTCACCTGAAGATCGATCCGGAGGCTGCCGCCGAAAAGACCTGCAACAAGTTTGTCAGCCGCTTTGCGGAGATGGAGCGTCAGGCGACTGCCACAGGCAAAAAGCTGGCTGACCTGTCCCTTTCCGAACTGGACGCACTGTGGGACAGCGCAAAGCACGAGGAACACGCATAAGGAGCAAAACCATGAAGAAAAGCGAACTGGTGACGCTGGTCGCAGAAAAGACCGGATTTTCCAAGAAGGACACCGAAAAGACGATCGACACCGTGTTTACCGCCATTGCGGATATCATGGCAGCCGGTGACAAGCTGCAGATCAGCGGCTTCGGCACGTTTGAGACCAAGGAGCGCGCAGCACGCACGGGACACAATCCGCGTACCGGCGAGGAGATCAATATTGCAGCGGCGACCATGCCGGTGTTCAAGCCGGGCAAAGTTTTGAAGGATAAGGTAGACGGAAACAAGTGAGATTAGACAAGTATTTGAAGGTATCCCGCCTGATCAAGCGCCGCACGGTGGCGAATGATGCATGCGATGCAGCGCGCATCACGGTCAACGGCAAGCCGGCCAAGGCTTCGTATCAGGTGAAGATCGGCGACGTGATCGAGATCGCATTCGGTCAGCGCACGATGAAGGTGGAAGTGCTGAATATCGCGGAGCATACGCTCAAGGCAGATGCGTCCGCGCTGTATAAAGAACTGCCGCTCTGAACAGGTGATAAAGTATCCCGCTCTCGCATATATTGCAGAGCGGGATACTTTTTTGCAGTCAGGAGGGGAGTTATATGGCACAGGAGGAACGAAGCCGTGAAATGCCGCACAGTGTCATTCTGGAGGGGAGAGAGAAGCTGACGATTTCCGGTGTGACCGACGTGCACAGCTTTGATGAGGAACAGGTGCTGCTCGAAACCGTGCGCGGCATGCTGGTCGTGCGCGGTCAGGGACTGCATGTAGAGCGGCTGCAGCTGGAGGCCGGAGAACTGATCATTCAGGGGGAGATCGGTCTGCTCGAGTACGACGACAGCGTGCAGCCGCGCGACAGCCTGTTTCGGCGGATCTTCGGCGGGTGAGCGGCCATGCCGGTGTTTACGAACAGCCAGCAGGTCACTCTCGTGCTGCAAAGCCTGCTGCTCGGTGTCGGGATCGGGGCGGTGTATGACATGCTGCGGGCACTGCGTCTGCATTTCCGGTGCGGATGGGCAGGGGCGGCGCTGCTCGATACGTTGTTCTGGGCGATCGTGCTGGCGGCCTTATTCGAGTTCGGGCTGATCGCGGCCGCCGGTCAGCCGCGCGGCTTTGTGCTTTTAACGGCGGCAGGCGGCATGGGATTGTACTTTGCGGCGCTGAGTGAAACCGTGCTGGAGGCGATTATGAGGCTTCTGCAGGTGCTTGCAAAGCTGAGACGCGCCGTATACAGCCTGCGGATGCACTGTCAAACGGTGGTAAAACAGCGGTGCAGTCCGGTAAAAATTCGGTTTTTGACGAAAAAATTTGAAAAAGACTCTTTTCTTTTTCGCAGAAAAGGTATAAAATAAAACCTGTATCAGTCTGACGCGCAAGCAAACGATATGAGGTGAGCAGATGACAAGGCGCACGCGGATGATCCTTATCAGGGCAGCGGTAGTGGTGTTTCTGCTTTACGCGGTCGTCAATGTGGTAAACCTGCGCACGCAGATCAAGAGCAAGCGGGATGAACTCGCGTCTCTGACGTTGCGGGTGGAGGAATATCAGAAGGCGAACGAGACGCTCCGGCAGGAAATGCAAAGCGGCATTTCCGAGGAGGATATCGGAGAGATGGCGCGGACAGAACTGGGCTATGCGGAACCGGGCGAGCGTATTTTTGTAGATACGTCCAGCCGGTAAAAGGGAAATAATAACGGAGGCAAAACAGCTTATATGGATTTGGCAGTGGGAGCAATCGTAGAGGGCAAGGTAACCGGCATCACCAAGTTTGGTGCATTCGTTGCGCTGCCCGAAGGCAAGTCGGGTATGGTGCATATTTCGGAGGTCGCTTCGACTTTCGTAAATGACATCAAGGATTTCCTGCAGGAGGGCCAGCAGGTCAAGGTAAAGATCATCAATATTGATCAGGCAGGCCGTATCAATCTGTCGATCAAGAAGGCGCAGCCGCAGGAGCCGCGTCAGCCGAGACAGGAGCGCCGTGAGGGCGGCTTTGCGCCGCGTCAGCCGCGTTTCCAGCGTTCGTCCGCACCGCGCGGACGTGTGCAGCAGGCACCGAAGGACCCGTCCACGATGAGCTTTGAGGATAAGCTGAAGGCGTTTATGTCGGACAGCGAAAGCCGTCAGGCCGATGTGCGCCACGCAACCGATCGAAAGAACGGTTCGCGCCGCCGCAGATAAAGAAGAAAACCGAGGGAAACCTCGGTTTTGCTTTTATATGCCGGTGCACGAAGCGTCGGCAGGGCTTTTCGGCACTGGCTGTCCGGTGCGCATGAACTGCGTAAGCGTGTTCGCCCCTGACGGGCGGTGCGTTTTTCGCTGAGATTCAGCGGGAGTTTGCCTGCCCGGCATAGCTTGTGCTGAAAAAGCAATGAAATCCTGCTTTTATGCAAAAAAACGCGCTCTTCCTTGCGAAAGAGCGCCAAAAGTAGGATTGTGGGGATAAAGATATGAACGGTGCATGGCGGCTTTCCCAACCGCCATGATAAATATACCATAAATTACCACACTTGTCAACAGTTTTTGGAAGAGGTTTTCCATGAATCAAACACTGATCAAAAATATCAATATTTGGACGATGGATGAGCGTGATTCCCGCTTTTTTGGCTGGATTCTGCTTGAAAACGGCAGAATTGCCTCGATGGGCGAGGGCGAAGCGCCGGACTGCGAAAGCGTCATTGACGGCGAGGGCGGCGTGCTGACACCCGGCCTGATTGACATTCATTCGCACATCGGTCTGTACGAGGACGGCCTCGGCTTTGAGGGCGCGGACGGCAACGAGGATACCGATCCGGCGACGCCGCATCTGCGTGCACTGGACGGCGTCAATCCGTTTGACCGCAGCTTCCGCGAGGCACTTGAGGCCGGTGTGACGGCTGCCGCAGTCAGCCCGGGCAGCGCAAACCCCATCGGCGGACAGATTGCGTTGCTCAAGACGGCAGGCCGCCGTGTGGACGACATGATTCTTAAGGCGCCGCTTGCGATCAAGTTCGCGCTGGGTGAGAACCCGAAGTCGGTCTATCACGACAAGGACGAAACGCCGGTCACGCGCATGGCAACCGCGGGCATCATCCGCGAGGAGCTGTACAAGGCGAAGGAGTATTTCTCGCGCAAGGCGCGTGCGGAGAATGACCCGGACCAGGACGAGCCGGATTTCGACATCAAGATGGAAGCGCTGCAGCCGCTTCTCTGGGGCAAGGCTGAGGCACATTTTCACGCGCACCGTGCGGATGACATTTTCACCGCGCTGCGTATTGCGAAGGAGTTCGGTCTGCGGGCGGTTATCATTCACGGCACGGAGGCGCATCTTGTGGCCGACCTGCTGGCCGAGGAGCACGTTCCGGTGGTCAGCGGTCCGTACATGACCGACCGTTCCAAGCCGGAGATCCGCAACCTGTCGGATGCCGCGCCCGGACTGCTGTGCAAGGCCGGAATCGAAACCGCCATTACGGTCGATCACCCGGAAATTCCGCTGCGGCTGCTGCCGATGGCGCTTATGCTGGCGGTGCGCGCGGGTATGGATAAAACGGATGCGCTACGCGCTGTCACTTCGGTACCCGCGAAAATTGCGGGCATGCAGGACAGAATCGGCAGCCTGAAAACCGGTCTGGATGCAGACTGTGTGCTGTGGAGCGGGGACCCGTTGGATATCGCAACTCAGGTGCAGGCTGTTTTTGTAAACGGCGCACCGGAATATAGGAGGACAAAATGAGGACGATTGAGGTTTCGGAAGTAACCAAGCTGGTGCGTCAGCTGTGCATTGATGCCAACTACTATCTGCCCGCAGATCTGCGGCAGGCGTTCGTGGATGGTCAGAACGCGGAGGAGTCTCCGCTCGGCAAGACCATCTTCGGTGAAATGATCGCCAACTGCGACCTTGCACGCGAGAACAACGTGCCGGTCTGTCAGGATACGGGCATGGCGATCGTGTTCGCGGAGATCGGTCAGGACGTGCATCTGACCGGCGGCTCGTTCGAGGATGCAGTCACCGAGGGTGTTCGCCGCGGCTACATTGACGGCTATCTGCGCCTGTCGGTGGTCGGTGATCCGCTGCGCCGCGAAAACACCAACGACAACACGCCGTGTATCCTGTACACCTCGGTCGTTCCGGGTGACAAGGTGAAGATCACGGTTGCACCGAAGGGCTTCGGCTCGGAGAATATGACCCAGATGAAGATGTTCACGCCTGCCGCTACCAAGGCGCAGATTGTGGATTTTATCGCGGATGCGTGCATCCATGCGGGTTCCAACCCGTGCCCGCCGATCGTTATCGGCGTCGGTCTGGGCGGCACGAGCGATAAGGCGGCATATCTCGCCAAGCGTGCGCTGCTGCGTCCGGTCGATCAGCACAACGCCGATCCGCTGTACGCCGAGATGGAGCAGCAGATTCTCGATAAGGTCAACGCATCCGGTGTCGGCCCGCAGGGACTCGGCGGCACGGTTACCGCTCTTGCCTGCGCCATTGAGCCGTTCGGCACGCATATCGCCGGTCTGCCGTGCGTGGTTAATATTTCCTGCCATGTTACCCGTCACGCAGAGGGCGAGCTGTAAGCAACCTTGACAAGAGATTGTAAAACATCTTGGGGAATGTGCTGAACAAATTGTGAACTTCTGAAAAATTGTTGGACAAGTTGCATAGGTTGTGCTATACTGAAGATAGCAAAAACCCAATACCGTTTCCGTCACACCACGGCGGCCGCGGATAAAGCCATCAAAGGCGGTTTACGCCTGTTAGGAGATGATTTTATGAAGTTCACTATCGTCGAAAGAAAAATCAAGATCGAGGACGAGCTGCGTCAGTACGCACTGCGTAAGGTAGAGAAGCTGGATCGCTACTTCCAGCAGGATTCGGATACCACGATTACATTCAGCGAGCTGCGCGGCAAGCAGACGGTCGAGATCACGGTGCGTCAGGTTGGTCTGGTTGTCCGCGCCGAGGAAACGACGACTGATATGTATGCTTCCGTAGACGGTGCCATCAGCAGTATCGAGCGCCAGATCCGCAAGCATAAGACCCGTCTGGAGAAGCGCCTGCGTGAGGGTGCATTCGACAAGATGGCAGAGCAGAAGGCCGCACTGACCGAGGAGGACTTCGATGTAGTACGCCGCAAGCGCTTCGACGTAAAGCCGATGAGCGTGGACGAGGCTATCCTGCAGATGAACCTGCTTGACCACCAGTTCTACTTCTTCCGCAACGCCGACAACGACAATATCCATGCCGTTGTTTACAAGCGTGCGGCAGGCGGTTACGGTCTGATCGAGGGCGAGGAGTAATTCGTTGAAAAGCACGCTTTTCAACGAGTAGAATATGCCGAACAATGTTCGGACATATCCAAAGAGAAAATCAGCGCGTCGCTATGCGGCACACTGATTTCCTCACTTGTATAAAAACCGTGATACATGCTCCCGGTTTTTATGGATTTTATAAATAAAATCCGATTAAAAATGCACTGCGTGCAAAATACATAAAAAAGCCGGCGGCCTATGCCGCCGGCTTTTTTGAGCCACAGGGAGGAAATAAATGAATTTATGTGATATTGAGACAATTCGAGCGGTTCTGGGCCGTCATGGTTTCCATTTTTCCAAGTCGCTCGGTCAGAACTTCCTGACAGACGAAAGCGTGCCGCGCCGCATCGCGGAGATGAGCGGTGCTGCCGAGTGCGGAAACGCGGTTGAGGTCGGCCCGGGCATGGGCTGCCTGTCGGCAGAGCTGTGCCGGCGTGCGGATAAGGTCGTAGCGGTCGAGCTGGACCGTGCGCTCATGCCGGTTCTGGCAGAGACGCTCGCGGATTACGATAACTTCGAGGTCGTGCACGGCGATGTGCTCGAAACCGACCTTGCCGCGCTCTGCAAGGAGAAATTCGGTGACGGAAAGGCGATCGCGTGCGCCAATCTGCCGTATTACATCACCACACCGGCGATTACGGCGCTGCTCGAGAGCGGCGCGTTCGAGCAGGTGACGGTCATGGTACAGAAGGAGGTCGCGCAGCGCATCTGCGCAGAGCCGGGCACGGCGGCGTACTCGGCGTTCTCGATTTATGTGCAGTACCACGCCAAGGCGGAAATCCTGTTTGATGTTCCGGCGGACTGCTTTGTGCCCAAGCCCAAGGTGGATTCGGCGGTGCTCAAGCTCGTGCCGCTCGACAAGCCGGCGGTTGAGACTAAGGACGAGAAGCTGTTTTTCGCCCTTGTGCGCGCAGCGTTCAATATGCGCCGTAAGACGCTCGTGAACGCGCTCGGTCCGGTGCTCGGCTCGTCGATGAGCAAGGAGGAGATCACCGCACTCGTAGAAGCAGCCGGTCTGGATGCCCGCGTTCGCGGTGAGCGGCTGAGCCTTGCAGAGTATGCGAAACTGGCAGATCTCGCGGCGGAAAAACTGCAGTAAATTTTGATTTGTGGGTTTAATCAACCTGTACAGGCTATCGTAGGGGCGGACCAGTGTGTCCGCCCTTTTCCGTGGTTGGCGATCGGTGAGATTAGTGCGCACACATTAGTGCGTTCCTACGGAACGTGTGCCGTTGGTATTAATTGGTGCAAACCGGAGAGAAACGGCGGGGCACCCCAGGGTGGTCTCTCTTGCCCTGCGGGCAATTCACCTTCTGAGGTCACCCTGTCGTTTACCGGCTATACCTAATGAAATACCCAAACCTATCCCCACCCTGTGGATAAAAGAAATAAGCCTGCACACGCAGGCTTTTTCTTATACCACAATGGCTCTCGGCGGCACCGGCGAGGAAAACACAATCTGTGTTTCTGTTTTGCCGAATTTCTGCAGACGTCCGATAAAGCCGTCCAGCTCCTGCGTCGAGGCGAACGACACCTTGATCAGCATGGAGTAGTTTCCGGTCACGCAGTTGCACTCGAGCACATTTGAGCACGCGGCAATGAACGGATAAAATTCCTCTTTCTGGGTGGGCTGCATATCCAGATGAATGTACGCGAGAATGTGATGGCCAAGCTGCAGCGGGTCCAGATCGAGCGTATACGCACGAATAACGCCCTGCTTTTCCAGCCGCTCAATACGCGCGGAAACCGCAGGGGAGGAAAGGCGAACCTCACCTGCAAGGGCCTTGATGGGGGTGCGTGCATTCTTCTGCAGCAGCCGCAAGAGCTTCAGATCAATTTCGTCCATGGGGCAAATAGCCCTCCTTATCCTAAAAATAAAAACAGGAGTCCGACCCGCCTTCGCGGGACGAACTCCTTTGTTCACTGTTTATTATAAAGCACGACCGGGTTGTTGTCAAATAAAATAAGGCTTCGAACAAAAGTTTTTATACATCCGAGTCGGTGATAGGCTTGAACACGATCCACTGGTTATCAATCAGCACCTCGATATGGTCGTCTATGCGCTGATAGCCGTAGCCCGTGCCGAAGTTGGACTGGCCGTTCTCGGTGGGCGCGTCCGTGCCGTTCGCCGTCTGCGAGGTGATCTCGCCGTCCATGTTGCCGCAGCGGCCATCGATCGTGCTGACCTCACCGGTAGACTGATACAGCGTGTTATCCACCATCACCATCATGGGTGCATCTGCGACCGGTTTCTGCTCGGTGGTATCCGGCAGGGCAGCTGCGTCATCCGTGCTTTGGCTGCCGATTTCGGCTTCCGTGGTTTTCGGCTCGGCATTGCCGCAGCCGGTCAGCAGCAGCGCCAGAAGTGCAAGAAGCATTGCTAAAGTACGTTTTGTCATAAAAAAACACCGCCTTTCGTAACTCTGATAGTATAGACGAAAGACGGCGTAAAAAGTTCCGTATAAAATTATTTTTTCTTTTTCGGTTTTGCCCAGCCGGATTTTTTACCCTGATTCGGCTTGCTCTGTGCCGGACGTGAAGTCGGTCGTTTGCTGTTCGGTGCACTGTGCTTGCCGTTATTAGGCGCAGAATGACGGCGGTCGTTATTCTGCTGTCTGCCGCCGTTGGACACGCCGTGGCGGCTGACGCTGTGCTGCTTGCTGCCCGGCATGCGCTGGTCGTTGCCTCTGCCCGGACGAATGAGACATTCCCTGCCAAAGCCGATGAGATCCTCACGGTGCGCCTTTTTGAGCGCGGCAATGACGATCGGGCGCTTGTCCGGTCGGCGCCACTGCAGCAGCGCGCGCTGCATCGCCTTGTCCTCGGGTGTTTTCGCCACAAAGACCGGCTTCATGGTGCGCGGATCAATCTCGGTGTAGTACATCGCGGTGGACAGCGTACCCGGCGTGGGATAAAAATCCTGCACCTGCTCGGGCATGTAGCCGACGCGGTTGAGGTACTGCGCGAGCATGATGGCGTCATCAAGCGTTGCACCCGGATGCGAGCTCATCAGATAGGGCACAAGATACTGCTTGCGGCCCAGCTTTTCGTTGATGCGGGCATACCGCTCGCGGAACTGCTCGTACACCTTGAAGGACGGCTTGCCCATGTAGTACAGGGCGTTGTCGCTCATGTGCTCCGGCGCGACCTTCAGCTGACCGGAGATGTGGTGCTCGACCAGTTCGCGGAAGAACGCATCGTTCTTCTCGGCCATCATGTAGTCGTAGCGCAGACCGGAGCGGACGAACACCTTCTTGACACCCTCGATGCGGCGCAGCTCACGCAGCAGTTCGAGGTAATCCGTGTGGTCTGCTTCGATGTTCTGGCAGGTGGTTGGGAACAGACAGCGCTTGTCCTTGCAGCAGCCGTATTTCTCCTGCTTTTTGCAGGCCGGAAAGCGGAAATTCGCGGTCGGGCCGCCGACATCGTGGATGTATCCCTTGAATCCGGGCATTTGGGTAATCTTTTTTGCTTCCTCGATCACGCTCTCGTGGCTGCGCACCTGAATGTAGCGTCCCTGATGGAACGCGAGCGCGCAGAAGTTGCACGCGCCGAAACAGCCGCGGTTGTGGATGATGGAGAACTGTACCTCCTGAATGGCAGGTACGCCGCCGAGCGCCTCATACGACGGATGATAGTTACGCATGTACGGCAGCGCGTAAACATGGTCCATCTCCTCTGTGGTCAGCGGCTTTGCGGGCGGATTCTGCACAAGGATGCGCTTGCCGTGCCGCTGGAGAATCGCCTTGCCGCGCACGGCATCCTGTTCGTCGTACTGGATTTTGACCGAACGGGCGTAGTCCGGCTTGCTGGCGCAGACATCCTCGTACGAGGGACATTCGACCGCATCATACTCCAGATCGTCCGTATCATGCACCATATAGGCCGTGCCGCGGACTCCCTTGCACGCGTCTGCGCCCTTTTTGCCGTGCTTGAGGTTGTTTGCCAGCTCAACGACCGAGTGCTCGCTCATGCCGAACATCACGCCATCCGCGCCGGTGGATTCCAGAATGGACGGCATAACACGGTCAGCCCAGTAATCATAGTGTGCAAATCGGCGCAGACTGGCTTCAATGCCGCCGAGATAGACCGGCGTTTCCGGGAAGGCGCGCCGCGCAAGCATGGAATAGACGGTTACCGCACGGTCCGGCCGCTTGCCGCCCACACCGCCCGGCGTGTACGCATCGTCCGAACGGCGCTTTTTCGCCGAGGTGTAGTGCGCGACCATCGAGTCGATGTTGCCGCCGTTGATGAGCACCGCATAGCGCGGACGGCCCATTTCGAGAAAATCGTGCTCATCGTGGAAATCCGGCTGGCTGAGGATAGCGACCTTGTAGCCTGCATCCTCCAGCACGCGTGAAATGATCGCCGTGCCGAACGACGGATGATCGACGTACGCATCGCCGGTGACGATCAGAAAATCGCAGTAATACCATCCGCGGTCGGTCATATCTTGTTTGGAAATAGGGAGAAAACCGTTCATATATACCTCTTTGGCTTTACAAGGTGAAAATTATAGGTTACAATAAAAATACGGGTAATCCGGCAAAAGATGTTGAAGACGGTTGACCATACTCCCTGAAGGGAGGTGGTATTGTGGATCAGATTCTGCAGATTATTACATTGATCATTCTGCTTGAAATCGTTAAAACCATAAAAAAATAACCGTCCTCGGCCAAAGGTAACGGTTATTTTTTCAACAAAATAATTGAACCCAGGTCAACCGTCTTCTGCCGGATTGCCCTTTTCTATCTATAAGTATAGCAAATCTGCGGTAAAAGTCAAGCCGCAGAGAACGGAAATGTTTTGCAAAATAAAAAATAACCGTCCTCGCCAAAGGTAACGGTTATTTTTTTTCGCAAATAAGGTATACGGTTATTCTGCAAAAACTCAGTTATCCAGATAGAACTGAACCAGCTCCTGCATGAGTTCGTCGCGGTCGATCTTGCAGATCAGGCTGCGGGCATTGTTGTGGTTGGTTATGTAAGTCGGGTCCTCAGAGAGAAGATAGCCGACGATCTGGTTGATCGGGTTGTAGCCTTTCTCCTTGAGCGCGTCATACACAGTGGTAAGCGTGCGCTTCATCTCCTTGTTGGACTCGTCTACCAGACTGAATTTTCTCGTTCCGTCAAGCATATTTGGTTCTCCTTTCCGATCCTACCTGTCGGTGTTTATCGTTACTTAAAGCATAATACAAAAAGCGGAAAAAGTAAAGCCTTATCCGCGCAAAACTCGCATGAAAACTTTTTCCGCCTGTGGCATACACTGTATGGCGATGGAAAAGGAGACGGTGTTTTACGAGCTGTAATTTTCCAGCAGCCGCGCCAGCTCCTCTGCATTATCGAGTGTAATGCCGTCCGCAAGCGCTTGCTGCTCGGCGGATGGCAGCGTGCGCGTGTCGATGCCTGTGCGCAGGACCGAGCCGTCGCTCTGCCGGATGACAAGCCGGTCGTTTGCGCTCTGCACCGTATAGGTAATCGATGCGCTCGCCGGAACGGCCGGCGAAGCCAGAAGCGCACGTCCGGCCAGAACCAGACTGATCATTGCTGCAAGACATGCCAGCGCGGCGAGCTGTGTGCGCCGCCGCGCCTGCTGCATAGCAAGCAGATAAAAACCCTGCATCATAGTCAAAACTCCTTCACTCAGTGGGACTTGCTTTGAGTATTCCCACAAAAATACGGTCTATTCTAAAAGCAGCGTAAAAAATGTTTGGAATTTGCAAAGTCCTGTGGTATAATGCTATCAGAGTGCCTATTACCTCGGCAGTAAGCTGCCGGAAGAAAATCGGCACAGGCAGCTATTGTACAATTCATTTAGCCTTATAAGACGGTAATACCGATGAATTTTACGGTATTGCCAACAATACACGGTGTTTCAAAAAAACAAGACCGTGTGCGGGAACAAATAGGACGTGTTCTTCGTCTTACCCGACAGGACCCTGCGGTGCATATCGTGGGGCAAGGAGGAAAACAAATTGGCAACTGGCAATCAAAAAGGAACGGGAATCGGACATCTGTTCTCCCGCATACTGATTACACTGGTATTGATCGGCGTGCTGTGCGGCTGCTTCTGCGGCATTGCGTTTGCGATGTATGTGCACATCTATATCAATCCGTCCGCGAAGGAAACTGCGGTGGAGATCAGCAAGGGACTGGGTCTGAATCTGAATTCATTCATTTATGCTAAGGAATCGGATTCCGATGAATACAAGCTGTACGAAACCATCAAGGGCAAGGAAAACCGTGAATGGGTGGACAGCGACAAGATTCCGGATACCCTCAAGAACGCAGTCGTTGCAATCGAGGACGAGCGCTTTTACAAGCACCACGGTGTAGACTGGGTGCGCACGATCGGTGCGGTCAAGGGCTGGCTGCTCGGCGGCACGCAGTACGGCGGCTCCACGATAACGCAGCAGCTGATCAAAAACATCACGGCTGATAACGATTACTCGGTAAAGCGCAAGGTAAACGAGATTTTCCGCGCGTTTGCACTCGAGAAAGAGATTGACGACAAGGACCGTATTCTGGTCATGTACCTGAACACGATCTATCTGGGCTACAACAGCTACGGTGTGCAGACTGCGGCGATGCAGTACTTTGACAAGGATGTATCGCAGCTGGATCTGGCAGAATCCGCCGTGCTGGCAGGTCTTACCAACAACCCGTCGATTTACGACGTTTATAACCATCCCGAAAAGGTAAAGAAGCGTCAGGAGACCATCCTTGCACAGATGCTCGATCAGAAGATGATCTCGCAGGAGGAGTACGAGGCTGCCGTAGCAGAGGAGCTTAACTACCGCCCCTACGAGGAGTATCAGCAGGAGATCAAGTCCACCTACAGCTACTTCACCGATGAAGTTATCAAGGACGTGATCAACGACCTGATGACCGAAAAGGGATATTCCCGTCTGGTTGCGGAGAACATGGTTTACTCCGGCGGCCTGAACATCTATGCGACCATCGACACCAAGGTGCAGAATGCACTTGATGAGGTCTGGGCTAACGCAGATAATTTCCCGAACACCGAAAAGTACGGTGAAATTCCGCAGAGCGCCATGGTCATCACGGACAAGCAGGGCAATATCGTTGGTATTGCCGGCGGCCGCGGTGAAAAGACCAGCAGCCGCGGTTTCTCCTATGCGTCTGACGCACGCCGTCAGCCGGGTTCTTCGCTCAAGCCGCTCTCGGCTTACGGACCGGCGATGGATAACGGCATCGTCACGCCGGACAGCACGATTTATGATCGTGCGCTCATGGAGGATGAAGAGGGCAATCCGTGGCCGATGAACGACGGCAAATATCCGACCGGCCGTCAGCTGACCATTAAGGAGGGCATGACCCGTTCGCTCAATACGGTCTCTGCACAGCTTCTCAAAACGCTGACACCGCAGGTATCGTTTAACTTTTTGACCCAGCAGCTTGGCTTTAAGCTGGTAGACAGCCGCACCAACGAGGACGGTACCGTGCAGTCGGATATCGATCTTGCACCGCTGGCGCTTGGCGCACTGACGGACGGTGTTACCGTTCGTGAGATGGCGGGCGGTTTCTCGACCTTCATCAATGATGGCGTTTGCGGCGGTACCCGCACCTACACCAAGGTGACGGACAGCGAAGGCAACACCGTAATGGAGAATACACCCAACACGGATAAGGGCTTTACCAATGTCCGCACGGATTATTATATGCTCGACTGTCTGCAGAACGTTACCGCACACGGTACCGCCTACGGCATTCAGCTTGACGGTGTAGAAACCGGCGGCAAGACCGGTACGACCACCTCCAATACCGATATCTGGTTCTGCGGCATCACGCCGAAGTATTCCGGTGCGGTATGGGTAGGCTACGAGCATAACTACCGTCTGGACGGCCTGTACGGTCGCAATGCGGCGAATATCTGGCTGGCTGTTATGCAGAAGGTGCATGCAGGTGATTCCGGTCTGGTATTTGACTCGCATCCGCAGGATTTCGAGGAAGTCACCTACTGTATGGATACCGGTCTGCTGGCATCCGGCGCGTGCCGCGCTGCGGGACGTGCTGCAACCGGCCGATTCTGGAAGGGCAAGGTTCCGACCGAGACCTGCAGTCATCAGAATATCGAAAACAAGTATGATTTCGAGAGCATGGGCGTAGATAATTATTACTACGACGATGAAGAAGATGACAGCAATTCGGACAGCAGCTCTTCGGATACCAACACCGGCAATGAGGATTCCGGTGACGGCGGATCGTATGACAGCGGCGACAGCGGCGATTCCGGTGACGACAGCGGCGACGGCGGTGACAGCGGAGACGATTCGGGCGACAGCGGCGATTCCGGCGGCGACAGCGGAGACAGCGGCGACAGCTCGGAGGATCCGGAAGCATAAAGCCGAATTGTTCGGCACAAACTGAAAACTGAAAATCGTTCAGCGCCGCACAAGGCCGCACAAGTCGGGGCGTTAGCGGTGCCTTGAACCCGCAATCCGCTTCAGCGGGGACTATGCGGGTAACAAGGAGCACGCATGCGGCGAGGCAGCCACTCACAGGGCGATGAGGGACCGGTACTGCGCAACGGAGGACTGTGAACCATGTCAGGCGGGGAACCGAGCAGCATTAAGCAGAAACCATCGTGTGCCGCAGATCTGCCGATTCTGAGCCCGAAATGCGGAAAGGCAGCCGGGTGTGTGTATTCGAATTACCTGTGTGCGGTCTTGTGGGGCGCTGAACGATTCTCGATCGAAACCACGCTTTCGATCGAAGGGGATATGCCGAGCCTGCGGCTCGGACAAATCCCGGCGGGACAAAAGTTCCTTCCGATGGTCGAAACTTTTGCTCCGTCTTGTATAAAAACCCACGCACATGTCGCGGGTTTTTATGAATCTTACGGCACGGCCGTAAGATTCGATTGAATGCCGCCGTGAAGCGGCGGAGGTCGATGGCTCGGATTTTTGAAACAAAATCCTGTCATGCGGGTACGGTTTGCAAGCAAACCGGTATTGAATGGCGGACAAAGTCCGCGAGAGGACGCTTTGAGGCGGGCTTACGCCCGCCTCTTTATTTTATTGAGGGGAGGATTTTCGTAATGTATCAGGCTTTATACCGCAAATGGCGGCCGCAGACGTTTGCGGATGTGATCGGGCAGCAGCATATTACGGACACGCTGCGCGCGCAGCTGCAGTCCGGACGTTTGAGCCATGCATATCTGTTTACAGGCACGCGCGGCACCGGCAAGACCACCTGTGCGAAGATCCTCGCGCGCGCAGTCAACTGCGAGCATCCGGTGAACGGCGATCCGTGCAACGAGTGTGCGGCGTGCCGCGGCATTCTGGACGGCTCGGTGCTGGACGTGACCGAGATTGATGCGGCGTCCAACAACGGCGTGGACAACATCCGCGACCTGCGCGATGAGACGCGCTACACGCCTGCACAGGTCCGCAAGCGCGTGTTCATCATCGACGAGGTACACATGCTGTCCATCGGTGCGTTCAATGCGCTGCTCAAAACACTCGAGGAGCCGCCGGAGCACGTTCTGTTCATCCTCGCTACCACCGAGCTGCACAAGGTACCTGCGACCATTCTGTCGCGCTGTCAGCGGTTCGATTTCCGCCGGATCGGTGCGGAGGATATTGCCCGCCGGCTGCTGGATGTTGCGGCAGGTGAGGGCATTGCGCTGACCGAAGGTGCAGCACGCCTGATCGCCCGGCTGGCAGACGGCGCCATGCGAGACGCGCTTTCCATGCTCGACCGTGCGGCAGCAGCCGGTGCGGTGGACGAGAAAACGGTCACGGCGGCGCTCGGCGTCATGGGTCAGGACGATGGCATTCGCCTGGCCGAGCACCTGAAAACCGGTGATCTGGCGGCGGCAGTCGGCCTGCTGGACGAATATTACAACGCAGGCCGTGATCTGGCCTCGGTGTACGACCAGATGCTCGGCCTGATCCGCGACGCGCTGCTGGTCAAGACCAGCAAGACCGACGTTTCCGCGCTTATTTCTCCGGCGTACAGCGTAAAGACGCTGCAGGCGCTGTGCGACGGTCTGGCGTCGTCCACGCTCATCGCGTGGAGCCGCATTATCAGCGATTCGCTCGACCATATGCGCACGGCAGCCAACCGCCGCGTGGAGGCGGAGCTGTGCGCGGTGCGGCTGTGTAGCCTGGGCGCTGACAATTACGACACGCTCGGCGGGCGTGTAGAAGCGCTCGAGGAAAAGCTGAAGAACGGCGTTCCGGTGCAGATGGTGCCCGCAGCAGCCGCGCAGCAGGCAGGCGATGTGCCGCCTCCGCCGAGTGACGATGATGCACCGCCGCTTCCGGGTGACGAGGATGCGCCTGACTGGGTAAGCGAGGAGGAGTCGGCATCGGCACCGCCCAAGCCGGAACGGACGCTGTGGCAGCACTGGCAGCCGCTGCTCAAGGCGCTGACCAACAAAATCAACATCGGCGCGCACACCTGTATCAAGCTGAGCGCGAAAGGCGTGCTCGAGGACAACGCGCTCGTCATTCTCTGCGAGGACAAAATGACGGCTCTTCTCGCGGCAAAGGAGCCGACCATTTCGGTCATCCGGGAGCAGGCGGCCAAGCTGAACGGCGCACCCATCAAGGTCAAGGTGCGCGAAGCGGGCGAGGAGCTTGGTGTGAAAAAAAATATCGCAGTCGATGAACTGATCGACCGCGCTAAATCAATGGATATTCAAGTGAAACAGCTTTAAGGAGGACATTTATTATGGCAAAGGGTAAGGGTTTCGGCGGCTTCGGCGGCGGCATGAACATGCAGGCGATGATGAAGCAGGCACAGAAGATGCAGGAGAGCATGCTCAAGGCGCAGGAGGAGATCGCGCTGATGGAATCCACCGGCACGGCAGGCGGCGGCATGGTTACCGCGACTGTAACCGGCACTTCCACGCTTAAGAGCATTGAGATTAAGCCGGACGTTGTTGATCCGGACGACATCGACATGCTGCAGGATCTGGTCGTTGCAGCGGTCAACGAGGCGCTCAAGGCGGCTTCCGACAAGTCGCAGAGCCAGATGTCCGCGATTACGGGCGGCATTGGCGGCGGTCTGGGCGGTCTGCTGTAATGGAGCTTTTTGCACCGCCGGTCGAACGGCTGATCGAGGAGTTTGCAAAGCTCCCGGGCATTGGCCAGAAGACCGCACAGCGGCTGGCGTTTCATGTGCTCGACCTGCCGAAAGAGGATGCCGAGCGGTTTGCGGATGCCATCCGTGAAGCAAAAGCCAAGACGTTCACCTGCAAGCGCTGTCAGAATCTGACGGACAGTGAGATCTGTCCGATCTGCTCGGACAAGACGCGCAACCAGAAGGTGATCTGCGTGGTGGCAGAGCCGCGCGATGTAATCGCGTTCGAGCGCACGAAGGAGTACAAGGGTCTGTATCATGTGCTGCACGGCACGCTGTCTCCGATGGGGCACGTCGGACCGGACGACATCCGTATCCGCGAGCTGGTCAAGCGCGTGGCGGAGGAGGAGACCGAGGAGGTTATCCTCGCCACCAATCCGGACACCGAGGGCGAAGCCACGGCGATGTACATTTCGCGGCTGCTGCAGCCGTTCGGCATCAAGATTACGCGGCTGGCGTATGGTATTCCGGTTGGCGGGCATTTGGAGTTCGTCGATGAGGTGACGCTGACCCGTGCACTGGAGGGTCGAAAGGAGCTGTGATGGCTCCTTTGCATCCTTGTAAGGTTTGCGTTTGACGGAAATTGGTGCCGCAGTATGCGGCGGTTCTTGCCTTCGCGGCAAGCGCACAAGAGGGTAGACACCAAGGTTTCCACCCTCTGATTTTCACCCTTTTCCTAAGATAGCCTGACGCAAATCAGAGACCGGCGACTGCTTCGAAAAGGGGAACGGCAGTCGACCCTTACACGTTGACGAGGGTCTCTTCTGCGTCTGACAGCGCGTGCCGCACGCAATGGTTAAGTTTAACCTTTGGGCGGCATAGCTGTGCCGCCCTCTGCGTAGACTTTCCGATATGTGTAGCAGTAAGTTGTCTGTGAACTGTGAATAGGCGGAGAAAGACACGCTGTGGTAGACCGACTGTCGTTCCCCTTTTTCGGAGCGGTCACAGATAGGAAAGCTGCGCTGGACTAACAAGTTAAGGGAAACGGGAGTTAAGAGGGTAGAAACCGTAGGTGTCTACCCTCTTGCCCCGATGCGGCGGGTGCCGCAGCTTTCGTTCTACCTTTAAAAAAGGTAAAAAAACAGGAACAGCCGAACTTTCGTCCGGCTGCTCCCGCAATAAAAGGTAGGATAGAGAGTAGAAAGCAAGAACATGTGGGGGGATCTTACGCTTTCCACGTCATTTATAGTACTGGTGAATTGTGAACATTCTGTGTACATTCTACAACAATATTAGATTTTTGATAGATCGGGAGGAAAAAGTCTGTGGCAGACCTGAAAAAAGAAATTGAAAATCGGCGCACATTTGCAATCATTTCGCACCCTGACGCCGGTAAAACCACCATTACGGAGAAGTTTTTGCTCTACGGCGGAGCCATTCAGGAGGCCGGCATGGTCAAGGGCAAGAAAAACAGCCGTCATGCGGTTTCCGACTGGATGGAGATCGAGAAGCAGCGTGGTATTTCGGTAACGTCCTCGGTGCTGCAGTTCCGCTATGAGGGCAAGTGCATCAATATTCTGGATACCCCGGGCCATCAGGACTTCTCGGAGGACACCTACCGCACGCTGATGGCGGCTGACTCTGCGGTGATGGTCATTGATGCCTCCAAGGGCGTCGAGGCACAGACCCGCAAGCTGTTCAAGGTTTGCGCGATGCGCGGCGTGCCCATCTTCACGTTCATCAACAAGATGGACCGTGAGGCACGCGACCCGTACGAGCTGCTCGAGGACATCGAGAACGAGCTGGGCATCGGCACCTATGCGGTAAACTGGCCAATCGGCTCGGGCAAGCGCTTCAAGGGCGTGTACGACCGCATGGACGATGAGGTTATCGCGTTTGAGGGTGCGGATTTCCGCCACGAGGTCAAGGCGCAGCGCCTGTCGATCGACGATCCGATCCTCGAGGGACTGCTGCCTGAGGATCAGTACCAGACGCTGATCGACGATGTGGAGCTGCTCTCCGGTGCAGGCGATGAGTTTGATCTCAAGGCTGTGCACGAGGGCAAGCTGTCGCCGGTATTTTTCGGTTCCGCGCTGACTAACTTCGGTGTTGAGCCGTTCCTGAAGAAGTTCCTGCAGATGACGCCTCCGCCGACCGCGCGTACCGCTGACATCGGCGTGATCGACCCGTTCGACCCGCATTTCTCCGCGTTTGTGTTCAAGATTCAGGCGAACATGAACAAGGCGCACCGCGACCGTGTTGCGTTCATGCGTATTTGCTCCGGCAAGTTTGAGCGCGGTCAGGACGTGCTGCACGTTCAGTCCGGCAAGAAGATGGTGCTTGCCGCACCGCAGCAGCTGATGGCACAGGACCGCTCCATCGTCGATGAGGCGTATGCGGGCGATATTATCGGTATTTTCGACCCGGGCGTGTTCTCCATCGGTGATACCGTGTGCGATCCCAAGCATAAGTGCGTGTTCTCCGGCATCCCGACGTTCGCACCCGAGCTGTTTGCCGTTGTCCGTCAGAAGGACACGCTCAAGCGCAAGCAGTTTGTCAAGGGTGTCGAGCAGATCGCACAGGAGGGCGCCATCCAGATCTTCCGCGAGCCGAATGCCGGTATGGAATCGGTTATCGTCGGCGTTGTCGGCGTGCTGCAGTTTGAGGTGCTCGAGTACCGTCTGAAGAACGAGTATAACGTTGAGATCATCCGCGAAAACCTGCCGTATGAGCACGTTCGCTGGGTTGAGAATGACGAGGAGGACTTCGACATCAAGAAGCTCCAGCTCACGAGCGATACCAAGATCGTCGAGGACCTCAAGGGCAATAGCCTGCTGCTGTTCACCTCGCCGTGGAATATCACCTACGCGACCGACCATAACGAGAACCTGCGTCTCGCGGATTTCTCGGAAAACGCGTAAAATGCCTGTCGCGAAACTACAGTTTCGCCGACAAGGGGGAACGGACCGTGGGCCGTTCCAAAGTCGTCCGAAAGTTCCTCCTGATGGTCGAAACTTTCTCCCTCCAGAAGTATAAAAACCGAGATACATGCTCCCGGTTTGCTCTCATTAAATCTTTTTAAGGATAGAGGCCTACGGGCTATGAATTTGTATAGCAAATTCTATTTGAAGCGCGCTGACGCGCGAAATACGGGACACAGGCGGCTGTGCCGCCGGGTCCCGTACCCGCGAACGCAGTTCGCGGCATAAAATACGCAGTATGCCCCGCAAACCGCACCCACAGGACAGCCGCCTGTCGGCGGTGAGTCCTTCGCGGGCGACAGCGTTCACGCCAACCCATAAAATCCCCGACGGGGATTTCAGCACCCAGATAACCTATCACGCCGCAGAGCGCATCAAATGGAGCGCTTTCAGCGCGACAAAAATGGCCCAGCTTTGCCGGGTCATTTTTAGCAAACAATAAAAGAGCACCGGAATCGAAATTCCGGTGCTCTTTTATTGCGGTAGCCCTTACAGGCAGCGCCTGTCAAGGGCGTCCCTCGATTGAAAGGGCGTAGCCCTTTCAATCGAAAATCAGCAAACGCCCTGAGCGAGCATAGCGTCAGCGATCTTCTCGAAGCCGCCGATGTTAGCGCCCATAACAAGGTTGTCCTTGTGGCCGTACTTCTCAGCTGCAGTGATGCAGGTGTGGAAGATGTTAACCATGATGTCGTGCAGACGCTGGTCAACTTCCTCGAAGGTCCAGGACAGACGCAGGGAGTTCTGGCTCATCTCCAGACCGGAGGTAGCTACGCCGCCTGCGTTAGCAGCCTTTGCCGGGCCGAAGAATACGCCGGCTGCCTGGAATGCTGCAACAGCCTCCGGGGTGGACGGCATGTTAGCGCCCTCAGCTACGAACTTGCAGCCGTTGGCGATCAGAGCCTTGGCGTTCTCCTCGTTCAGCTCGTTCTGGGTTGCGCACGGCAGAGCGATGTCGCACTTTACGCCCCACGGACGCTGACCCTCGGTGTAGGTGCTGCCTGCAACGCGCTCAGCATACTCCTTGATGCGGCCGCGCTTAACTTCCTTGATGTCCTTAACAACATCCAGGTTGATGCCGTTCGGATCGTAGATGAAGCCGTTGGAGTCGGACATGGTAACAACCTTAGCGCCCAGCTGGGTAGCCTTCTCGCAGGCATAGATCGCTACGTTGCCGGAACCGGAGATTGCAACGGTCTTGCCCTCGAACGAAGTGCCCTTGTATGCGAGCATTTCCTTCATGTAGTAGCACAGGCCGTAGCCGGTTGCCTGCGTGCGTGCCAGAGAACCGCCGTAGGACAGACCCTTGCCGGTCAGCACGCCGGTGTACTCGTTGCGCAGACGCTTGTACTGGCCGAACATAAAGCCGATCTCACGGCCGCCAACACCGATATCGCCTGCCGGTACGTCGGTGAACTGACCGATGTGCTTGCACAGCTCGGTCATGAAGGACTGGCAGAAACGCATGATCTCCGCATCGGACTTGCCCTTCGGGTCGAAGTCGGAGCCGCCCTTGCCGCCGCCCATCGGCAGAGTGGTCAGGCTGTTCTTGAAGCACTGCTCAAAGCCGAGGAACTTGATAACGGATGCGTTAACAGAGGGATGCAGACGCAGACCGCCCTTGTAGGGGCCGATTGCGGAGTTGAACTGTACACGGAAGCCGCGGTTAACCTGAACCTTGCCCTGATCGTCAACCCACGGTACACGGAACATGAACATGCGCTCCGGCTCTACGATGCGCTCCATGATGCCGTTCTTCTCAAGCTCCGGACGAGCTTCAACAACCGGCTCAAGGCTCTCAAGAACCTCGTAAACTGCCTGCTGGAACTCCGGCTCATTCGGGTTGCGCTTCTGTACGGTTTCGTACACGCCCTGCAGATAAGAATTGGTAAGTGCCATTTTTATTGTCCTCCTTACATTCTATACCACTCGCTTAACTTTCGTAAGTAATCCGAGTGGAATGCTCTTATATTTGGTGACGGTTTTATTATATAGCAATTTTTTTGTATATGCAATACTTTAGCGTGATAAAATTATACAGTTTTTTAGGCTGAAAAACCTATGGATATCGGCAATCTGACTTGATATAATAAAGTAAAAGAAGGAGGCAACAGCCATGGCAAACAGCTTTGACCGTATATATGCAGTGGTGAAGAAAATTCCGCGCGGAACGGTGGCCAGCTATGGGCAGGTCGCGCTGCTCGCGGGCAACCCGAGATGGGCGCGCGTCGTCGGCTATGCACTGCATGCCAATCCCGATCCGGAGGGTATTCCATGCTACCGCGTGGTGACGAAAGACGGACGAACGTCACCGGCGTTTGCGTTCGGCGGCGCGGATATCCAGCGCGCACTGCTCGAAGCGGACGGCATCGAGTTCACCGAGGATGGCCGCGTGGATATGACGAAATACGGCTGGACAGGATTAGGGTAACACCGCACAATTAAACTGCGGCGCTTTACGGAAATTTTGTGCTCTGACGTCGTTGTGCTTTCACGGTAATACACAAAGTATTACCGCAAAATCACGCCTAGTCAGACCGCAAAATTTACTCGTAAATCGCTCTTGTTCAATTATGTGGTATTACCCTGACTTGACAAATCCGGTCGTGCGGTGCTATGCTTGCGCCAAAGGAGTGACACGCATGATCGACATCGAAAAGCTGACCGCGCTCGCTATCGCGTATGACGCAGGCGACGCAAAACGGATTCAGCACTTTATAAAGGTATACGCATACAGCCGCCTGCTTGGGCGCAGGGAAGGTCTGGATGGGCAGAAGCAGAATGTACTCGAAGCTGCAGCCGTCCTGCACGATATCGGCATCCACGAAGCCGAACGGAAGCACGGCTCGAGCGGCGGACACTGGCAGGAGATGGAAGGTCCGGCGGTCGCGGCTCCCATGCTGCGGCAGTGCGGCGCGGATGAGCAGGAAAGCGAGCGCGTGCAATGGCTCATCGCGCATCACCATACCTATACCGCCGGAGAGGAAAAAGATTTTCGGATTCTGCTCGAAGCGGATTTCCTCGTCAACGCCTACGAGGACGGCATGACGGCAGAGCAGTGTAAAACCGCGAAAGACCGCGTGTTCCGAACCCAAACCGGCAAGCAGTATCTTGAAGAAATGTTTTTGAAACCGACATATCAGGCGAAATAATGGAGAATTGAAGATGGAGACACCCACCGCAGTGGGCGTCCAGCGAGCAACCGCCCATAGGGCGGCTCTTAGCGAGTCGGAATGGAGAATGAACCGGACGGGTTTCATTTCTCCATTTTTTTATTTTTATTGGTGCAAATCGTTAGATACGGTGCGTCGAGGTCGTACCCAGGGCACCTTTTCTTGCCCTTCGGGCAATTCACCTTGCCGCACCCTACGGTATAACGTGCATATCAGATGAAACTCGAAGGTGCCATCGGTAGTCGCCAAGCCAATGAGTTGCGCGACACAGGTATGTCGCGCCTGCGGAGAGTAGCCCGCATGTGTAGCAGTACGTTATTCGAGAACTGCGAATATTTCACGAAATAAACGCAAGAGTAACCCGACTGCCGTTCTCATATTTTTCGAAGCAGTCGCCGGTCTCTGGTATGCGTCAGGTTAAGAAACAAAAGGAAGTGGGAGTTAAGAGGGTAGAAACCATTGGTGTCTACCCTCTTGCCCCTCGCCGTGGGTACGGTGCGCCCGCCGGGCAGGCAAGTTCCGTTCGCTTTGCAAGCGCCCCCCGAAATGTGAACATTTCGTGAAACCCGTTGACATTGCCGAATGACAGTGTATAATATGTTAGCAAGCTAACAGTAAGGAGGCTAACAATGGATTGTTGTGACCATAATGCATGCTGCGGTCACTCGAACGACCGCATCGGTGCAGAAATCGGTATGCTGCATAATCTGCTTCGGCGGCAGATGGCGTGTATGACCGAAAAGACTGTGAATGCAGCGAATGTGACCGGTATGCAGGCGATGATTGTCCATCACATTATTATGCATGAAAAGCAGGGCGATATATTCCAGAAGGATCTGGAAAACGCGTTCCAGATGCGCCGCTCGACCGCAACGGGCATACTGCAGCTGATGGAGCAGCACGGTATTATCCGCCGTGAGCCGGTGGAGCATGACGGCCGCCTGAAACGGCTGGTGCTGACCGAGCAGGCTCGTGCAATGGATGAATACATTACTGAGCGCATGAAGCAGATGGAACAGCTTCTGCGGCAGGGCATCACCGAGGACGAGCTGAAGGGCTGGTTTGCGGTCTGTGAAAAAATCCGCTCCAATCTGGAGCAGTACCAATGCAATATGTGTAGGGAGGGACAGAAATAATGATAAAACGACTGCTGAAAAGTGTGCGTGAGTTCAAAAAGGACGCGCTGCTCACGCCGTTTTTCGTTGTGCTCGAGGTCGTGATGGAGGTCATCATTCCGCTGGTTATGGCGCGGCTGATCGACAAGGGCATTGACGGGCAGGATATGGCCGCCATTTGGAAATACGGCATCATCCTTGTGCTGTGCGCCATGCTCGCACTGGTGTTCGGCGCGGCGGCCGGCACCTTTGCGGCGAGAGCCTCCACCGGCTTTGCCCGCAATCTGCGTCACGATATGTACTACAATGTGCAGAATTTCTCGTTTTCCAACATTGATAAGTTCTCCACCGGTTCTATCGTCACCCGTCTGACGACCGACGTTACCAACGTGCAGAACGCCTTCCAGATGTGCACCCGCATTGCAGTGCGCTGCCCGGTCATGCTGGTCTTTGCGCTGTTCATGGCGATGAAGATCAACAGTAGGATGGCGCTCGTATTCCTCGCGGTGCTGCCGATTCTGGCAATCGGTATGGGCATTCTGATGAAGGTCGTCGGCCCGGTCTTTGAGCGCGCATTCAAAATCTACGACCGCATGAACACGGTCGTACAGGAAAATGTGCGCGGCATCCGCGTTGTTAAGACCTATGTTCGTGAGGATCACGAGACCGAAAAGTTTGAGGGCGTTTCCGGTATGCTGTACCGCACGTTCTCCAAGGCGCAGAAGACCATGGCAGGCGTTATGCCGCTGATGCAGTTCTGCATGTACGCGTGCATGCTGCTGATTTCGTGGTTCGGCGCGCGTCTGATCGTCGGCGGCTCGATGACCACCGGCGAGCTGACCAGCATGTTCTCCTACGCGATGCAGATCCTGATGAGTCTGATGATGGTAGCGATGGTTTTCGTTATGATCACCATGGCCAAGGCGAGCGCAGAGCGTGTTGCCGAAATCCTCGATGAGCAGCCCGACTTGCACAATCCCGCAAACCCGATTCACGAGGTCAAGGACGGCGCGATCGAGTTTGACGACGTTTCCTTCAGCTACAAGGGCGATGCGCGCAAGCTGGCGCTCAAAAACGTCAGCCTGCATATCAAGGCCGGTCAGACCGTCGGCATTCTCGGCGGCACCGGTTCCGCGAAGTCTACGCTCGTGCAACTGATTCCGCGCCTGTACGATACCACGCACGGCACGGTCAAGGTCGGCGGCGTGGATGTCCGCGATTACGATATCGAGGCGCTGCGCGATCAGGTTGCCATGGTGCTCCAGAAGAACGTGCTGTTTTCCGGCACGATCAAGGAAAACCTTCGCTGGGGTGACGAAAACGCCTCGGATGAGGAGCTCGAGCGCGTATGCCGTCTGGCACAGGCGGATGAATTCATCCAGCAGATGCCGGATAAGTACGACACCCACATTGAGCAGGGCGGCTCGAATGTTTCCGGCGGTCAGAAGCAGCGCCTGTGCATTGCGCGTGCGCTGCTGAAAAAGCCGAAGATCCTCATTCTTGATGACTCGACCAGTGCGGTCGATACCAAGACGGATGCGCTCATTCGCAAGGCATTCGCGGAGGAGATCCCGGACACGACCAAGATTATCATTGCACAGCGCGTTTCCTCTGTGCAGGATGCGGATCAGATCGTCATTCTCGACGGCGGCACCGTGCAGGCTGTCGGCACGCACGATGAGCTGCTCGCAGCCAACACGATCTATCAGGAAATCTACAACCAGCAGAACAGAAAGGGCGGTGAGGAATAATGGCAGGACCTCAGATGCGCGGACCCGGCGGCCGCAGAGGCATGAGGGGCGGAAAGCGCAGCAAAAATCCGAAAAAGACGCTCGGACGTCTTATGAAATATATTCAGAAGGGCTACGGCGTACAGTTTGTGGTTGTACTCATCTGCATTCTGCTGTCGGCTGTGGCAAACGTGGCCGGCTCCATGTTCCTCAAAAGCCTGATCGACGACTATATTTCTCCGCTGCTGCTGCAGGCAGCTCCGGTGTTTACCGGCCTGCTGCATGCGCTGATAAGCATGGCGGTGATCTATCTCATCGGCATTGCGACTACGTTTGTCTACAACTGGCTGATGGTCAGCATTTCGCAGGGTGTGCTCAAAAAGGTGCGTGACGAGATGTTCGCGCACATGCAGAAGCTGCCGATTCGCTACTTCGATACGCATACCCACGGCGATCTGATGAGCCATTTCACCAACGATACCGATACGCTGCAGCAGATGCTCAGCCAGTCCGTGCCGCAGATGTTTTCCTCAGCGATGACCATTATCTCGGTGTTCATCGGCATGCTGGTGACGAATGTATGGCTGACGCTGTTCGTACTGCTCGGCGTGTGCGTCATGCTCAAGGTGGTAAAGAAACTGGGCGGTCAGTCCGCGAAGTACTTCCTCGAGCAGCAGAAGTCGCTCGGCAGGGTCAACGGCTATATCGAGGAAATGATCAACGGTCAGAAGGTCATCAAGGTGTTCTGCCACGAGGAAAAGTGCAAGGAGCAGTTCGATGCGCTCAACGATGAGCTGCGCGAGAACGCTGCAAGCGCGAATACCTTCGCAAACATCCTCATGCCGATCATGATGAACATCGGCAACCTGCTATACGTTCTGGTCGCGGTCGTCGGCGGCGCGCTGGCGCTGTCCGGCGTGGTCGGAAACAGCATCACCATCGGCGTTATAGCGTCCTTCCTGCAGCTGACCAAGTCGTTCACCCAGCCGGTAACGCAGATCTCGCAGCAGTTCAACTCCATTGTTATGGCGCTCGCCGGTGCTGAGCGTATCTTTGAGCTGATGGACGAGGAGCCTGAGGTAGACAACGGCTACGTTACTCTCGTCAACGCCAAGTACGACAAGAACGGCGAACTCGTTGAAACCCCGGAAAAGACCAACATCTGGGCGTGGAAGCATCCGCACGAGGACGGCACCACCACCTATACACAGGTCCGCGGCGATGTCCGCTTCTTTGATGTGGATTTCGGCTATAATCCGGATAAGATCGTCCTGCACGACATCACACTGTACGCCGAACCCGGTCAGAAGGTCGCGTTCGTCGGCGCAACCGGTGCGGGCAAGACGACCATTACCAACCTGATCAACCGTTTCTACGACCTTGCGGACGGCAAGATCCGCTACGACGGCATCAACATCAATAAGATCAAAAAGGCCGATCTCCGCCGCTCGCTCGGCATCGTGCTGCAGGATACCAACCTGTTTACCGGCACCATTCGCGATAATATCCGCTACGGCCGCCTGGATGCGACCGACGAGGAGGTCGAGGCAGCGGCGCAGCTTGCCAATGCGGACGACTTCATCCGCCGACTGCCGGACGGCTATGATACTGTCATCGACGGTGACGGCGGCAGTCTGTCGCAGGGCCAGTGTCAGCTGCTTTCCATCGCGCGTGCGGCTGTTGCCGATCCGCCGGTTATGATCCTCGATGAGGCGACCAGCTCGATTGATACCCGCACGGAGTCCATCGTGCAGGCCGGAATGGACAGCCTCATGTACGGACGTACGGTGTTCGTTATCGCGCACCGCCTGTCCACGATTCAAAACGCAGACGTTATTATGGTGCTGCAGCTCGGCCATATCATCGAGCGCGGCAATCATGAGCAGCTGATTGCGGAGCACGGCAAGTATTATCAGCTCTATACCGGCGCGTTTGAATTAGAATAAGTGCTTTCTGCTCGAAACCTGCAGAATCAGAACCCGAAACGAAGATTTCGGGTTCTTTTTTGTGCGCAGAAACAGAAAAACCGCCGGCGGCGGTCTATCGGTCGGGCTTCTGCGGCAAAAGAGCCGCTTGCCGCACTTTGCCGTCGTTTTACGCGCTCGAAAGTTGGAATATGCGCTTAATTTTTTTCAAAACGCAATTTCCGCTGTTATTTCCCGCCAAGCGGCACGCCTGCGTTGGGATATACTGGGAAAACAGCAAGGGAGGCGTAACGAAATGGATAAACAAAGGGCAAGGCGGTCCGCGTCGATACCGGTGCGGATCGGGCATGCGGCAGCATGGGCTGCTGGATTATGGAAACAGGAGCATCTGCGGACGCTCATCACAGGCGCACAGCGATTCGTGCTGTGTGCGGTGCTGGCACAGGGAACCATCCTCGGCGGGTACATGCCGTTCGGACTGGCGATGGCGGCGGCCTTGATGGCTCGAGGAGCGGGACTTTCCGCGCTCGGCGGTCTGGTGTGCGGCGTTATGCTGCGCGGCGACGGATTCCACGGCGGCATTTACGCCGCGGCAGCGCTGCTGGTGCTGTGCGTGATGAGCGTGTGCGCCGGTCTGCGGGTGATGTCCGAGCGGTGGTTTGCGCCCTGTGTGGCGACGTTTGCAAGCGCGGCGTGTACATTCGTGTTCCTGCCGCTCGGTGCAGAGCTGACCGCACCGGCGGTGCTGACATTCCTGCTCGTGCAGGGCATCACGTTCGGCGTGTGCTGGATGTACGGCGCGGCCTTCGCACCGCCGCGCGACGAAAATGACTGGCGCAGACCGGTAACGCTTTTGGTGCTGACTGCGACCGTGCTTTTATCGCTTTCGGGTATCAATCTGTTCGGTGTGTTCGCTCCCGCGAGAGCGGGGGCGCTGCTGCTCGTGCTGGCGGCGGCGTATCTCGGCGGACCGGCGGCGGGCGCGGCAGCCGGTGTCGCGTTCGGCGCAGCAATGGATCTCAACATCGGCTACGGAGCCTTGTTCACCTGCTGCTACGGTCTGTGTGCGCTCGTTGCCGGACTGTTTCACGACAGCGGCCGCGGCTGGTTTTCGGTCTGTGCGCTCGGCGGCGGACTGTGCGCGGCTATGCTCGGCGTGGAGCATCCGCTGTTCATTCCGCTGATCGCAGAGCTGTTCTGCGCGGTCCTCATGTTCGCGGCGCTGCCGCCCTTCGTGTGGGAGGCCATCCGGCGCAGCCTGCTGCCGGATACCCTGATGGGCGAAGCCGCCAGTCAGCGAGTGCGCAGACTTGCGGGCACCTGTGCGACCGAGGCGGCGCAGGCGTTCTACGAGCTGTACCTTGCTATGCTGCATGGCGTCAGCGAGGGCAAAGCCGCCGGAGACCGGAATATTCGGGCGGTATTCGACTACGCGAGCGATCATGTCTGCAAAAACTGCATGCTGTGTACGCAGTGCTGGCAGCGGGACTATGTGAGCACGCTGGCGGCGCTCAATGATGTGACCCAGCCGATGCTGCAGCGCGGGCGAGCGGAAATGAGCGATTTTCCCTATCATTTTGCGGCACGGTGTGCGCGTCTGCCCGAGCTGATGCGCGCCATCAACAGTGCGCTGTTTGCGCTGCGCGAGCGCGAAAGCCTTCGGCGGCAGCAGGAGGAAAACCAGAGTCTGCTTGCCAGGCAATACGCAGGTATTACGGATATTCTTCGGCAGCTTGGCGCGGAGGTCACGCAGGATGAAACGGCGCAGCCGCTGATGGAGCGGCAGGTGCGCCGGTACGCAGCAGCGTTCGGATGGATCGACCGCGTGTGCGCGGTGCGGGATTCGCAGGGCAGGCTGACCGTTGAACTGTACGGCGAGGGCATTGACGACATCATGAAGCAGGGGGACGGCTTTTCAGCCGGTCTGTCGGCGCTGCTGGGCGTGACGCTGACCGCACCGGAGAAGAAAAAGGGCAGCCAGGGCATCCATGTTGAGATGCATGAACGGGCGCCGTACCGTGCGGTGGTCGGCATTGGCCGTCAGCAGAAGGAGGGCGCGTCGGTCTCGGGCGACAACGCGTGCTACTTTCTCACCGACACCGGAACGGCATGTCTGCTCCTGTCGGACGGCATGGGCTCGGGTGCCGCCGCGTCGCGGGACAGCCGCATGCTCATCACCTCGCTCGAGCGGTTCCTGCGTGCAGGCATTTCGGTCGGAGACGCGCTGCACGCGGTCTCTCCGGCGCTGCGCCTGCGGTCAGACGGCATGCGCTTCACCACACTGGACGCATTCACGCTCGACCTGTTCAGCGGACGCGCGGAAAACCTCAAGTGCGGCGCCGCACCGACCTACATGCGGCTGAACGGCCGGTGGACCATTCTGCCGGGCACGGCGCTGCCCATCGGTCTGGCGGAGGAGGACGAACTTGGCGATGCCGTGCCGCTGCAGATGAACGACGGCGATATCGTGGTTCTGCTCTCGGACGGCGTGACCGACGGCACGGACGATAAATGGGTGCGGCAGCTGCTCATCGCGCATGCAGGCGACAGCCCGAAGGAGATCGCGGCACAGCTTGTGAACGAGGCGAAAGGCCGAGGACATGATGACGACCGAACGGTAATGGTCATGAAAATCGAAAAGCTGGAATGAGACTGGTATAAAATTACGAAAGAGGGGAATGATGGAACAAAGAGAGGAGGAATCTGTATGGTACGAGGCGTCAGCCGCCGCGTCATTGTCGTCAAGCCGGAGCAGCCGGCATTGTTCGAGCAGGCTATTTTCCTTGTGCGGGACTACAATGCGCCGCGCGGCGACATGGTGCGCGAGGCCTGCCGCATCGCAAACAGCTATCTGCCGCGCAGACGGCGGTCGAGAAGAAAGGCGGACGGTCTTTCTTTGCTTGCCGGATTTTGGGCTGGTGCACTGCTCATCGGCACCATTTGGGCGCTGACGGCGCTCGTTTTGTAAACAGATTATAAAATGAGCGGCCGTTCTCTTGTACCCTCCGGTTTTGGTTGGTATACTATAGTATACAGACGGAAATTTCGGTTTTCGCCTACTATAGATCAAACGGAGGCGGCTATTATGACGGCCGAAACCTTTTTTCAGCTGTTCAACCAGTACGGACTGATCTTGGTCTGTGCCGTGGTTTTCTGCGAATATATGAACCTGCCCGGATTTCCGGCAGGCGTTATCATGCCGTGCGTCGGTGTGCTGATTGCCCGGAGCGAGCTGTCGCTGCCGCTGACGGTTTTTCTGAGCGTGATCGCCGGTGTGCTCGGCAGTCTGGTCATCTACGCCGTGTGCTACTGGGGCGGCGAACCGGTGATGGAGAAGCTGTTCGGCAGGAGCAAGAAATTTAAGTCGCTCGTGCGTAAATGCCACGAATTTATCGACGCACAGCATGGGCGCGGACTGGCGATTATCCGCGTGATCCCGTGTATCCGCACCATTGTTTCCATTCCGGCCGGACTGCTCCGGATGCCGGTCAAGTGGTTCGTCGGCTGGTCTGCGGCAGGCATTGCCGTGTGGAATACCGCACTGATCTCGTTCGGCTATTTCTTCAGCGAGAAGATCCTCAGCATGGTAATGTAACCGAATATATCGACAGGGTAAATCCTCGGATTTACCCTGTTTTTGCGTTTTTCGGTCGAAAATGGGTGCATCCATTCTGTAAGTTGCATTTGCAGTCGCGTTATGGTAAAATATACACCGTTATATAATGTATAAGACGGAGGAACGATATGCAGATCGGCAACGTAACAATCAACGGAAAACTGGCGCTTGCACCGATGGCAGGCGTGACCGATCTTGCATTCCGCCATATCTGCCGGGAGCACGGCGCGGCGCTGACCGTGACCGAAATGGTCTCCGCAAAGGCGCTGTGCTATCAGGATAAGAAAACGCCGCGTCTGCTTGAACTCGGTGCGGACGAGCATCCGGCGGCTGCTCAGATCTTCGGGCACGAGCCGGACACGATGGCCGAAGGCGCAAAACTCGCACTGGAGAAATCCGGCTGTGATATCATCGACATCAACATGGGCTGTCCGGCACCGAAGATCGTGAACAACGGTGACGGCTCCGCGCTGATGAAGGAGCCGGAGCTGGCATCCAAGGTGATCGCAGCGGTCGTAAACGCGGTCGATGTGCCGGTAACGGTCAAGTTCCGCAAGGGCTGGGATGAAAAGAGCGTCAACTGTGTGGAATTTGCCAGAATGGCTGAGCAGTCCGGCGCGGCAGCGATCACGCTGCACGGACGCACGCGCTCGCAGCAGTACAGCGGCACCGCCGACTGGGATGCGATTCGTGAAGTCAAGCAGGTGGTTTGCATTCCGGTGTTCGCCAACGGAGATGTGGCCGAACCCGAGGACGCGGTCCGAATTCTCGCGCACACCGGCGCGGACGGCGTGATGATCGGGCGTGGTTCGCTCGGTGATCCGTGGCTGTTCGAGCGGGCGAATGCACTGCTCGAGACCGGCATCTGTCCGGCGCTGCCGCCGTTCGCGGAGCGCATTGACACGGCTGTGCGGCAGATCGAGCTTGCCGCCGAGCAGAAGGGCGAGCATATCGCCATGCTCGAGGCACGCCGACACGTTAACTGCTATCTCAAGCGGGAAAGCGGTGTCAAGACGTTCAAGAACCGTATTTGCGCACTCACCAAGCTGAGTGATCTGTATGAAATTGCAGACGAACTGAAAGCCTTCGTTTCGGCGAAGGAGAACATATAATAAATAAGGTAAGAGAAAGAGAGGGGAGACGCAGTGGACGACAAGCATATTGTGGCGCAGGCGCGGCGCGGCGAGCTTTCCGCCTTTGAGGAGTTGGTGACGCGCTACGAAAAGCGCGTGTATGCCATCGCGCTGCGCTCGTCCGGCTCGCCGGAGGATGCCGCAGATATCACGCAGGAGGTTTTCCTTCGGGCATGGCGCTCGATGAAGGACTTCCGCGGGGACAGCGGCTTTGCGACCTGGCTGTTCCGCATCACGATGAACCAGTGCGTCGATTACGCGCGGCATAAGCAGAGCCAGCCGCCGACGCAGCCGCTCGTGCAGGGCGAGGATGACGAGGAACGCGAACTGCCGCTTCCGGATACGGCTCCATCTCCCGAAGAGCACCTGGAGAACAGCGAGCTGGGACGCGAGCTTGCCGCCGCGCTCGATGAAGTAAGCGACGAGCACCGCAGAATCGTCCTGCTGCGGGACGTTTCCGGCATGAGCTACACCGAGATCGCCGAGATACTCGAGGTCAGTGAAGGCACGGTAAAGTCGCGGCTGTCACGCGCACGCATCGCTTTACGCAAAATTTTACTCAAACGAGGGAACCTTTTTCATTTGCCTTCGTCTAAAGATATGGAAGGAGGCGAGGAGCATGAATGAGGAGGAATATTTTGAACAGCTTTGCTCAAACAGTGTGGACGGAACTCTGACCGATTCCGAAAAGCAAAAGCTGGAAGAGCATCTGGCAGAGTGCCCATCGTGCGCCGCGCTGAAAGAGGATCTGAAGCAGATGCACAGTATGCTGGCGGTGGACGAAACCGAGCCGCCGGCCGGACTGCATGACAGCATTATGGAACGTCTGCGGCAGGAGGAAACCGTTCGGGTGGTCGCGCCGCAAAAGCCGATGCGCCGTCTGCCGGCGTTTACGATGGTGGCCGCTGCGGCGGTTGTCGTGCTGGTCGTGCTCGGCGGCGGACTGATGCCCGCGTTCAGCACGGTAGGCAGCGGCAGCACGACGGCAGCGGATTCCGCTTCGGCGGACGCAGGAGATTGCACGATGAACGGCGGTATGCAGGATGAGATCGAGCAGTCCGTACAGAGGAATACCGATACGTCGGACAGCGGAGCATCGAATGCAAGCGTGCAGCAGAGCGGCACGGCTTCGCAGAGTGCGAACGGCAGCGCATACAGCGGACAGAATGACACCGGCGAGGACTCTGCGGCGAATGCGCAGAGCGATGCGGGCGTTGATGCCGAGCAGTATGCAGAAAACGATCAGTCGATTGCAGCGCCTGAGCCGATTATTGAGAAGTCGGTACAGGTGCAGACCGGTCCGGTGCTTACGCTCCCGCAAAGCCTGCACGGCACACACACCGCGTACTGCTATGTGGCCATCGGCGGCAGCAGCCTGCCGGATATTGATGGTGAGCTGCTCGCGCAGGAGAACGGCGTTTCGTGGTTCCGGCTGGACAACAGTATGGAAACGCTCGAAAAGACTCTGCAGATAGTAGAACGGGCGGGCTGCACGGTGACTGCCTATGATAAGGTCGATCTGACGATCGACAGCCATGCAGATTCGTGGATCTTAGCGGTTGTTACCGGTTGAGATTGGGCAAAACAGACCTGAAACGAGGGTTTTCGGGTCTGTTTTTGTGCATAACGCGAAAAATTCCGATTTCAACAAAAAATCGCTGAAAATTTTGTGCAAACACTTGACTTTTCTCCGAAAGTATTGTACTATGTATAAGAACTTGCGAGAGCAAGTTAAAACGCGATGATACCGGAGATTGCTGCTATGAGCAGGTAACTTCGGTGGAGTAGGTCCGACAATCGGGCGGTTGAGATAACTGCTATCAGCTGAATTCAGATATTCAGCAAAAACGCAATGTTCATGCGTAAATTCGGGACTCGCGGCGCGTGCGCCGTCAAGCCGATGGTTTGAACCACTTACGTTTCTTATCGTGACCGGATTGTTGCGCTGCGGAGTCAGTGCGCCCGGTTATTTTCATGCCCGTTGCGTGATACGCACGGCGGAGTTGCAGTTTCTCTCCGTAGCGAGTCAAAACATTATTTAATGTATGGCACACATACGAGGAGGAAATTCCACAATGGCAAACGCACAGAAGATTCGCATTCGCCTGAAGGCGTATGATCACGAGCTGATCGACCAGTCCGCAGAGAAGATCATCGAGACCGCTAAGCGCAACGGCGCTAAGGTTTCCGGCCCGATCCCGCTGCCGACCGAGAAGCAGATCGTTACCATCCTGCGTGCTGTTCACAAGTACAAGGATTCTCGTGAGCAGTTCGAGCGCCGCACCCACAAGCGCCTGATCGACATCATCAACCCGAATCAGGCTACCATCGAGGCTCTGACCACTCTCGACCTGCCGGCTGGCGTCGAGTTCGAGGTTAAGCTCTAATTTAAGTCAACAAGCTGACCGGATTAACCCACCGGCGGTTTGAAGCCCTGCCGCGACACGCGCGGCGAGGTCATGTTGGCGGTCAAATGCCGTCAACCAATAACCTTTAAGGAGGAAAAACAAATGCTGAACAAAGCAATCATCGGCAAGAAGGTCGGTATGACCCAGATCTTCAATGCTGACGGCAAGGTTATCCCCTGCACCGTAATCGAAGCAGGTCCTTGCGTTGTAACTCAGCTCAAGACCGAAGAGAAGGACGGCTACAATGCTGTACAGTTCGGTTTTGAGGATGTTAAGGAAGCTCGCCTGAACAAGCCCCAGAAGGGTCACCTGAAGAAGGCTGGCGACTCCCTGAAGAAGTACCTGAAGGAGTTCCGTTTTGAGGACTGCACTCCGTTCCAGCTCGGCGATGTTGTTAAGGCTGACATGTTCGTTACCGGCGATTATGTTGACGTTACCGGCACTTCCAAGGGCAAGGGCTACGCTGGCGTAATCAAGCGCTTCAACGCATCCCGCCTGAAGGAAACCCACGGTACCGGCCCTGTACACCGCCATGCGGGTTCTATGGGCGCTTGCTCTGATCCGTCCAAGATCATGAAGGGCAAGATGATGCCGGGTCACATGGGCGCTGAGCAGGTTACTGTTCAGAACCTGGACGTTGTAAAGGTTGACGCTGAGCTTAACCTGATCGCCGTTTGCGGCGCAGTTCCGGGCCCGAAGGGCGGCATCGTAGTGCTGAAGAACACCGTTAAGAACAACAAGGTTGCCAAGGGCGAGGCTGGCATCAGCAAGAACCCGCAGAAGGCTTCCGCAAGAAAGTAAGGGAAGGAGGAGCAAATCATGCCTACAGTAGCAGTTTTTGATATGACCGGTAAGAAGACCGGCGAGATGGAGCTGAACGCGGCTGTTTTCGGTATCGAGCCGAACATGACCGTTGTACACGCTGCAGTAAAGAATTATCTGGCTAACCAGCGTCAGGGCACTCAGTCCACGCTGACCCGCGCCGAGGTTCGTGGCGGCGGCATCAAGCCGTGGCGTCAGAAGGGCACCGGCCGTGCTCGTCAGGGTTCTATCCGCTCTCCGCAGTGGACCCATGGTGGTATTGCCCTCGGCCCGAAGCCCCGTTCCTACAACTACAGCCTGACCAAGAAGACCAAGCGTCTGGCTATGCTGTCCGCTCTGTCTGCAAAGGCAGCAGCAGGCGAGATCATCGTAATCGATGGCCTGGATATGGGCGAGATCAAGACCAAGTCCTTCGTTGGTTTCCTGAACGCAGTTGAGGCAACCGGCAAGAGCCTGGTAGTTACTCCGGAAGTTCGCGTAAACGTAGTTAAGTCTGCGGCAAACATCCCGGGCGTACGCACCACGATCGCGTCTACCCTCAATGTATACGACATCCTCAATGCTGACAAGTTCATCATCGACAAGGCAGCAGTTGAGAAGCTGCAGGAGGTATACGCATAATGAAGTACGCATACGACATTATCAAGAAGCCGATCATCACTGAGCGTTCTATGATGGGCGCACAGGACAACAAGTACACCTTCGAAGTAGCGATCGATGCCGGCAAGGTAGAGATCAAGAAGGCTGTAGAGGAGATCTTCGGCGTTAAGGTTGCCAAGGTTAACACCATCAAGCTGCCGGGCAAGTGGAAGCGCATGGGCGTTCACGTTGGCAAGCGTTCCGACATCAAGAAGGCGATCGTAACCCTGACCGCTGACTCCAAGAAGATCGAGATCTTCGAGAACATGATGTAAAAACCACTTCGGCTGCTAAGGCGAGCCTGAGTGTTCCCGCGAAGCGGGTTTTCAATAGAATCTGCTTGCAGATTCATAAAAACCGGGAGCATGTATCACGGTTTTTATACAAGAGCGAAGAAAAGTTTCGCTGGTCGGAACTTTTCGCAGCCTTGGTTTCATCCGCGCTGTGCGCGGTGGAACCTCTCTCGTTTGAAAACGTGTTTTCAAACGAAGTAATTGTATGGGGAAGCCACCCCGATAATAACGTATCAAGGAGTTGAAATTCCAAATGGCTATCAAGACTTTCAACCCGACGACGCCCTCGCGCAGAAATATGACTGTGCTTTCCTACAAGGGTCTGTCTAAGGTGAAGCCCGAGAAGAGCCTTCTCGAAAAGGTCAAGAAGACCGCTGGCCGCAACAGCTACGGCCGCATCACCGTTCGCCACATCGGCGGCGGCAACAAGAAGAAGTACCGTATCATTGACTTCAAGCGTCAGAAGCTCGACGTTTACGCCGAGGTTAAGACCCTGGAGTATGATCCGAACCGTTCCGCTAACATCGCTCTCATTCAGTACGAGGACGGCGAGAAGGCATATATCCTCGCTCCCGAGGGCCTGAAGATCGGCGACAAGGTCGTTTCTTCCAAGGATGCCGACATCAAGCCCGGCAACTGCCTGCCGGTTGAGAACATTCCGGTTGGTACCATGATCCACAACATCGAGCTGTACCCGGGCAAGGGCGCACAGCTGGTTCGTTCCGCAGGCGTCGGCGCTCAGCTGATGGCTAAGGAAGGCGGCAAGGCAATGGTTCGTCTGCCCTCCGGTGAGCTGCGTTACGTCCGTCTGGACTGCAAGGCTACCATCGGCGTTGTTGGTAACTCTGATCATTCTAACGTACAGCTGGGTAAGGCTGGCCGTACCCGTCATCTGGGTATCCGCCCGACCGTTCGTGGTTCTGTAATGAACCCGTGTGATCACCCGCACGGCGGCGGCGAAGGCAAGAGCCCGATCGGTCGTCCGTCTCCGGTTACCCCGTGGGGCAAGCCGGCTATGGGTTACAAGACCCGCAAGAAGAACCACCGCACCGACAAGCAGATCGCTCGTCGTCGCAACGGCAAGTAAGAAAGGAGTTATCTTAATATGGGCAGAAGTGTTAAGAAAGGCCCTTTTGTGGCTCCTGAGCTTATCAAAAGAGTCGTTGAAATGAACGAAAAGGGCGAGAAGAAGGTCCTCAAGACCTGGTCCCGCGCTTCCACGATCTTCCCTGAGTTCGTCGGTCATACTATCGCAGTACACGACGGCCGCAAGCACGTTCCGGTATACGTTACCGAGGACATGGTTGGTCACAAGCTGGGCGAGTTTGCTCCCACCCGTACCTACAAGGGTCACGCGGGCAGCAAGACCTCCAATAACGGCAAGTAAGGAGGAGTTAAAGTAACATGGAAGCAAGAGCTATTGTACGCAACGTACGCATGACCCCGCGAAAGATCAAGCTGATCTGCGATCTGATCCGCGGCAAGGATGCGGGCGAAGCTATGGCCATCATCATGAATACCCCCAAGGCAGCATGCGAGCCGATGGAGAAGCTCCTCAAGAGCGCAGTTGCCAATGCCGAGAACAATCACGGCATGAACACCGACAAGCTTTACGTTAAGGAAGTTCACGTCGGTCCCGGTCCGATCATGAAGCGCGTTATGCCGCGTGCACAGGGCCGTGCATTCAGAATCCTCAAGAGAACCTCGCACATCACGCTGGTTCTTGGCGAGAAAGAATAAGGGAGGGTAATCAATGGGCCAGAAAGTAAATCCGAACGGTCTCCGTGTCGGCGTTATCAAGAATTGGGATTCCCGTTGGTTCGCTAAGGACAATGTGTTCGGCGACCTCCTCGTGGAAGACTACGAGATCCGTAAGGATCTGAAGAAGCGTCTGTACGACGCAGGCGTTCCGGCGATCGAGATCGAGCGCAAGAACGACGAAATCAAGATCATGATCCAGTGCGCACGTCCCGGCATGGTTGTCGGCCGCGGCGGCGAGGACATCAAGAAGCTCGAAGAAGAGCTGACCAAGAAGTACGGCAAGAAGGTTCGCTGCTCCATCATCGAGATCAAGAACCCGGACACCAACGCTACCCTGGTTGCTGAGAACATTGCAGCTCAGCTCGAGAAGCGCATCGGTTTCCGCCGTGCAATGAAGCAGTCCATGGGCCGTGCAATGCGCATGGGCGCCAAGGGCATCAAGGTTTCCTGCGGCGGCCGTCTGGGCGGCGCGGAAATCGCACGCACCGAGCATTACCACGAGGGCACCATTCCGCTGCAGACCCTGCGTGCGGACATCGACTATGGTTTTGCTGAAGCTGCGACCACCTACGGCCGCATCGGTGTTAAGGTATGGATCTACAAGGGTGAGGTTCTCCACGGCGGTCCGCGTCTGGGTCGCTCCATTGAAGCTCCGAAGCCGGCATTCGAGCGCCGCGATCGTCGCGGTGACCGTCGCGGCCGTCGTGACTTCAACCGTGGTGAGCGTCGTGCTCCCCGTCAGGAAGGAGGCAACCGTTAATGCTGCTCCCTAAGAGAGTTAAGTATCGTCGCGTTCATCGCGGCCGTATGACCGGCAAGGCTACCCGCGGTAACTTCGTATCGAACGGTGAGTTCGGTATCCAGGCTACCGAGCCGTGCTGGATCACCTCGAATCAGATCGAGGCAGCCCGTATCGCTATGACCCGTTACACCAAGCGTGGCGGTCAGGTATGGATCAAGATTTTCCCCGACAAGCCGGTTACCAAGCATCCGGCTGGTGCTCGAATGGGTTCCGGTAAGGGCGCACCCGAGTACTGGGTTGCAGTAGTTAAGCCGGGCCGTGTACTGTTTGAGATCGCAGGCGTTTCCGAGGAAGTTGCTCGTGAGGCACTGCGTCTGGCAAGCCACAAGCTGCCCTGCAAGACCAAGTTCGTTGCCCGTGAGAAGAATGGCGGTGAAGCATGATGAAGGCATCTGAGATCAGAGAACTGACGGCTGAGGAGCTGTCTGCAAAGCTCGGTGAGCTGAAGAAGGACCTCTTCAACCTCCGTCTGCAGCTCGCTACCAATCAGCTCGACAACACCAACAAGATCAATGAAGTCAAGCACGACATTGCTCGTATCAATACCGTTATCCGCGAGAAGCAGATCGCGGAGAAGGCATAAGGGAGGGAAACGAATATTATGAGCGAAAGAGCATTACGCAAAACGCGAGTAGGCAAGGTCGTTTCCGATAAGATGGATAAGACCATTGTCGTAGCAATTGAGGATCGTGTAGCACATCCTCTGTACAAGAAGGTTATTCCGCACACCTATAAGCTGAAGGCACACGACGAGAACAACGAGTGTGGCATCGGTGATAAGGTTAAGGTGATGGAGACCCGTCCGCTGTCCAAGGACAAGCGCTGGCGCCTGGTCGAGATCATCGAGAAGGCAAAGTAAGGAGGAGAGCACATGGTTCAGCAGGAAAGCTTTCTGCGTGCAGCTGACAACAGCGGCGCAAAGGAACTGAAGGTAATCCGTGTTCTCGGCGGCTCCGCACGCAAGTACGGCAACATCGGTGACGTAGTTGTTTGCTCGGTGCGCAAGTGCACCCCGGGCGGCGGCGTAAAGAAGGGCGATGTCGTTAAGGCAGTTATCGTCCGCACCGTTAAGGGCCTGCGCCGCGCTGACGGCAGCTATATCCGCTTTGACGAGAACGCTGGCGTTATCATTCGTGATGACAAAAACCCCCGCGGCACCCGTATCTTTGGGCCTGTCGCTCGTGAGCTGCGTGACAAGGATTACATGAAGATCCTGTCGCTTGCTCCGGAAGTACTGTAAGGAGGTCGCCAACAAATGAACAATTTGCACGTTAAGACGGGCGACACCGCAGTCGTTCTTTCCGGCAAGGAAAAGGGCAAGCGCGGCAAGATCCTGTCCGTAAACCCGAAGAAGGGTATGGTAGTAATCGAAGGTGTGAACATGATCAAGTGCCACACCAAGCCCCGCCGTCAGGGTGAAACCGGCGGCATCATCGAGCGCGAGGGTGCGCTGCGTGCCTGCAAGGTAATGCGCGTATGCCCGAAGTGCGACAAGCCGACTCGTGTAGCGCACAAGTTCACCGAGAACGGCACTAAGCTGACGGTGTGCAAGCACTGCGGCGAAACGCTTTAAGAAGAGGAGGTTGCAATAAATGGTTCCGAATATGAAAGCAAAGTATACTGCGGAAGTTGCGCCTGCTCTGATGAAGAAGTTTCAGTACGAGAGCGCAATGCAGATCCCGAAGCTCGACAAGATCGTAATCAACGTCGGCTGCGGTAAGGAAGCAAACGGTAACTCCAAGGTTATCGAGGCTATTGTCCGTGATATCACCCTGATCTCCGGCCAGAAGCCGATCATCACCCACGCTAAGAAGTCCATCGCAAACTTCAAGCTGCGTGACGGCATGCCGGTAGGCGTTAAGGTAACCCTGCGCCGTGACCGCATGTGGGAGTTCCTGGATCGTCTGTTCAACGTAGCTCTGCCGCGTGTACGCGACTTCCGCGGCATCAACGGCAACGCATTTGACGGCCGTGGTAACTACGCTCTGGGTCTGAACGAGCAGCTGATCTTCCCGGAAATTTCCTATGATCAGATCGACAAGATCCGCGGCATGAACATCGTTATCTGCACCACTGCAAATACCGATGAAGAAGCAAAGGAGCTGCTTACTCTGATGGGCGCTCCGTTTGAGAAGTAAGGAGGAGAAGTTAAATGGCTAAGAAGTCGATGGTTCTCAAGCAGCAGGCTAAGCCGAAGTTCTCCAGCCGAGCTTACAACCGCTGCAAGATTTGCGGCCGTCCGCACGCTTACCTGCGTGATTTCGGTATCTGCCGTATCTGCTTCCGCGAGCTGGCTTACAAGGGCCAGATCCCGGGTGTCCGCAAGGCATCCTGGTAAGGAAGAGCGATTTCAAAAAGGAACCCGTAAGGGTTCCTTTTTTTATGCTCTAACGGTGGGCAGAGACCATTTCTGCACCGACTGATCGGGGCACGCGAACTGCGTAAGCGGCCTCGCCCCTAACGGGCGGCAGCCTTTTTCAGCACCGGCTGAGCGGGGTACGCGAACTGCCGCAGGCGTGTTCGCCCTTTCCGGGCGGGGAGTTTTTCGCTGCACCTCAGCGGGGAGTGCGCTGACGCCGCGCGGGCGCACAAGAGGGTAGACACCTGCGGTTTCCACCCTCTTGTGAATCTCCCCTTTCCCTTGGAGGGTCTGGCGCAGATTGCCGACATGCGACCGCTTCGAAACAGGGGAACGGCAGAGGATTTTTCCTACCGTAGGGGAGCACAGTGTGCTCCCATTTCTCTGCCTATTCGCAGTGCCAGACAGTTTACTGCTACTCAGGCGGTTTACTCTACGCAGGCGCGACACAAGGTGAATTGCCCGTAGGGCAAGAGAGGGTCCCCAGGGGGATAGCAGTGTCGCGCAGCTCTTTGGCACGTTGTAACGGACGGCACCTGCGGGTTTAATAATTGGTACAATCTATCTCGTAGGGTGCGCCGACCTCGGCGCACCGCCAAACAAAGGAAAACATCACGTTAAATCTTCATTTTAACGAAAAAATCCGGTTTTCCTCTTGCATTTTCCCGCAAAATGTGTTTTAATTATTCTGTTATAAATATTTCAATGCGATGAGCAGGAAAAGTAACGCTGTGTTCCTCTTTCTCAGAGAGAACGGTCCCATGGCTGCAAGCCGTTTATCGAGGTATGGCGCGAAGTTCCCCTGTGAGCACCGGTGCTGAATAGATGCAGTAGGCGCCGGCGAAGTAACGCTCCGTTACCGGCGTTCAATGAGTGCCCGATTTTTTCGGGAATCAGGGTGGTACCACGGAAGTTTTACGCCTTTCGTCCCTAATTTTAGAGGGATGAAAGGCGTTTTTTGTTTCATTAGGAATTACTAACTACTAATTGGTATAAGAGACCATCCCTTATATACAAGCCAAAGAAGGAGAATTGGTATGAAAGAAAAGCTGCAAGGCATTTTGCAGACCGCGAAGGAGCAGCTCGCTGCCGCGAAGGATTCGCGCGCGCTGGACGAGGCCCGCGTTAAGTTCCTCGGCAAAAAGGGTGAGTTGACCGCGCTGCTCAAGGGCATGAAGGACGTTGCTGCAGAGGAGCGTCCGGTTGTTGGTCAGCTGATCAACGACGTTCGTGCGGAGATCGAAACCATCATTGAAAAGCAGAAGAAGCTGATCGAGCAGGCTGCGCTCGAGAAGAAGCTGGAGGCTGAGACCATCGACGTTACCCTGCCGGGTGAGGACGTTGTCATCGGCAAAAAGCATCCGCTGAACATCGTGCTCGATGAGTTCAAGGAGATTTTCCTCGGTCTGGGCTTCTCCATCGCGGAAGGCCCGGAGGTCGAGCTCGACCACTACAACTTTGAGGCTCTGAACATTCCGAAGGATCATCCGGCACGCGACACGCAGGATACCTTCTATATTTCGGATAACGTTGTGCTCCGCACGCAGACCTCTCCGATGCAGGTCCGCACGATGGAAAAGCGCAAGCCGCCGATCCGCATTATTGCGCCGGGCCGTGTTTACCGTTCGGACGCCGTTGACGCAACCCACTCTCCGCTGTTCCATCAGATCGAGGGTCTGGTTGTCGATAAGGGCATCCGCATGAGCGACCTGAAGGGCATTCTCGAGCTGTTCGCAAAGAAGCTGTACGGCGAGGACACGGTTGTTCGTTTCCGTCCGCATCACTTCCCGTTCACCGAGCCGTCTGCGGAGATGGATATCCAGTGCTACCGCTGCCACGGTGAAGGCTGCCCGCTCTGCAAGGGCGAGGGCTGGATCGAGATCCTCGGCTGCGGCATGGTTCACCCCAAGGTGCTTGAGATGAGCGGCATCGACCCGAATGAATACTCCGGCTACGCCTTCGGCATCGGTCTGGAGCGTATGGTTATGGGCCGCTTCAAGATCGACGATATCCGTCTGTTCTATGAGAACGACGTTCGATTCCTGCACCAGTTCTAAACCTGCACCCGTAGGGCGGGATGACCTCATCCCGCCGCACTCTCCCGCATGTTACAAGCGATACGTATTATCGTAGGGCGCGACGACCCCGGCGCGCCGCTCGTAAGTATATGCAGGCGGCAAATACGGCGCGCCGAGTCGTCGCGCCCTACGGACAACAATAACACCAAAAGGAGTGTTCCTATCAATGAAACTGCCATTATCCTGGCTTTCGGATTATACCGATATGAACGGCATCACCCCGAAGGAGTATGATGCCAAGCTGACTATGTCCGGCTCCAAGGTCGAGGAGGTTTACTACCTCGGCGCGGAGATCGACAACGTTGTGACCGGCAAGATCCTCGAGGTTGTCGATCACCCGGATTCCGACCATCTGAAGATCTGCCAGCTCGATGTCGGCAAGGAGGAGCCGGTGCAGATCGTCACCGGCGCACCCAATGTAACGCCTGCGTCCGTTGGCGAGATCTGCCCGGTCTGCCTGCACAAGTCCACCCTGCCGGGCGGCGTGAAGATCACCAAGGGCAAGCTGCGCGGCGTGCCGTCCAACGGCATGATGTGCTCGTTCCAGGAGCTGGGTCTGTCCCACGGCTGCGTACCGTATGCGTGCGAGAACGGCATCCTGTTCCTGCCCGCCAGCACGCCGGTCGGCGAAGACATCAAAAAGGTACTCGGTCTGGACGACTGGGTTTCCGATTTTGAGATCACATCCAACCGTCCGGACTGCCTGAGCGTGATCGGTCTGGCCCGCGAGACTGCGGCTACCTTCGACCGTCCGTTCAGCGTTAAGACCCCGGAGGTAAAGGGCGTTGGCGGTAACATCAACGAGTATATGTCGGTTGAGGTTAAGGATACCGACCTGTGCCCGCGCTACACCGCCCGCATTGTTAAGAACATCAAGATCGAGCCCTCTCCGGCGTGGATGCGCGAGCGCCTGCATGCCTGCGGCGTTCGTCCGATCAACAACATCGTTGATATCACCAACTATGTTATGCTCGAGTACGGCCAGCCGATGCATGCGTTCGACTACAAGTGCCTGTCCGACGGCCGCATTGTTGTCCGCCGTGCCCGAAACGGTGAGTCCATCCAGACTCTGGACGGCGTAGATCACGACCTGAGCGACAAGATGCTTGCCATCTGTGACAACGACAAGCCGGTTGCTGTTGCAGGCGTTATGGGCGGCGCAAACTCCGAGATTATGGACGACACCAAGACCGTCGTTTTCGAGTCCGCAAACTTCCACGGCGCTACCGTTCGTATCACCGCAAAGGCGCTCGGCATGCGTACCGAGGCCTCCGGCCGCTTTGAAAAGGGTCTTGACCCGCGCATGACCCTCGATGCGGTCAACCGTGCGTGCGAGCTGGTGGAGCAGCTGGGCGCAGGCGAGGTCATCGACGGCATTATCGACGTTGACAACTCCGACCCGAACCACAAGCGTCTGCCGTTCGAGCCGGACAAGATGAACGCCCTGCTCGGTCTGGAGCTGTCCGCTGAGGAGCAGGTAAAGCTGCTCGAGAAGCTGGACTTCAAGATTGAGAACAACGAGGTCGTTGTGCCGTTCTTCCGCACCGACATCAACCGTATGTGCGACGTAGCCGAGGAGGTTGCCCGCATGTACGGCTACGACAAGATTCCGACCACGCTGTATGCAGGCGAGATGGTACAGGGTGAGTTCACGCCGTCTCAGCAGGCGGAGCGCGCTGCCGCTCTGGTTTGCCGCGAGGCAGGCTTTGACGAGTCCATGAGCCACTCGTTCATCTCCCCGAAGTTCTACGACATGATCGGCTGGGACGAGAACGACCCGCGCCGTATCTCCACCACCATCCTCAATCCGCTTGGCGAGGATTTCAGCGTAATGCGTACCACCGTGCTGCCGTCCATGCTGGATAATCTGGCGCACAACCACGCGCATCGCAACCCGACCGCTTCGCTGTACGAGCTGGGCACCATCTACACCCCGACCGTCAAGGACGGCAAGGCTGACCCGGACGTACTGCCGCACGAGGAGAAGATCCTGACCCTCGGCAGCTACGGCCGCCTGTCCTTCTTCCAGTTCAAGGGCGTAATCGAGGCGCTGCTGCGTGAGCTGAACATCAAGGGCGCGTCCTTTGCTCCCGAGAAGGCCAACCTGTCCTACCACCCGGGCCGCTGTGCCAAGGTGCTCATTGACGGCAAGGAGATCGGCGTATTCGGCACCATTCATCCGACCGTTGCCGCACGCTACGGTCTGTCCGGCGAGGTACTCGCTGCCGAGCTGCAGATGGACGCGCTGCTGGCCGCCATCGACCCGGAGAAGCTGTATCATCCGCTGCCCAAGTTCCCGGCATCCACCCGCGATATCGCGGTTCTGGTTGATGATGCCGTTCCGGCGGCTTCCATGCAGGCCGCTGTTGAGAAGGCGGCAGGCAAGCTGCTCGAGAGCGTCAAGCTGTTTGACGTTTACAAGGGCAAGGGCATCCCGGAGGGCAAGAAGTCTGTTGCTTATTCGCTGTCCCTGCGCGCACCCGACCGCACCCTCACCGATGAGGAGTGCGATAAGGCAATGCGTGCCGCTATCTCGGCGCTCGAGACCGAGTTCGGCGCGCAGCTGCGCGGCTAAGTTTCTGAAAAAGTACAAAAAAGAGCAGATGCTTGGCATCTGCTCTTTTTATGTTTATAGGAATGTCGAAAGAAAATCAGACATATCGGTGATTTCGTTACCGTCCTCATCATAATAGGTGCTTTCCGTATCCCACAAAATGATTTTGCTGCCCTTGGGCGGAGTAGCGGCCGGTGCGGTATCTGTCGGAGACGCGGTAAGTGTGCTTCTGCGCACCAGCTTGCTCTTGTTTTTGACCTGTTCGGTGCGCGTAAAGCTGAGACTGCGCAGCTTGCCGGAGAATTCAATTGTCGTAATAGACTGCGTATACCAGTTGGTATAGCTGCTCGATGTAGAACCGGAGATCGAACCGTTCGACGTATCCAGCGTATACTTTATTGTGCTGGTTGAAGTATCAGGATCGCTGCCGAGCATATCCTGCAGATCAATATTGGCGGTATAACGCGAACCGCTGCGCGTGAACAGACTGTCGCCTGCAAGTGCTTCCCAGTTGCGGCATTCCTCGTAGGCATCGGCAAAGAGTTTAGACCATTCGTACCCATAGGTGTTTTTTTCGCTGTTGATGACGATGGATTCACCGACTGTATTCACCTTGCCCTGTGCCAGTTCGGACCAGCGTTCGACAAAATCGGTTGCGCCGAATACGGTGTCCATCGTTGCAACATTGACCCATGCACCGTTTTTCATGGCGGTGCGTTCTTCAGGACGGTCCTTTTCCGTGCCGCGGTACATCTCCGACAGGGCAGGACTGCGCATGTAAAAGCAGCCGGCACCGGAGTCACTGCCGCACAAATCAACTTGCAGATTTTTGAGCGTGCTCTTGTCAGAACTGCGCAGTGTGCGGAAGATGGACCACTCAAACGAATCATCCGTAACAGAGGGGATAGAGGAATAATTCGGATAATATTCACTGGGAAGATCGCTCAAATCAGCGGATAGATGGACTTCTGCGGCATTTTCATCGGTCAGTGCGTTGATTTTTGCACTTGCGCGATAGGACTTGTCTCCTGCGATGGAATCATACAGAGTGTAGTCAGTCGAAACATTGATGGTGCTGCTCAGTGCCTTTGCATTCTGACCGTAGGACGGCTGTGCTTTGAGCCACTGGTTGAGCACAGTAAAGTGACTGTCAATGTCTGCAATCAGTGCATCGCGGTCATACAAAACAGCGGTCTGCACACTGTTCTCCCACTGCACGGTCAGTCCGAAGCCTTCCGCGAAAAAGCGTACCGGAACATAAGTGCGGCCCTTCTTCTTGTACGGTGCGGAATCAACAGCGGTGGTCTTGATAACCTTGCCGGTGCTGTCATCGGTTATGGTTAGCTGCTTGCCGCCGAGCGAGAAAGCAAGCGTCTGTCCGTTCTTCTTAGCGGTGATTGCGCCTGCGTTGTAGTCTACTTCAGCGCCGAGCGCCTCGGCAATCGCGCGGAAGGGAACCATGGTACGGTTGTTGGCCTTCTCCGGCTGGGCGTCCGGGAATTTGACGGCCTGACCGTTCAGCTGCACCGCAAGCTGCTCGGACCGGTAATCGGCGGTCTGTATCATTTCTCTTGCAGCCTGACGGCAGTAGTCGTCCATATCTTTCCACTGGCCGTAGTCGATATAGCGGTACAGCGTGTCCATATCTTCCAGACCGAAATAGGAAAATCCGAGCGATGGATCGGCGTGCAGCTGCTGTACATACCGGCGGAACATATCGCTGGCAGTATCGTAATCAAAATGAACGAAATTGCCGAGATAGCTGCGGGTAAAATCCTCCGCACTGTCGTACCCGAACTGCTTGTACATCGGCGGTGTGGTGTCCAGCGCAAGCGCGCTCGGCGCAGAGCCTGCCAGCAGCAGTGCCGCCAGTGCCGCAGAGGCAAATCGTTTCATCTTTTTCATGTCGTAACCCCCTCATGTTGGTGTTACTACCATTGTACAGGAAATCGGTAGGGGTTGTCTACCTGTAACCTGACGCAAATTGGCAGAGAAAAATCGGCATATTGCCCATGCAGCCGCATAGGGTAGAGCAAGGGAGGGCACTGCTATGTTTATCACGATCACACGCACGGGTCTGCGCCGAATCGGTATGGGACTTAGCGCTTTTGCGGTTCTGACTGCGGTTTTCATTCTGTTTCCGCGCGAAAATACTGAGCCAACAGCCGCCGAACAGGCGGTTCCCGCGTCTGTCAGCGACTGGGGATTATCGTTCCAGACCGAGGGACAGCCGCCGGTCGGCAATGTCTCCGCCGAGGAACTGCGGCAGTACAACGCGTTTTACGTCGGTGATACGAGCAAAAAGACCATCTACCTGACGTTCGACGCGGGCTACGAGAACGGCTGCACGCCTGCTATTCTGGATGCGCTCAAAAAGCATAACGCGCCTGCCTGCTTTTTCGTGGTGGGAAACTTTATTGATACCGCACCGGATCTCGTAAAGCGCATGGCCGCAGAAGGGCATATTGTGGGCAATCACACGCTGCACCATCCGGATATGTCCGGCATTGCGGATAAGAGCGCGTTTACGGCGGAGCTGAACGGTCTTGAGGAGAAATACACCGCGCTGACCGGTCAGCCGATGCAGAAATTTTATCGTCCGCCGCAGGGCAAGTTCAGCGAGGAGAATCTCCGGCAGGCGCAGGAGCTGGGGTATACCACGGTTTTCTGGTCGCTCGCGTATGTGGACTGGTATACGGATAACCAGCCAACCGATGAGCAGGCATTCTCCAAGCTGCTTCCGCGGATACATAACGGGGCCATCGTGCTGCTGCATTCCACCAGTGAGACCAATGCGAGGATTCTCGATGAATTGCTGACCAAGTGGGAGAGTGCGGGTTATACCTTTGGCGCACTGACAGACCTTGCATCCGGCTAAACCGCAGGGGTACGGCTCGGCGCACCGCAGGTAACGATTGGTACGCGTTATCCCGTAGGGGAGCACAGTGTGCTCCCACGCAACACCAAATCACACGGTTCACGGGCGAACACTGTTCGCCCCTACGGTTACGCAGCTGCAGATGGTTTACAAACGGTGCGCCGAGGTACGGGAAAACGATATGGTAAAATAAAACCCTCTCTGGATTTTCAGAGAGGGTTTTGTGCATTGTTTGCTTTTACGGCATCATCACGCGGCCTTCAAACTCGGCGCGGCGCTTGATGTCCTTCATGACGGTATCGAACTGGTTGAGGTCGAGCGACTGCGCACCGTCGCAGAGGGCGTGTGCAGGATCGTTATGCGCCTCGATGATCAGGCCGTCAGCACCGGCAGCGATGGCTGCGCGGGACAGCGGCTGCACCATATCACGGCGGCCTGCTGCGTGGGACGGGTCGATGATGATGGGCAGGTGGCTGAACATTTTAACCAGCGGGACAGCGGAGATATCCAGATTATTGCGGATCAGCTTTTCAAAAGTACGGATGCCGCGCTCGCACAGGATAACATTGGTATTGCCGCCTGCGAAAATGTACTCGGCAGCCATGAGGAACTCCTCCATGGTGGCGGACAGACCGCGCTTGAGGAGGATCGGCTTGTTGCAGCGGCCCAGCTCCTTGAGCAGCATGAAGTTCTGCATGTTGCGGGCACCAAGCTGGATGATATCCACATCCGCGAACAGGTCGAGGTGCTTTTCGCTCATGATCTCGGTGACGATCGGCAGACCGGTCTGACGCTTTGCCTCGAGCAGCAGCTTGAGACCCTCGGCCTCCAGACCCTGGAACGAGTACGGGGAGGTACGCGGCTTGAATGCGCCGCCGCGCAGGAAGGATGCACCGGCAGCCTTGACGCGCTCGGCACACTCGACGATCTGTGCTTCGTTTTCGACCGAGCACGGACCTGCCATAACATTGAAGTAGCCGGTGCCGATCTTGCGGCCCGCAACCTCGATGATCGTGTCCTCGGGATGGAATTTGCGGTTGACGGCCTTAAACGGCTCGGTCACGCGCTGTACACGCTCGACCACGTCATACGCCATAATGTCCCTTTCATCGAGCCGGGTCGTGTCGCCCATCAGGCCCAGGATGGTGGTGTCTGCGCCCTCGGAATAGTTGATCCGCAGCCCCATATCCGTGAAATGCTGCATCAGTTTTTCGACATGTCCTTTGTCGCTGTTTTGTTTGAGTACAACGATCATTTCAGTTCACTCCTTCACAATGTGATAAATTTTAAGCAAGATTTACGGTACGCTTAAATTTTTTCAGCTTTTTTACAGCGTACGATTTGAAGTATACCATATCAGAGGGCAAAAAGAAAGAGCGATTTACGACAAATCGCCCTTTGATTTTCCACGCTTTTTGCACATGGTTGCATTCTGCTAACCGGATGCTTACGATGCGTTTGCCGCCTCATCGGCCTTCAGCTCCTTGTATTTGGCGGTTACTGCGCTGAAGAATTCATCCCAGCGGCCGCTGTTGATGAGGGTGGACGGGCAGATTTTGCCCGAAAAGTCCTGATGCTTTTTCAGTGCCTTGGACGGGTTCAGGTCGTACTCGATCAGCAGCCGCGCGCACAGCTTTTCGGTGTTGATGAGCGTCTGTTCGTAGTTGCCGTCCGAGTTGACGCACATTTCAATGCCGATGCCGTTCATGTTGCCGCCGTTCTTCTCCATGCCGTCGCCTGCGTGATAGGCAGTTTCATCATCCGGCAGATGGTGGTAGATCTCGTGATCGTCCACCGTGTAGTGCCACGAAACAATGCCCTCCTCGGCGTTGGCGTTCTGGTGGATGAACGAGTTGTGCGCGGCCGCATTTGCGCCGGTGCCGGTGTTGTCGGTCTCGTGGATGACAAGATACTTGATCTCGCGCTTCTGTCCCGGACGGGCGCGTGTGCCCTCGGGAAGAAAGTCGGTCATCACCGGAATATCCTCAATGTAGGTCAGACCGGCGTCGGCCTGCGGCTCGCGGAACACGATCCTCTGTGTCAGCATGCCCGCCGCAAACGACACGATCATCAGTCCGACTGTCAGCATCAGGCTGACCCGAAGTCCCTTGCTTCTCTTTTTGCGTGCCATGATTCACCTTATCTTTTCAGAATGATATCGTCTTACTGTTCCATTGTACTACGTTTTACGCGATTTTTCAAAACAAAGACTGTAAACTTTTTGTGATGGCGGCACCGTATATGCGGATTCGGTATCAAATTCGTAAAATTTGCAAGATGAACTTGCATTTGCACGCGGATTCCCTTATAATAAAAGTTATTCGGAGAGGCGAAGCCTTTCAGCAGAATTTCTTTGACCGCCCGGTTTCTGCGCGAAAACGGTGCCAAGGCCATACGGACAGCCGGGTCAAATGCCGAAACTGGCAACTTTGTTGCCTTATTGAATTTTATAAGTTGGCTGACTAAAAGCCGTGTGCCGCGGGCGCATCACACTTGTGAAACGATCAATAAGAGTACAAAGGCAACACCTACAATGAAGACTGCGGCGCTTTGCGGCACAAAATTTACTCGCAAATCGCTCTTGCTTCATTATGCGGTATTGCCTAAAAGTAACGATTCTTGCTATATAGACTCTTTCCTCTTCCATAAAACCTACGGAATGTGCAGAAGCATCTGCAAAAAGAGAATGATCATCCCCAAGTGAAAGCGTACCGTGTGTACCCCTTTCGCCTGGGGATTTTTTGGTATTGTGAGGATATGAAATGCAGAACAAGCTTAAACTTTACGGGTTCAACAACCTGACCAAGGCGCTGTCCTTCAACATTTATGATGTCTGCTATGCAAAGACCGAGCGCGAACAGCGTGACTACATCAAATATATCGACCAGCAGTACAACTCCGAACGACTGACCGGCATTCTCGAGCGGGTGACCGAGATGATCGGTGCGCATGTGCTGCACATTTCCAAGCAGGATTATGACCCGCAGGGCGCCTCCGTAACCTTTCTCATCGCGGAGGAGCACATGAAGCCGGCCCTCGAGCCGGATACCATCGTTGCGCACCTCGATAAGAGCCACGTTACCGTGCATACCTATCCGGAGTACCATCCGGATACCTGCCTTGCCACCTTCCGCGTGGATATTGACGTAGCCACCTGCGGTGAGATCACGCCGCTGTCTACGCTCGATTACCTCATCGGCTCGTTCGATTCGGATATCATCACCATGGACTACCGCGTGCGCGGCTTTACCCGCGATATCGAGGGTAAAAAGCTGTTCATGGATCACCATATGACGTCCATTCAGGACTTTATCGACCCGAAAACGCTCGAGCGGTACGACGCATACGACATTAACGTGTACCAGTCCAATCTGTTCCACACGAGAATGCTGCTCAAGGAGGTCGATCTGCAGAACTACCTGTTCAATACCGACATCTATGAGCTGCCGCCGAAAACAAGACTCAAGATTCACTCCGACCTCAGACGAGAGATGATTGAGATTTTCTCGGGGAAGAACATCTACTGATTTCGATTGAAAATACATTTTCAATCGAGAAAGACAAACCGAACGATGTTCGGTTTTGTCTCACAATAAACTTTGCGCGTCGCTGCGCGGCACACAAAGTTTATTCCTTGTATAAAAACCGTGATACATGCTCCCGGTTTTTATCAATCTGCTGCGCAGATTGTATTTCATGCGCGCTTCGCGCGAAAGCGCAGCATATCATTCTCTGCCGAAAGAAGGCATTTTTATGGATCAATCCCGCGCGCCGATCATGGAGGCGCTCGAAAACTTCAAAGACATGCGTATTGTGCCGTTCGATGTGCCCGGACACAAGCGCGGACGCGGCTCGCCGGAATTAACGAAATTCCTCGGTCAGCAGTGCATGACGGTGGACGTCAATTCGATGAAGCCGCTCGACAATCTGTGCCACCCGACCAGCGTTATCCGCGAGGCCGAGGAGCTGGCGGCGGATGCGTTCGGTGCGGCGCACGCCTTCCTGATGGTGGGCGGCACGACGAGCAGCGTACAGGCGATGATCCTGTCCGTTGTCAAGCGCGGAGACGAGATCATCCTGCCGCGCAACGTACACCGCAGCGTCATCAACGCATTGGTGCTGACCGGCGCGATTCCGGTTTACGTCAACCCGCAGATGAACGACCGGCTTGGCATTTCGCTCGGCATGTCGGTCGCGGATGTGAAGGCCGCCATTGAAAAGCACCCGTCCGCAAAGGCGGTGCTCGTCAACAACCCGACCTATTACGGCATCTGCTCGAACATTCGGGAAATCGTAAGGCTCGCGCACGCGGCAGGCATGAAGGTGCTCGCTGATGAGGCGCACGGCACGCATTTCTACTTCGGTGAAAATATGCCGGTCTCCGCGATGGCGGCGGGCGCGGATTTAGCATCCGTTTCCATGCACAAGTCGGGCGGCTCGCTCACGCAGTCCAGCTTTCTGCTGTGCGGTCCGTCCATGAACGCGGAGCACGTTCGCCAGATTATAAACCTGACCCAGACGACCTCCGGTTCGTACCTGCTGATGGTCAGTCTGGATATTTCGCGCAAAAACCTTGCGCTGCACGGAAAAGAGATTTTCCGAAAAGTCGTTGACCTGACGACCTATGCGCGTGAGGAGATTAACGCCATCGGGGACTACTACGCCTACGGCAGCGAGCTCATCAACGGCGACACCGTGTACGATTTCGACACGACCAAGCTGGCGGTGAACACACTGGACGTTGGTCTGGCGGGCATCGAGGTGTACGACATTCTGCGCGATTTTTACGATATTCAGACCGAGTTCGGTGATCTCGGCAACCTGCTCGCCTATGTTTCGGTGGGCGACCGTGAGCGCGACCTGGAACGTCTGGTAGCCGCTCTGGCGGACATTCGCCGCCGCTACAAGCGCGACAAGGCGACGCTCATGCGGCAGGAGTATATCTCTCCGCAGGTGGTCGCCGGCCCGCAGGAGGCGTTCTACGCGGACAAGAAGGCCATGCCGCTCGAGGAGTCGGTCGGACGCATCTGCGCGGAGTTTGTCATGTGCTATCCGCCCGGCATCCCGATCCTCGCGCCCGGTGAGCGTATCACCCGCGATATTCTTGATTATATTCGCTACGCCAAGGAAAAGAACTGCATGCTGCTCGGCACCGAGGACCCCGAGGTGAACAACCTGCAGGTCATCCGCGGCGTTGTCAGCCCGGAATAAAAGGAGCGTTTCACCCATGCAACTTACCTTTACTGAAATGCACACGCCGACGGTTGGGCTGCAGATACAGGTAGACCGTCAGCTTTACACCGAACAGAGCGATTTTCAGCGCATCGACGTGTTTGAATGCGAGGAATTCGGTCGGTTTCTCACGCTTGACGGCTACATGATGCTGACCGAGCGGGACGAGTTCATCTATCACGAAATGATGGTGCATGTGCCGCTGGCCGTGCTCGGTGAGAAGATTAAAAAGGTGCTCGTCATCGGCGGCGGTGACGGCGGCTGTGTCCGCGAGCTGTGCCGCTATCAGCACATCGAGCATATCGACCTTGTGGAGATCGACGAGCGCGTTGTTGCGGTCTGCAAGGAGTACCTGCCCGGTGTGGCGTGCTCACTGGACGACCCGCGCGTGCACATTCTCTATCAGGACGGCCTGAAATATATCCGCCGCATCGAGGACGAGTACGACCTTATCATCATCGACTCGACCGACCCGTTTGGACCGGGCGAGGGCCTGTTTACGATGGAATTTTACGGCAACTGCTACAAGGCGCTCAAGGAGCACGGCGTGCTCGTCAATCAGCACGAAAGCCCGTTCTACAAGGGCGATGCACTGGCGTGCCAGAGAGCGCACCGCAATATCGTGCACTCGTTTGAGCTGAGCCGTCTGTTTCAGGCGCATATCCCGACCTACCCGTCCGGACACTGGCTGTTCGGCTTTTCGTCGCGCGGCGTGCATCCGGTGCGCGATCTGAATCCGGACTGGTGGAACAGTCTGGGACTGGAAACCAAATATTACAATACCAATCTGCACAAGGGCGCGTTCTATCTGCCGAATTATGTGCAGAAGCTGCTGGAAAAGGTGGAAGAATAACGGAATCGTTAGAAAACCGCTCCGGTTTGGATTGGGTAGCCGCTTTGCAAGCGGGTTCGCCCCTTCCGGGCGGCAGCCTTTTTCTCTGCACCGGCTGAGCGGGGGACGCGAACTGCGTTAGCGTGTTCGCCCCTAACGGGCGGGGAGGTTTTCGCTGAACCTCAGCGGGGAGTGCGCTGACGCCGCGCGGGCGCACAAGAGGGTAGACACCTACGGTTTCCACCCTCTTGTGAATCACCCCTTTCCCTTGTTGGGATAGCTTGGGTGCAGACGGTAGACTGCGTAAGCAGGAAAAGGACGCGACAGTCGGGTTACCTCAGCGTGTCTTTCTCCACCTTTTCGCAGTTCACAGACAGCGTACTGCTACACATGCGGGTTACTCAACGCAGAGCGCGGCATAACAGTGCCGCGCAAATCCTTGGCACGTTGTAACGCACGGCACCTGCGAGGCTAAATTGCACCGAACACCTAATCCGTAGGTGCTGTCCGCAAACTCCAGACTTACGAGTTGCGCGGCACGGGTATGCCGCGCCTGCTGGAAGTAGCCGACCTGTGTAGCAGTACGGTATCTGACACTGCGAACAGGTTGCGAAAGACACGGAAGAAAAAATCCTCTGTCGTACTCCTTTTCGGAGCGGTCACATATAGGAAATCTGCACCGGAATATCCCCAAGGGAAAGGGGTGATTCACAAGAGGGTGGAAACCGCAGGTGTCTACCCTCTTGTGCCCCCGCCGGGTAGGCGCACTCCCCGCTGAGGTTCAGCGAAAAAACTGCTGCCCGTTAGGGGCGAACCCGCCTACGGCAGTTCGAGTACCCCGGTCAGCCGGTGCAGAGAAAAAGGCTGCCGCCCGCGCAGTTCCGTTCGCTTCTCAAGCGGCAGTTTAACAAATAAAGACCATTCAATAAATCTCAATTATATATACAGTTAAAAATGAGGAGGAATTAACAATGGGAAGAGCATTGATCATCGGCTGCGGCGGTGTTGCCGGCGTAGTTATCCACAAGTGCTGCCAGAACAGCGACGTTTTTGAGGAAATCATGATCGCATCCCGCACCAAGAGCAAGTGCGATGCGATTAAGGAGAAGCTGGACGGTACGACCGCAACCAAGATCCGCACCGCAAAGGTGGACGCGGACAACGTGGACGAGCTGTGCGCGCTCATCGACGAGTACAAGCCGGACATCGTGATGAACATTGCGCTGCCGTATCAGGACCTGACCATCATGGATGCGTGCCTCAAGTGCGGCGTAAACTACATGGATACGGCAAACTACGAGCCGGAGGACACCGACGATCCGGAGTGGCGCGCCATTTACGAGAAGCGCTGCAAGGACGAGGGCTTTACCGCGTACTTTGACTACTCCTGGCAGTGGGCGTACAAGAAGAAGTTTGAGGAGGCCGGTCTGACCGCTCTGCTCGGCTCCGGCTTTGACCCGGGCGTAACGCAGGCGTACTGCGCTTACGCACAGAAGCACCTGTTCGATGAAATCGACACCATCGACATCCTGGACTGCAACGGCGGCGACCACGGCTATCCGTTCGCGACCAACTTCAACCCGGAGATCAATCTGCGTGAGGTATCCGCGCCCGGCTCGTACTGGGAGAACGGTCACTGGGTTGAAATCCCGGCGATGAGCATCAAGCGCGAGTACGACTTCGATCAGGTCGGCCACAAGGACATGTACCTGCTCCACCACGAGGAGATCGAGTCCCTCGCCAAGAATATTCCGGGCGTGCAGCGCATCCGCTTCTTCATGACCTTCGGTCAGTCCTACCTGACCCACATGAACTGCCTTGAGAACGTTGGCATGCTGTCCACCACCCCGATCGAGTTTGAGGGCCACCAGATCGTGCCGATCCAGTTCCTCAAGGCGCTGCTGCCCGATCCGGCAACGCTCGGTCCGCGCACCAAGGGCAAGACCAACATCGGCTGCATTTTCACCGGCAAGAAGGACGGCAAGGAAAAGACCGCCTACATTTACAACGTCTGCGACCACGAGGAGTGCTACCGCGAGGTCGGCTCGCAGGCCATCAGCTACACCACCGGCGTTCCGGCGATGATCGGCGCGGCGATGCTGCTGACCGGCAAGTGGAACAAGCCGGGCGTGTACACGGTCGAGGAGTTTGATCCCGATCCGTACATGGAGGCGCTGAACAAGTGGGGTCTGCCGTGGCAGATCAACGACAAGCCGGTACTGGTGGACTGATATGAAATTTACTGAGCTTCCTACGCCCTGCTACCTGCTCGATGAAAACCGTCTGGTGCAGAATCTGGCCGTCCTGCGGGACGTTGCCAGACGCACCGGCGCGAAGATCCTGCTGGCGCAGAAGGCGTTCTCGATGTTTTCCGTGTACCCGCTGATTCGGGAGTATCTGGCGGGCACAACGGCCTCCGGTCTGTACGAGGCACGGCTCGGTCATGAGGAATTCGGCGGCGAGACCCATGTCTACGCGCCGGCCTACGCGGAGGGCGAGTTCCGCGAGCTTCTGGAGTACGCCGACCACATTGTGTTCAACTCGTTCACGCAGTGGAAGGCCTACGGCAGCCTTGCCCGCGCGGCAGGGAAGAGCTGCGGCCTGCGGCTCAATCCGGAGTGCTCCACGCAGCCGAGCGACCACGCGATGTACGACCCGTGCGGTCCGGATTCGCGCCTCGGCATTACGATAGAGAATTTTCAGCCGGAGCTGCTCGACGGCATTGAGGGCTTCCATTTCCACACGCTCTGCGAGCAGAATTCGGACGATCTGGTGCGGACTGTCGCTGCATTTGAGCAGAATTTCGGTCAGTATATGGATGGCCTGAAATGGATCAACCTCGGCGGCGGCCACCATATCACCCGCGCGGATTACGATGTGGAAACGTTGGTGCACTGCATTGATTATCTGCAGAAAAAGTACAAGGTGCAGGTTTATCTGGAGCCGGGCGAGGCCGTTGTGCTGAATGCGGGCTATCTGGTCGCCACCGTGCTTGAGGTGATGCACAACCATAAGGACATTGCGATTCTGGATACCTCGGCGGCGTGCCACATGCCGGACGTGCTCGAGGTGCCGTACCGTCCGCCGGTGTACCGCGGCGGCGAGCCGGGGAAGAAGGCGTTCACCTATCTGCTGACCGGCCGCTCCTGCCTCGCAGGCGACGTCATCGGTGAGTATTCGTTCGATGTGGCGCTCGGCGCCGGTGAGCAGGTCGTGTTCGAGGACATGGCGCTCTACACCATGGTCAAGACCAATACGTTTAACGGCATGCCGCTGCCGCTCATCGCGGTAAGACGCGCCGACGGCACGGATGAGGTCGTGCGGATGTTCGGGTATGAGGAGTTCAAGCGGAGACTTTCGTAAGTTCCTGCCGAAACGGGGAAGTGTCGCTTGAGAAGCGAACGGAACGTGTGCGGGCGGCCGCCTGTTTCTCTGCACCGGCTGAGCGGGGGGCGCGAACTGCGTGAGCGTGTTCGCCCCTGACGGGCGGGGAGGTTTTCGCTGAACCTCAGCGGGGAGTGCGCCTTCCCGGCGGGGGCACAAGAGGGTAGACACCTGCGGTTTCCACCCTCTTGTGAATCACCCCTTTCCCTTGGAGGGTCTGGCGCAGATTGCCGACATGTGACCGCTGCGAAATAGGGGAACGGCAGTCGGGTTACCGAAGCGTGTCTTTCTCCGCCTTTTCGCAGTTCACAGACAACGTACTGCTACACATACGGTTTACTCTACGCAGGCGCGGCATAACCGTGCCGCGCAACTCTTTAACACGTTATACCGCATGGCACCTACGAATTAAGCGTTTGGTACAATTTATCTTCGCAGGCTCTGTCCATTATAACGTGCTGACGACTTGCGCGACACTGTTATGTCGCGCCTGCTTAGATGAAATCACATGTGTAGCAGTAATGTATCTGACACTGCGAATATGTTGAGAAAGACACGGAAGAAAAAATCCTCTGTCGTTCCCCTTTTCGAAGCGGTCACATATAGGAAATCTGCGCCAGATTAGGAAGCAAGGGAAAGGTAGGAGTTCAAAGAGGAAGGGAAACCGTAGGTGTCCCTTCCTTTTTGCCCCCGCGGCGGGCCGCGGCACGTTCCCGCCGTCCGCAGACGGCGAATCCCCCGCTGAGGTTCAGCGGAAAACTCTCCGCCCGGAAAGGGACGAACACGCTTGCGCAGTTCGAGTACCCCGC